>JAFGHX010000380.1 GCA_016929905.1 Kiritimatiellia bacterium
CTGGTGCTGCCGAACTGGGCCTGCTCCCAGGTGTCGGCGACGCCGTCGGCGTCGGCGTCGCCGGGCATCGAGTTGAACTCGACGTGCAGCAGCGCGGCGCCCGCCGGCTTGCCTTCAAACGCGCAGGCGACGCGCTTGCCGCTGCCGGAGATGAACAGGGCCAGCGCGTTGCCCGTTTGCCAGCCGGGTTGATCGACGGTTTCCTGGATGACGGCCGACAGGTCCGGCGTGCGCTGCGCGGCGCCGGCCTCTCCGACGCTGTTCCACGCGGGCGGGCTCCAGGCGACGGAAGCGGCGGTGCGCGGGCGGGCGCCGGCATCGTACGCGGCGGCCGTGAACGGGCGCGCGTCGGCCGCGGCTTCCCCCCCGATCTTGAGGCTGGTGCCGGCGGAACCGGTCTCGTCCGTTTCGAACTGGACGTAAGCGGCGGTGATGGACGCGCCGGCCGGAATGTCCACGCCGGTGAACCGCAGGCCGACGAGCTGTGTCTTGGCCCCGTCCTCCGTCAGTTCCAGGTCGCTGCTCGCCAGGTCCATGGTGCCGTCCTGCGGCTGCTCGATGTCGTCGGGGCCGGCGGCGATCCGGACCTCGATCGTGCCGGGCGTCGTGCCGGCGGGCGTGGTCGCGCTGAGGAGCGGGGTGTAGGCTGAGTCGCCCAGCGTGCTGTGTTCCGCCTGGAGCCGGTAGTAGTAGGTGGTGTTCGGCGTCAGGCCGGTGTGGCTGTAAGCGGTGGTGTCGGGCGCCAGAATGACGGCGTTGGGCTGGTCGGCGGCCGTCGTGCCCCAGCGCAGCTTGAAGTCCTCTTCGTTCGAGCTGGTGTCTGTCCAGGACAGATCGATGCGCGTGCCGGCGACGGGCACCGCCGCCAGGTCCGTCGGGGCGGCCGGCGGGTTGGTGTCGCCCGTCTTGACGAACGAGGCCGAGGCCACGGCACTGGCTGCCATGCCGGCCTTGTAGGCGCGCGCCTTGAGCGTGGCCGACTCGGTCAGGGTCACCACGCGCGGGCTGGTCCCGAGCCCGTGATACGAGAGATCCGTCGGATCCGTCTGATCGGTCCGGTAGAAGATGGTCGCCCCGGCCGTGGCGCAGGAGAGGGTCACGGCTACCGAGCTGTCGAATGTGGCGCCCGCCGGGCTGATTTGCGGCGTGGCCACGGCGGGCGTGTCGCCGGCCACGTAGCGCACGGTGAGCTTGGGCCGAACGAACGCGAGCGCCGCCTCCCGTGCCGCAAATGCCGTGCCGTCCCCTTGCGTGTAGCCCTGAATCGTCAGGCCGTTGTTGGCGGCCGGGTCGGTGACCCAGGCCTGAACCAGCGCCAGGCCGTCGCCATTCAACGGGATGCAGGCCGGCCCCATGGACACGGCCGGGACGGCGCCCAGCGCCGCACTGCCGCGGTCGTTCGCGCCCTGCGCGCCGGCCTGCTGCCAGGCGCTGCCGGCCGCGTATTGGGTCCAGGACGCCTGCGTTTCGGACCAGTTCCGCTTGACCGCATACAGCTCGTACGTATCCGGGCTGTTGTTGAGCACCTCGAGCGTGACCGTTGCGGCGAGCACCCGGCTGTCGACGGGAATGGCGGCCAGATCCCACTTCAGCAGCGCGCCGAGGTCCGGCGAGCCGTCGACACCTATCGACGCGGCGGTTCCATGGTTCACGGCCGGGTTCTCGCTGTCGAGTTGCGTGTCGCGCGTTCCCGCGTAGCCGGCCGAAGGCAGAAGTCCGTCCTGGAAGGCGGCCACGCTCGGCTCGGCGCCAAGTGTCGTGGCCGCGACGGCGGGCGAGTAGGGGGAGTCTCCATACGTGGCGTGCTCGGCCTTGACGATGTAGTAGTAGGTCGCGCCCGGGGTCAACCCTTCGTCCACGAGGCAGGTCTGATTCGCGGCGACAATCGTCTCGTCGGGGAAATTCACCCCGTCGGTGCCGCGCTTGACCTTGAAGTTCTCTTCCGTGGCCGAGCTGTCGCGCCAGGTCAATCGGACGCGCGTTGTCCCCGCGGGCTCGGCGGCGAGCGCCGTCGGCGCCGCCGGCGCGGCGGTTGTCTGGAGGAGCACGACCCAGTCTTCGGAGCTGCTGCTGGGCGGCGCGCCGAGCGCGAGCCATGCGCCGCCCGAGACGGTCGTCGCCGTGCCTTCGAACGCGCCCGTGCGCGGGTTGAACCAGCGCTTCAGGAAACGGCCCGGCGCATCGCGCAGATCCAGGCTGCCCGTCGTCGAAGCCGTCGGCAGGTAAACGGCGTAGACCTGGCCGATCGCGGCGAAGACCTGGCCGGAACAGACGCCCATCCGGCCGGTGTAAACCGCCTCGCCGCCGAGCAGCGAGTCGCACGGCTCCATATCCCAGTAGGGAGTGTTCTCTTCGAGGAACTTGCGCGCGTACCCCATGTAGCGCCAACTGTCCTGGAACACGGTGAAGTCGTTGACCTCCTGCATGGTCGCCAGAATCAGTTCCTGCATGCCGCCGGAGAGGTAGATGGCCCAGAACTTCTCCTTGCGCAGCGCGATGGGGTCGTTCAAAGGCGCCCAGATCGGGTCGAACTCGTTGTTCACCGTGTACTCGTCCAGGCAGATGGGCAGAGGGCGCCCGGCGTCGCGCGTCAACGCGCGCCATTCGTCGATGGTGTCGGGATTGCCTGTCTGGAACGATGTGAGGCTGAACCGGGGATCGCCGAGGAACTCGGCCCAGATGTCGGCAAGCGCGCCGGCATGATGCACGGTGACGGGATGGTCGTAGGGATCGACGTTGACGAGTTGCTGCGCGAAGTTCCTGATCCGGTCGGCGCCGAGATCCCAGCCGACATTGTACTCTTCGCACAGGTTCCATTGCAGCGCGTTGTGATGGCCGAACCGGGCGACCATCTCGCGGTAGAAGAGCTTGCGCTCGACGCCGAGTTCCCCGTTGTCCAGTTCCTTCTTGTTCGGGCCCTCGGCTTCGTTCAGCACGACGTGCAGGACGATGCCCTGGCGCTGGGCGTGCGCGAACACGATTTCCCATTGGGCCAGCTTGCTGATGTCGTAGTGCAGGTTGTCGTTGGCCGTGCTGCCGGCCGCGACGATCGGGCCGACGAACGGCCAGGTGTCCTGGCCGTCGCCGCCGATGTTCATGGGCAGGAAGTAGACGGAATTGACGTGCTGCGAGGCCAGGTAGTTCAGCGCGCCGATGATGCCCTTGCCTTTGCCGCCGCCCCAGTCCGGGTCGCCGCTGTTCCAGTGCGCCTCGTGCGCGGCGTAGGTGTGCAGGTCGAACGGGCCGGCCACGGTATTGTCGAACCCGTCGTAGGCGAGGAAGTTCTCCGGGCTGTCCGCACCGGTCTTGAGCCAGTAGCCGCCGTCGCGGAACTTGAGGTAGTGGCCGCCCGCATACTCGAGCCGGCCCAGTTTCAGGAAGCCGGGCGCGCCGGGATCGGCGTCCTCGACCTCGAACGAGCCGCTCGCCCCGTCGAAACCGGCCGCCGCACCCGCCTCCGGCGCCAGATCCACGGCGACGTTGGCGCCCGCACGGAACGAGGCGCGGTAGCGCCAGGTGCCCGGCTCGTCGGGGGTAAACAGCGCGCGCCAGACGTTCCCGCTTCCGCCGCCGCTGCCGTTCCCGGCGAAGAAGCCGGGCACATCGTAGTCCTTGCCGCTGGGCGCCGTGAACCGAACCTGGAGCCGATAGTCCAGGAATGGGTTCGGGCTGGCATCCGTCTCCGACGAGGCAGGGCCGACGAAGTCGAGCGATTTCGTCTGCCACTTGCGAAGCGCCCCGTCGTCGGCCGGCGTCTTGGCGCTGACCACGGGGGTGTAGGCCGAATCGCCGAGCGTGCTGTGTTCCGCCTGGAGCCGGTAGTAGTAGGTGGTGTCCGGCGCCAAGCCGGTATGGCTGCAGGCGGTGGAGTCGGGCGCGAGGATGATGGCGTTGGGCTGGTCGGCTTCCGTCGTGCCCCAGCGCAGCTTGAAGTCCTCTTCGTTCGAGCTGTTGTCCGTCCAGCTCAGGTCGATCCGCGTGCTCGAGACGGGCGCGGCCGACAGGCCCGACGGCGCGGCGGGCGGCTGTGCGTCGACGGGCGTCGTGGCGCTGACTACGGCCGTGTAAGCCGAGTCGCCGAGCGCGGCATGCTCGGCTTTGATCTTGTAGTAGTAGGTGGTATTGGGCGTCAGCCCGGTGTGTGCGATGCTGGTGGCGTTGGCCGCCGCGACGAGCGTATTGTCGTCGAAACTGACCCCGTCGGTGCACCAGCGGATCTTGAAGTTCTCCTCGTTCGAGCTGTTGTCGGTCCACTTCAGGTCGATCCGCGTGCTCGATACAGGCGCGGCCGACAGGCCCGACGGCGCGGCGGGCGGCTGATCGATCGGGTCGCCTTCGCGCGCGGATTCAGGATGCGCGAAGCTCGTCGGGTTCGATACGCTGTCCTTGTACAGGTGGATCCGGTCGATCTTATGTCCGTAAGAGCGGCCGGCGATGCGGAGGGTGTGGTAGCCGGCGGCCAGCGTGAAGCGTGGATCGTACTCGAACACGCCGAAGGACGGCTCGAAGGCGCAGACCCAGTTCCAAACGTTGTTGTTGCCCTGGAAACACTTCACCGGGACGCCGTCGTCCATGCTGACCCACGTGTCGTTCCACTCCGTGGGATCCGTCGGGTTGTCGTGGCGGTTGTGCCAGCGGAAATGATAGGTGCCCGCGCTGCTGATCTTAAACGTGTAGAGCAGAACGCCGTGTGTGGAGTCGCTGAAGTAGTCCGGGCCGTCCCAGCGGTAGTAGCCGGCGCCGCTGTAGCCGGTGCTCTCGGTCTCCAGAACCCAAGCCTCGCTGGCCGGGATGGATTCGACTTCCATGACGACCAGCCCGTCCTGTTCCAGGAAGGCGCCGGTGCCGTTGCTGCCGGCCGGCGTCGTGGCGCTGACCACGGGCGTGTAGGCCGAGTCGCCGAGCGTGGCGTGCTCGGCCTTGATCTGGTAGGAGTAGGTGGTGTTGGGCGCCAGGCCGGTGTGCGAGTAGCTTGTCGCGTTGGCGGCGACGATGATGTCGTTGAGGAGGCTGGCGCTGCTCGTACCCCACTTGATCTTGAAGTTCTCCTCGTTCGAGCTGTTGTCCGTCCAGGCGAGGTCGATCCGGGTCGAGGAGGTGGCGACCGCGGCCAGCCCGCTCGGCGCATCCGGCGGCTGGGGCGCGGCCGGCGTGGTGTCCGCGGCGATATTGGAGTAGCCGGAGTCGCCGGCCCCATTGGTGGCCTTCACTTTGTAGTAGTACTGGGTGCTCTCCACAAGTCCGGTGTCGGTGAAGCGGGTGGCGTTGGCGCCCGGCGTGGCGATGCGCACCCACGGATCGGTACCGCTCTGGCGGCGGTCGACCTTGAAGCCCGTCTCGTTGCCGCTGTTGTCGGTCCACGCGATGCTGATCGAGGCCGGCGATTGCGCCGAGGCCGTGAGGGCGCTCGGCGCGGCTGGCAGCGACAGACTCGTCCTGGCGCTGGCGACCGGGGTGTAGGCCGAGTCGCCGAGCGTGGCGTGCTCGGCCTTGATCTGGTAGTAGTAGGTGGTGTCCGGCGTGAGCCCGGTGTGCGAGTAGCTTGTCGCGTTGGCGGCGACGCTGATGTCGTTGAGGAGGCTGGCGTTGCTCGTACCCCACTTGATCTTGAAGTTCTCCTCGTTCGAGCTGTTGTCCGTCCAGGCGAGGTCGATCCGGGTCGAGGAGGCGGCCGCGGCGCTGAAGTTGCTTGGCGCCGGCGGTGCGTTGCCGTCGGTCGTGGCGGTGGCGACGCTGGAGTAGGCGGAGTCACCGGCGGAATTCTCGGCGCGAACCCGGTAGTAGTACTTCGTGGCGGCGGCCAGCCCGGAGTCGGTGTAGGCCGTCACGTTCGCGCCCGGCGCGGCGAGCTGGTTCCAGGTGGACCCGTTTGTGCTGCGATCGATCCGGAAGCTGGACTCGTTGCCGCTGTTGTCTTGCCACGTCAGCTTGATCTGGCTCGACGACTGTGCGGTGGCGCTCAGATTGCCGGGCGCCGCCGGCGGCTGCGGCACGGAGCCGGTGACGGTGAAGGCCGCGTATTCCAGTGCGCTCCAGGTGCTGCCGTTTTTCAGCCGAGCCTTCACCGTGCACGTCGCGCTGAGCGTGACGGGCGCATCGTAGCCGTCCGCGGCGGAAGCGACGCCGCCGCCGGAATCGCGCGGATCGCCGCCGTCGGTGCGATAGAAGATCGTGCCGCTCTGCGCCTTGCTGATCGTGAGCTTGAAGCCCGCGGCGACCGTGCCGCCGCGTTGGGCGAAGGCGGGCGGATCGAGCGAGGGATAGACCGGGAAGCCAAATATGGAGGCCGCCCGGCAGGCGTTGCGGAGTTGGTCGGCATTGCCGGTCATCAGGTTGCGGACGCGGTTGATCTCCGGGGTCCAGTGCCCGTGCGGGGTGTAGAGCGGGTGCGACGTGTCGTAGGCGTCGTGCAGCGAGTCGCCCCAGCGCGCGGTGTCGCACACCACGGCGTCCTCCACATAGCTGACCAGCGTGTCCCAGCGCGCCTTGGATTTCGAGTCGGTGAGCAACCCGCCGTTGTAGCCGTGCTCGTAGAGCCGGTCGGCAAACAGGATGCGGAAATCCGGGCTCTTCCAGGCGGCGCGGAACGCGCGCGCGATGGCGTACTGCGTAGCCGTGTTGCTGTCCGGGGTGGTCGAGAGAAAGCCGGGACTGACCCACGCGCCGGTGTTGGCGCGGCCCGCGCTGGTGCCCCAGGAGGCCTCGGCGTCCCAGACCCAGAACCGGATCGGAGCGGCCGGGCTGGTGCGGGCCGTCGCGTAAAAATTGTGGCCCGGCCAGTCCGCGCCGCCGCAGTACCAGCAGACGAGGATATAGTCGCAGAAGTCCTGGACATCCAGGTAGTTCTTGAACTCGGTGTAGTTGGCGGCGGTGCCCATGTTCTTGGCGGTCAACCCGCTGCGGAAGTAGTTCCAACGCGCCGTATTGCCCGTGATGTCGCCCTCGCCCATGTTCGCGTACCAGTCGGTCTTGGCCCCGCCGAAATTGTCGGCGGCCCACCGCGCGTCCGTGCGTTCGCACACGTTGTACAGGCCCCAGTACAGGCCGTTGAGATAGAGATGGCAGAAATGGCCGTGGTTGCCGGCGCCCGTGATCGCGATCTGCGTCTGACGCGCCCATTCGTCCTTGATGTACGTCGTGTATTGCGGGCCCTCGGTCGTCGGGTTGCCCGCGAAACAGTCGTTGTTGCCCGAACGCAGCATCAGCTTGCCGAAGGTCGACTTGGCCGAACTCGAACCGAGCGGCGCGTCGGCGAACAGCGCGTAGTTCAACTTCGCCGGGGCTTTGAACAGCAGCCGCAGCGCGCCTTTCATCTGCCGGTGGCTGTGCGAGCGCAGCTTGCCGTCGACCTGAGTCGAGCCGCCGCCGGCCCGAATCCACTCCGCGGCGCAGTCCTTCTCCGGCTCGGGCGTGCCGCCGGTCCCGCCGCTGAAGTACACCCCGCTGTCCTTGGCCCCGTTGCCGAACAGGTCGGCGGCCGGCATCGTGATGGCGAGGGTCGGAATGCTCTTGAACGCGTTCTTGATCATGCCGCTGTAGCGCGAGTCGTTGTAGACGGCCGGGTCCATGGCATAGTCGGCCGCTTTCAGCCCGTGGCGGGTGTAGAACTGGGTCGGGTAGCCCGCCGGCCGCGACTGGGTCAGCACCTTGTCGAGGAAGATGTAGGTGTGGGTGGTGACGGGGGAGGGCGTCATCCCGCCGGCCAGCGCCACGGCGCGCAGCGGGGTGGTGGCCGGGATCGTGAGAGACCCGCCGTAGACCGTGCCGACGGAGGCGCTCGGCGCGCGGCCGTCGGTCGTGTAGCGGATCGTTGCGCCCGAGGTGGCCGTCGAGATCGTCACGCTGATGGCCGAGTCGTAGAACCCCCTGCTCTTGCTGAACGTCGGCGCGGCTGCCGCGGCGGCGGCGGCGGTCCGAACCTGAACGAGCGTGATACAGAACGTGGCGAGCGATGCGAGCAGACAGCGGGATATCTTTTTTCTTCTCATGGCCCTTTTCCTTTCATCTAACGTGGCGCCAAACCCCTGGACTCCGGCCCGTCCTGCAGGGTTATTCAATATCGGCCCGGAACCTTGCGGGAAATCTTCAACTCGGCGTCCCTTCTTCGACTTACGGCGTGTCGATGACCAGGAACCGCAGGGTGAGCCCGACGCCTATGGGAGCATTCGCGATGGAGGGGGTGCGAGTATCGGCCGCTTCCTCCCCGGGTGCATAGCCATAGGGGACGGCCTTGACCGTGTGCCATCCGGGCGTCGGCCTGTATCCGGAGACGACTCCCAGGGAATCGCCCCACAGCATGTAGGGGTACACGCCTTCAAGGCCTTTCTTGGGCTGGCCATCGTACTCTAATGCGACGGCTTTCACGATCCGCGGGGATGTGTCGGCTCGTATGGCGACGTTGGTCGTGGGGAGGGTCCCCAGATTCAAGACGGCATTCTGGGCCATTGGGTCGAACCCGGGGATCGGCAGGTTCGTGTCGGCATTGATCAGCGTGAAGCCCACGACAACGGGTCGCTGCGCGGTGCCGGTGGGCGGAAGGCGTTTCGCGATCTGGGGCCGGGCGGCGATGTGGACGCGCTGGTTGTCGACTACAGCCTGGTCGCCGGCATGGAGCAGCGCGGTTTCGCCGGTGTTCCGGTTCCGGATCCGGACTTCGCCTTCCTGCATGGTGACGCGCGAGGCGCCGGGTCGGACGGCGAGCACAAACCGGGTGCCGAGCACGGCGATGTCGACGTGCGGGGAGCGGACGAGCATGTGCTTGCCGGGCGGCTGTGCGGCGACGGATGCCGAGAGCGTGCCGCGGGTCACGAGCAGTTCATACGTGACGTGGCGCGAGGAAGCCGGCGCGAAGGCCGCCGCCGTATCGGGCGAGAGTTCGGCACGGGTCCCGTCTTCGCAGGCGACAACGGCTAAACCGGCGCCGGACGCCGTCTGCAGCTCCTGCCCCACACGCAGCGACTCGCCCGCCTGGGCTCGGCGCCGGGTCCCGTCCGAGACGGTCCATATCTCGCCCCGTGCGCGCTCGATCCGGGCGACGGGCGGCGCGAGGGTCAGGTGCGTGAGTGCCGCCCAGTGTTCCCGAACCAGAAGCGCCACGCCGATGAGCAGGACGGCGGCGGCGGCCGTCACCCAGCGTGCCCACGGCGCACGCCGTTCGACGCGCGGCAGGAGCTTCGCGGCGCTGCTCGGCCGCGCGGCCGGCTCTGTTCGCCGGGCAGACGCGTGCGGCCGCCGCGCGGCTGCCCGCTCGTGCAGGATATCGAACAGCAGCGCCTGGTCCTCGATCAGCCGGGCGAGCCGGCGCCGATCTTCCGGCGAGCGTTCGACGCCGCCCAGAAAGCGTTCCGTTTCCGGGGCCGACATGTCGCCGGCCAGGTAGCGTTCGAACTCGATGTGCGCTTTTGCAGGCATCAGCCGGTCTCCAGCACGCGCAGTTGGCGCTCCACGCAATCGCGCAGCAGGTCGCGCAGGCGCGAGAGCAGGGAGTAGAGCCCGTTGAGCGAGGCGCCGACCTGTTTCGCGATTTCCATGCAGGACAGCCCTTCGGCATAGCGCAGTTCCATGACGCGGCGGTCCTTCGACCGCAGCTTGCCCAGGCAGACCGACAGCGCTTCGCGACGCGCCGCCAGCACGTCGGTCCGTTCCTCGGCCGCCGCTTCGCTCAGGACCCGCTCCAACACGTCCATTTCCGTGGCCACCAGCGGGTGGCGCTTGGGGTCGACGGACATCAGGAACTGGTTCCGCGCGATCGTGAGGACCCATGCCAGGAAATTCGTGCCCAGCGTGTAGCGGTCCCATTTCTCGTAGACGACCACGTACGTATTCTGGAGCAGGTCTTCGGCCTTGTACGGGTCCTTCGTCAGGCCCATGAGGTAACCCCATATCCGGGCCCGGTGTTCGATGGCCAGTCGAATGACCTCGCTGCGCGTGTCGTTGGGATCGGTGGCCATGTTCGCCTCCCGTCTATTAATCGATTTCCGCGCAGATCCTTGCACAAAAAAGCCGGCGTTCACAACAGTTTTCGGGTATCCCGCCCGCGTGCGGCGTCGGCAAAAGCTTGACTTTTCGCCTCAAAAATGGCTAACAGAAGAGTTGTACCGGGGAGGACCGAGGCCCGGGCCGCGGGCACTCAGAGGCATGAAATCCGAGGGAAAATGGACGGCGAGCCGGATTCGGGCGCTGAAGGGCCAGGCCAAGCTCGCCTGCCTGACGGCCTATGATTACGCCACGGCCCGGTTCATCGATGAGGCCGGAATCCCGCTCGTCCTGGTGGGCGACTCGCTGGCCATGACGATGCTGGGCTATGAGACCACTCTGCCCGTCACGATGGAGGAGATGCTGCACCACACCGGCGCCGTCGCGCGCGGAGTCGAGCGCGCCCTGGTAACGGCCGATATGCCCTTCATGTCGTACCAGGTTTCCATGGAAGAGGCCATGCGCAATGCCGGCCGGTTCGTCAAGTCCGCCGGCGCGGGCGCGGTGAAGATCGAGGGCGGCGCCGTCCGCGTTCCGCTCGTCCGCGCCCTCGTCGAGAACGGCATTCCGGTTCTCGGCCACATCGGGTTGACGCCGCAGAGCATTCGCGAATTCGGCGGGTACAAGGTGCAGGGCCGCAAACCGGCGCAGGCCGCGGCCCTGCTGCGTGACGCGCGCGCCTTGGAGGAGGCCGGCGCATTCGCGCTCGTGGTCGAGTGCGTGCCGGCGGAACTGGGCGCGGAGATTACGGCGGCGGTCGGCATTCCGACGATCGGCATCGGCGCCGGCCCCGGCTGCGACGGACAGATCCTCGTCACGCACGACCTGCTGGGCCTGTTCGCGGCCTTCACGCCGAAGTTTGCCAAGCGCTACGCCGATCTGGGCGCCGCCATGAAACAGGCGTTCGAGACGTACCGCCAAGAGGTGGAAACGGGAACCTTCCCCGCCGAGGAGCATGGCTATGGCGCGGAGTGAGTTGCCTGCGCGGGACTGGAAGACTGGACGCCTGGACGGTTGGAGGGCCGAGGGAATGGCGGAATGCGCCGGAATTCGCCGGTGCGGGTGCGGGGCAACCCCGGCCCCATTCTTCCATCCTTCCGCGCCGCGCGACGGTGTGCGGACCGGGGTTGAACATGAGCGATAAGAAACCCATCAAGAAGCTGAGCCAGACGGTGCGGATCGACATTCCGCCCGAGGCCGATTCTCTGCCGGCGTCGCACGCCATGCCCGAGGCCGACGCGGCCGACGCCTTGCGGCGGCCGGCGGATCCGAGCCGTACGGTCGTCATGCTGCGCAGCCTGGTGGACGGGTCCCGCTACCAGGAACTGCTGCAGAACATGTACGACGGCGTCCTGATGACGGATCAGAAGGGCCGCGTGGTGGAAGTGAACGACCGGGCGGCCAAGCTGTTCAACTGCTCCAAGACCGAGCTCGCTCCGCTCGGCATTTTCGACCTGGTCTACGGCGCCGACGAAGCGCTGCTGGATTCGATTACGGACAACCTGCAGGCCAAACGCCATGTCCTGCTGCAGGCGCACTGCAAGCGGCTGGACGGTACGAGTTTTCCGTCTGAAATCGCCGTGACGGCCCTGCACGTGACCGCGGAGGGGCAGCTGTGTTTCTTCATTCGCGATATCACGGAACGCCAGCGCGCCGAACAGGCGCTGCGCGACCGCGAACAGGAACTGAGCCAGACGACGCAGGAGCTGGAATCCGCGAACCGGGGCCTGCTCGACAGCGAGGAGCACCTGCGCGCCACGATCGGGCAACTTCGCGAGAAGGAAGACGCGCTCGCGCGGGAGCGTGACCTGCTGCAGTTGCTGATGGACAACATACCGGACCGGATCTACTTCAAGGATGTCCAGTGCCGCTTCCTGCGCGTCAACCGCGCGCTCGCGGAACTGGTCGGGATCGGCGAGCCGGCCGGGGCCACCGGGAAGACGGATTTCGACTTTTTCGGCAAGGAGCAGGCGCGCGAGTTCTTCGAGGACGACCAGAAGGTGATGCGCACGGGCATTCCGATTATCGACAAGCTGGAGCGGCTTCGTCGGCCGGACGGCAGCACGCAGTGGAGCTCGACGACGAAGGTGCCTTTGCGCGACGAGTTGGAGGAGATCGTCGGGCTGGTGGGGATCAGCCGCGACATCACCGCGCGTATGAAGGCGGAACAGGATCTGAAGGCCGCTCAGTCGCAGTTGGATCGGGTCAAGCGCCTGGAAGCGACGGCGCTGTTCGCCGGCCAGATCGCGCACGATTTCAATAACCTACTGATGCCGCTGCTCGTGTATCCGGACATCATCAAGAAGGACCTGCCCGAGGGCAGCCGCTCGGTGAAGGACGTGGAGCTCATCGCGAATGCGGCACGCCAGATCGCGGACATCAATCAGGACCTGCTCGCGCTGTCGCGGCGCGGCAATGTCAAGCAGGACGTGCTGAACCTCAACGCGATGGTCGAGGAGATTGTCGAATCGTTCCGGCGCGGGGTGGCGCCGGACGCGATGCGCATCGACTGCTATCCCAAGGCGCAACTGGCCAACGTCATGGGCGGCGCGCCGCAGCTGATGCGCGTGTTGCAGAACCTGTGCCAGAACGCCATTGACGCCATGGGCGACGCGGGACACCTGGTCGTGACGACCGACACGGTCTACCTCGACAAGCCGTTCGGCAACTACGTCACCGTCAATCCGGGCGAGTACGTCAGGGTCGCCGTCGCCGACGACGGGCCCGGCATACCGGACGAGGTGAAGGACAAGATCTTCGACCCGTTTTTCACCACCAAGACGACCAAGAAGAAGCGGGGGTCCGGCCTGGGCTTGAGCGTGGTGTACGGCATCGTCACGGACCACAAAGGCTATGTGGATATGGTCACCCAGGTCGGGAAAGGCACGACCTTCTCGCTGTATTTTCCCGTCTGCCGCGACGAGATCAAGCAGGAGATCGAGGGCGAGATCCCGAGCGGGCAGGAATCGATCCTCGTCGTGGACGACGATCCCATCCAGATCGAGGTGTTCACGCGGATCCTGTCGCGGCTGGGGTACTCGGTCGAGGGCGCGCAGAGCGGGGAGGAGGCCGTGGATCTGTTTGCGAAACGCGCGGCCGCCCGCAAGCCGTTTCCCGATCTGGTCATCCTCGACATGATCATGGGCGCCGGAATGGACGGGACGGAGACGTTTCAGCGGTTGAGGGACATCCGGCCGGAACAGCGCGCGCTGATCGTGTCGGGGTACAAAGAATCGGACCGCGTGACGGTGGCGCAGGGGCTCGGTGCGGGCCGATACCTGCGCAAGCCCGTGACCCTCGAGGGCATCGCACGCGCCGTGCGCGCGGAACTCGATACGGAACTCTGATCGCGCCCGCGCCGGAACGCTACATGACGGGCGGTTCCGGCTCGGCGACGGGCTCGGCAATGGGCTCGGGGGCTTCGTCGTAGGCGGGTTTCGGTTTGGGCGGTCTGGCCGGGGCCGCGCGTCGCACGGAGCGGTTCGAGCGCCTGCGCTCGGCGTTGCGTTCGATGACGGTCAACCCGTACCGGGCTGCGAGCCACTTGATCTCCGCCGGCCTCAACTGCAGCTCCGCCCCCAGGCTGTTGACGAGCCCGGCGATGTCCAGCGTGCCCAGGCGTTTGACGGCCGCGCACCAGCTTGAAGCCTGCACCAGCGTCGGCGATACGTCCTCTTCCCGCCCGACGATGAGGACCCGGCTCGGCTGTTGCCGGAAGAAGGCGCCCTGCTCGTAGTCCTCGGCGCTGATATACACCCACTTGCCCTGGTGCCACACGTGCAGCAACGGCCGGCGCGTGTCCGCGTCGCCCCGATAGGAGAGCAGAACGAGCGGGCGCAGATAGGCCACGTCGAAGGAAAGCTGCACGACGCGAAAACGGTCCGGCACAATGAGCAGGATCGGACCCTGTGCGCCCCGCGCCGAAACGACGGGTACGCAGAATCCCAGCGCGAGCAGAAGCGATACGGTCAGGCACAGCACGCGGCGTTGTTTCATGGCAGCCTCTACTTCCCGAGCACCTTCTTGAATTCCTGGGTCAACATCGGCACGATGGTGAACAGGTCGCCCACGATCCCGTAGGTCGCGACTTTGAAGATCGGCGCGTCGGGATCCCTGTTGATGGCCACGATGATATCGGATGACGACATGCCGGCCAGATGCTGGATCTGCCCGCTGATGCCGCAGGCGAGGTAAATCTTCGGGCAGACGGTCTTGCCCGTTTGGCCGACCTGATGGGAGTAGGGGATCCAGTCCGCGTCCACCGCCGCGCGCGAGGCGCCGACCCCGGCGCCGATCGTTTCGGCCAATTCGCGGATGATCGAGAAGTTCTCCGGCTTCTGCAGGCCGCGGCCGCCCGAGACGATGATGTCGGCCTCGGCGAGGTTGATGGTCGACTCCTTCTCGGGCACGAAGTTCACCCGCTTCGTGCGCGAGGCCAGCAGCGCCTGCGCCACGTCCTCCACCCGCGTTTGGCCCGTGCGGTTCGTGTCGACGGCGGGCTCCTTCATGACTTTGTGCCGTACCGTCGCCATCTGCGGGCGGTGGTAGGGGGTGATGATGGTGGCCATGATGTTGCCGCCGAAGGCGGGGCGTGTCTGAAGCAGGTTCCGGGTCTCGGGATCGATCGCCAGGCCCGTACAGTCGGCGGTGAGCCCGGCATGCGTGGCAACGGCCACGCGCGAGACCAGGCTGCGCCCGATCGTCGACGCGCCGCACAACAGGATGTTGGGCTTGTGGCGGTTGACCAGTTCGGTGATGACCGCGGCATAGGGCTCGTCCTGATAGTAGCCCAGTTCCGGCTTGTCCACCAGATACACGACGTCCGCACCCCGCGCGATGAGTTCGGTTGCCTTCCCGCCGACATGGCTGCCGAGCAGCAGCGCGCACAGCCGCGACCCGAGCTGGTCGGCCAGCTCGCGGCCGGCCCCGAGCATCTCGTAGGCGATCGAGTGGAACTCGCCGCCCGCCTGCTCGGCAAAGACCCAGACGTCCTTGTAGTCCGCCAGGTTCGCCGCGTTCTCGGCCGCTTTCTCCTTGATCAGGATCGCGTCGAACTTGCACGAGTCCACGCAAGCCCCGCACAGCGTGCACCTCGTCAGGTCGATCAGCGCCAGCTTGCGCTTCTTCCCTTCGCGTTCGGGCCCGTCGGCTAGGGCGATCGCCGCAAACGGACAGGCTTTCACGCACAGCCCGCAGCCGACACACTTGTCGTTCAGAACCCGGATCGGATCTTCTGCCATGCCGCTGTCCCTCTCGCAACCGTGCAGGCGAGCAGGTTTCAGTGTTCAGGTTTCAGGGGCCAACATCCGTGCCCGACTGCCTTTCCTATGCTGACGCCTGAACCCCGGCACCTGACACCTGACACCTGACACCTGACACCTGCAACCTGCCACCCGATACTACCCCGCCGCCGCCCCGATGACCACGTCCTTCAGCTTCTCGACAAGCCGGGCGGCCGCTTCCTGCGGCTCGCCCTCCAGCATTTCCCCGCCCTTGCGGGGCGGGGGCGTAAAGATCTTGACCACCTTCGTCGGGGAACCCTCCAGCCCCAGGCTCTTCGGGTCGGCCCCCAGATCCGCGGCTGTCCAATGCACGATCTTGGCTTTCTTCGCCGCGAGCTTGCCCTTCAGGGACGGGAGCCGCGGCTCATTCAGCTCCTTCACCGCCGTCAGCAGGCACGGTAGCGGCGCTTCGATTGCCTCGTAGCCGTCCTCCAGCAAACGTTCGGCGACGATGCGAGTCGGGTCAACGGCCTCGATCTTGCGCACGTAGGTGATCTGCGGAAGCTTCAACTGCATGGCGATACCCGGTCCTACCTGCGCCGTGTCGCCGTCCGACGCCTGCTTGCCGCAGATGATCAGGTTGTAGTCGCCGATCTTCTGGATCGCTCTGGACAGCGTGTAGCTGGTCGCCCACGTGTCGCTGCCGGCGAAGGCGCGGTCCGAGACCAGGATCCCATGGTCCACGCCCAGAGCGATAGCCTCCCGCAGTGCGGCCTCCGCCTGCGGCGGCCCCATGGTGACGGCCGTCACCTTCCCGCCCAGCTTCTCCTTGATCCGGACCGCCTCTTCGATGGCGTACATGTCGAACGGATTGATGATGGACGCCACGCCTTCCCGGATCAGGGTGTTCGTCTTCGGATCGATCTTGACGTCCGTCGTCTCAGGGACCTGCTTGATGCATACGACGATGTGCATGGTTTTGGGGAATGGTTGATGGTCAATGGTCAATGGTCAATGGTTGATGGTTCGTGGGGCGGCCGGAACCGGCATCTGTTTCCGGAGCCGACAGTCCCCGCCGGAAAATTCGCATTATAGGGGAGCGTCCGCCAATTACAAGCGTTAATGCAGGCTGCCCCAGAGAAACCCGGGGGTCAGCGCAATGCCCTGTTTGAAGACCGCCGAAACCAGTGTGGCCGGCGCGCGGTCGAGCAGGACCAGATCCACTTCCGTATCGAGCAGCCGGGTGAGCTCACGCCAGAGCCGCTCTTCCCCGCCGGGGTCCCCCAGGTACACGGCCACGTCGACATCGAATTCGGCGGTCGCGCGATCCGCCGCGTTCGAGCCGAACAGGAAGGCGAGCCGCACGCTCGGCCGCCCCGAAAAGAACCGGCGCCGTATCGCGACACGCTGGGTCTGACTGTCCATGCGGGAAGCATAGGAGAAACGCCGGAGGCGGACAGGGACGAACGCGTGCGCGCCTGCCCGGCCGTGAGGGGGTGCCGCGTGCGCTGGGCAATGGCAAAGAAATCTTTCGCTTGCCTCTCCGATCCCCTATAATGGCTGGCTTGTGCGAGGCAGAGCCGGGGTTTCCAATCCCCCGGCCGGCTGCCGTTTCGGCGTTCCGATTTTTCGACCCTGGCAAAAAGGGGTGTCGCATGACCCATATGTCGTACTGCACGAACAGCGAGGAAGATGACCGCGCGATGCTCGAGACGCTCGGCCTCGGGAGTTTCGACGAACTCTTTGCGCATATCCCGGCCGAGATGCAGACGGATGCCTTTGCCATCCCGGAGGGGATGGCCGAGTTGACCATGACGCAGCGGTTGCAGCATCTGGCCAGTCTGAACCGAACGGACCTGGTGAACTTCTGCGGCGGTGGCTTCTATGACCACTTCATCCCGGCCGCCGTCGACGCGCTGTCGGGCCGTGCCGAGTTCTACACGGCCTACACGCCGTATCAGCCGGAGGTCTCGCAGGGCACGCTGCAGGCCATCTACGAGTATCAGACCTCGATCGTGCGCCTGACGGGCATGGAGGTGGCGAACGCCTCGCTCTATGACGGGGGCACCGCGCTGTTCGAGGCGATCATGATGGCATTGCGCGTGACGCGCCGCAACCGCGTGCTCGTCGACGAAGGCGTCAGCCCCATCTACCGCACGATGCTGCGCTGCTACTTGGCGAACCTGTCGATCGAGTGCGAAGAGATCCCGATCGCCCGCGGTGCGGCAGACCGCCGGGGGTTCGCTGCCCGGCTCAACGACAAGGTGGCCGCCGTCATCCTGCAGAACCCCAACTTCTTCGGCTGCCTGGACGATCTGTCCGATCTGGCCGCCGCCGCCCACGAGGCGGGGGCGCTGGCCGTCGTCTCGGCCTATCCGATTTCGCTCGGCATTGTCCAGACACCCGCGGCGATGGGCGCCGATATCGTGACGGGCGAAGGGCAAAGCCTCGGCCTGCCCCTCTCCTTCGGCGGGCCGTACCTCGGGTTCATGGCGACACTCAGGAAGCACGTGCGCCAGATGCCCGGCCGCATCGTGGGCGCCACGAAAGATGCACAGGGCCGGCGCGGCTTCGTGCTGACGCTTCAGGCGCGCGAGCAGCATATCCGCCGCGAGAAGGCGACCTCGAACATCTGCTCGAACGAAGCGCTCTGCGCGCTGCGCGCGCTGATGTACCTGTCGTGCGTCGGCAAGCACGGGCTCGTGGAGGTGGCCGAACTCTGCGCCTCCAACGCGAGCTATGCCTGGAGCCGGCTCACGGCCATCCCCGGCGTCGAGCCCGCGTTCGACCGGCATTTCTTCAACGAGTTCGCCGTCACCCTGCCGCGCGACGCCGCGGAGGTGATCAGCGCGCTCATCGACAAGGGCTACGCCGCCGGGTTCCCCGTCGGGCGCTACTATCCCGGAATGGAGAATGTCCTGCTCGTTGCATGCACCGAGAAGCGGACCAAAGAGGAGATCGACATCTTCGCGGCCAGCCTGGAATCCGTGGTGTAGGAGGTCATTGGCGCCTGCGGCGCGTCATGGGGCCTGCGGCGCGTCATGGATATGTGTCGGGAAGGGAGGTGGCAGAGGTGAGACTTGAGGATGTGAGGGTCTATGATATGGCGATGGACCTGGGGGAAAGGGCCTGGAAGATCGTCACTGCCTGGGACTACTTTGCGAAGGATACGGTGGGCAAGCAGTGGGTAAGGGCCGCGGACTCGATCGCCGCCAACATAAGCGAGGGATACGGCCGCTTCTTCTACAAGGAGAACAGGCAGTACGGATACTATGCACGGGGATCCCTATGAAACTGATCTTCGAGAGGAGCGTCCGCGGCCGCCGCGCCGCGCGCGCGCCGAAGTGGACGGTGCCGACCCATGAGTTGATCGCGCAGAACCTGCTGCGGAAGAAGCCGGCGGAACTGCCGGAATTGCCGGAGATGGAGGTGGTGCGCCACTTCACCGAGCTTTCGCGGCTGAATTTCTCGGTGGACACCCATTTCTACCCGCTCGGCTCCTGCACGATGAAGTACAACCCGAAAGCGTGCGAGGCGATGGCGAACCTGCGCGGATTCCTCGATGTGCATCCGCTCTGGCCGCAGCTCCGGCATGGCGGGCTGCTGACGCAGGGCGCGCTGCAGCTCACGTACGAGACGGAGCGCATGCTCTCGGAGATCACGGGTATGGCCGAATTCACGCTGCAGCCGCTGGCCGGCGCGCACGGCGAGCTGACGGGTGTGATGTTGATGGCCGCCTATCACCGCGACAGGAAGAACAAGAAGACGCACGTGATCATTCCGGATTCCGCGCACGGGACAAACCCGGCCAGCGCGGCGCTGGGCGGGTACGGCGTCGTTGCGATCCCATCGAACAAGGACGGGCTGATGGACGCCGACGCGCTGGCAGCCGCCCTGAACGAGGAGACCGCCGGGGTCATGCTGACCAGCCCGAACACGCTCGGGCTGTTCAACCCGCGCATCCGCGAGATCGCCGAGGCCGTCCACACGGTCGACGGGCTGATGTATTACGACGGCGCGAACCTCAACGCGATCCTCGGCCGCTGCAAGCCGGGCGAACTCGGGTTCGACATGTGCCACCTGAACTTGCACAAGACGTTCGCTTCCCCGCACGGCGGCGGCGGGCCGGGCTCCGGGCCGGTCGGCGTCGTGGAGCGGCTGCGCCCGTTCCTGCCGATCTCACGCGTGGTCAAGACCAAGGACGGCACGTTCAGCCTGGACTACGATGCGCCGAAGACGATCGGCTATATCGCGCCGTTCTACGGCAATTTCGGCGTCGTCGTGCGCACGTATGCCTACCTGCTCCTGATCGGCCGGGAGGGGTTACGCGAAGTCAGCAATCACGCCGTGCTGAATGCCAATTACGTGCTGGCCAAGCTGCGGCCGTATTTCGCGACCCCCACAAAGGACCGCTGCATGCACGAATGCGTGCTCAGCGCCAAGAAACAGCAGAAGGAGCACGGCGTGCGCGCGTTGGACATCGCCAAGGCCTTGCTCGACCGCGGCATCCACGCGCCGACCGTCTACTTCCCGCTGATCGTGCCCGAATCCATGATGATCGAGCCGACCGAGACCGAGACGCGCGAGACGCTCGACGGCTTCGTGCAGGCCATGATCGAAATCGCCAACCAGGCGGAAACCGATCCGGACGCCCTGCACGTCGCGCCCACCACCACGCCCGTCGGCCGCCTCGACGAGGTCGCTGCCGCGAAGCAGATGGACTTGGCGTACTCGGGCTGAAACTGGAGACTGGAAACTGGAAACTGGAATCGGTTCCGTATGTTCCAAAGGAGGAACGGCGAAACGAGACAGGAGCAGCGCCTCCATCTTGGCAGGAAGGGCTCCAGCCCGGGGTGGCCAACCTCTTCGGATTCTGATGTTGAGGAGAGCCGCGTGGGCCTCGCTCATGAATGTTCGCTCACTCGGGACCAGACTGGCATCTGAAACTTCGTCGAGAACCTTGTCGAAAACCTTGTCGAAACCCCCGCCGCAGCGGCGGGATCGACCCACCTTCGCGCAGCGCTTCGGCGGGCGCAGCACGACTACGCCCAGGGCTTCCGCCGTCGCTCTACGAGCTATGGCGGACAA
>JAFGHX010000381.1 GCA_016929905.1 Kiritimatiellia bacterium
GGGTCTGAAATCCGAATGTAGGACGGGCTTTCCAGCCCGTCCCGTGCACTCACGAGTTGAAGCCTCGCCCGGCCCCGATTCGGGCCTGATCTGACAGCATGGGCGAAATCCCCGGGAAATCCGTCAAGTCTCAAGGCAGCCGCGCCTCCTCCGTGCCCGGCGCCGGGCCCGCCTCGGCGGCCCCGTAGACGCTACCTGCGCCGCCGGAGCGCGAAACCCCGAAGAAATCGGTGTCCAGGCAGGCCGGAATACGTTCGAGAGTGGTAAGGGCCGAGGGGCGCAACCGCAGATCGGGCGGTTCACCGTTGATGACGCGCGGCCAGCCGTCGGCGTCCGGCGCACCCAACTGCCAGGCCTGGCCTGGATCGAAAGACAGAAACATATCAGGCGTGGCGTCGAGCTTGTTGTGCACCAGCTGCGCCGTACCGCCGTCGCGGGTCCCGATCGGCGCGTCGGCCAGATTGCCTGCGATCCGTGTGCCCTCCGTCTGCCATCGCACCTCAATCGCGCAGCGGAAATTGTCATTGCACAGAATCGTGTTGTGCAGCACAAGCGTGTTCCGCGAGCCCCACAGCGTGATCGGGGCGTCCGCCCCCTCACGCTGTGTCGTGCCGTCCGGTTTGCGGAACTCCCGGTCGAAGTAGTCTCGCGCGTAGCAGACGAAGTTGTTCGATATCCGGCCGTTCTCATGGTCGCCCGGCCCGGTCACGCCGAAACCTACGGCCCGGTTGCAGTTGACAAACATGTTCCCGTTCACGACCGTCCCGGCCGATCGGTCTCTGGCGTTGACGGCCGGGAAGTAGAAAAACGCGTGCTCGGCGCGCGCGACGGCGGTCAGGTTCCGAAACAGGGAATGCTCAATCCGCCAATCCCGCCCCTCCAACAGGTCGACCCCGCCGTGCATGCCGGAGGCGGGGTCGAGCTTGTCGTGCTCGAACACGCAGTACTCGACCACGCCGTCGTCGCAGCCCGCGCCGGCCTTGAGCAGCGTCTCGCCGCCGTTGAACAAGCGGCAATGGTAAAGCCGTACGGCCCTGCACTGCCGGCCGCCGGTGAGCTGGATCGGGTGGTTCCTGGATTCGCCGATGGACAGATCGGCGAACAGGACGTTCTGTGCGTTATGGACGGCGAACACGTTGCCCCATTCGTGCGGCTTGCCCATGCCGTTGCCGAGCACGACGGCGTCGCGAAAGTCCGACGTCGCGCCCCGAACCGCAACGTCGTGCACGTTGTCCAGCACAAACGTCTGGCCGCGATAGGTGCCCGGCTGAAGCCGGATCGTCGTGCGGCTGCGCAGCCCTCGCACCGCCGCCGCCAGCTCGGCCGACGTGCGCACGTCGACCACACGGTGCCCGGCCGGGATCGGCGGGCGCGTGCGGGCGGGCGGCACCTCCCACGGCCGCACGGCAAGCGGAGCCGGGGGCGGAACCGGCGGCGGTTCGTCCGCGAACGGCACGGGCTCCAGCTTGACGCCCTCGGCGGCGACAGCCGTCCGCCCGCTTTCCACGACGACGGCGGCGCCGTCGGAGAGCCGCACGAACGCGACGCGCCCTTCCACGGTCCGGATCCGCGTCGCGCCTTGGTCCACGCGAACGGAGAACGTGGTGCCCAGAACCGTGGCGGTCGCCTGCGGGGTCCGCACAACGAACGAACGCCCGGTCGTACGCGGCCGAACCGATGCCGTCAGCCCGCCCACGTGCAGAAACGCGAGACCGGCACGACGATCCCCCTCGACCGTCATCCTGCTGCTGCCGTGCAACTCGACCTGCGACCCGTCGGCGTAGACGATAATCGCCTGCGCCCACGCGTCCGCACACGTCAGCTCCGTGCCCGTCCGCAGCGCTTGCCCGGCAGTCGCGGGCCGCCCGGCACAACGGACCGGCCCTTCAGCACGCGCGAGCGTCGCCACCGGCGCCTGCATGAAAACGCGCGCCGCGAACCACGCGCCGGCAAGTACGAGTGCCGACGCGGCCAACGCTATCAGGCGCGGGACACTCGAACGCGATACCCGAATCTGCTGCCCGAGCGGCACGCGCGGCCGCGCCGCGGCACGGGGCCGGACCGGCGGCCGAATCCCGCATCGGACAAGAAGCGCGGCAATAAAGCGCTCGTCGCCGGCGCCGGCGCCGGCCCCCGCCCGCGCGAGTTCGCGCAACAGCCCGTGCATGGCCAACTGATCGCCGCGTTCCGTGCTCATCCGTCCGCTCCTGCCGTCTCCGCTGCCCCGCCCAGCTTCCTTTCCACACAGGCCAGCAGCGCCGCGCGGACCCGCTCCAGCCGCTTGCGAACGGCCGCCTCCGAAACGGACAGCCGTGCGGCAATCGCGCGGCCGCTGAGCCGCCTGAAGTAAAACCACTCCACGAGCCGGCGTCCCCCGCCCTCAAGAGCAGCCAGACACTTTTGCAGGGCGGCCAGCGCGTCGCCGCGGTCCTCGTCCCACGCGTTGTCCCACTGCCGGTGCCGGGCCTCGATGGCCGTCAACGTCGCCTCGTCCAGCGGCTGCTCCCGGCGCGACTTCACCCACTCGAGATACTTGCGCCGGACAATCCCGCGCATCCAGTTGCCGAAATCGCGGGAGGGGTCAAACTGCTCGAACTTGCGGTAGGCGACCAGGAACGCTTCTTGCACCAGGTCCTCGGCGGTGTGGGGGGTGTCGACCAGCGACAAGGCGTAGGCCAACACCCGACGATGATGCTGGCGCGCCACGATCTCGAATGCCTTGTCCAACGGCGTGCTCATCCGGCCGCTCCCAGAGTGTGCCCCCCTTCAGTATTGGCCCAATCGGGCCGTGTGTGACAGCAAAAAACGAGGTTGGACAGACTCCTACGCCGCCGCCGGACGCCGGAGCGGGTAGAAGCCGTGCTCCGCCACGGTCCGGTTGAACGCCGCAATGTGCGGCTCGGGGAACGGCATGCCCTGGTCCGGGCGGCAGAAGTAGCCGCCGTCCCGGCCGAGTTGCCAGAGCCGTTGCCGGGTCTCTTCCTGAATCGCCTCGAGCGGGCCCTGCATGATCGTGTGGGTCGATACCCCGCCGGCGATCGCCATGCGGCCCCGGGTCCGCGCCCGCACAACGTCCAGATCGTTCGCCGAAGCCTGGATGGGATTGAGGACGTTCACGCCCAGATCCATGAACACATCCAGGATCGGCTCGATGTGCCCGCACGAATGAAACCCGATCCAGATGCCGTTGCGCTTGTACAGGTCGAACAGCCGGCGATACTCCGGAACGAGAAACTCTTCGAGTATCTCCCGGCTGAACAACAGGCCGCGCTGCGAACCGAGATCATCGCCCAGCCCGGCGAATTCGAGCCCGACGGCCAGATAGTGCCGCGCGATGCCAAGCTGGAAATCCATCACCGCGTGAAAGACGGCCTTCACCGCGTTGGGCTCGTCCATAAACCCGATCATCAGATTGTCCATCCCGACCAGATTGTAGGATCGCTCCCAAAGCGTCTCCCGGTGACTGCCCGTCAGGAATTTGCCCTCACGATCCGCCTGCTCCGCTTTCTCATAAATCTGAGCGCATATCCGCGGATCGTCGGGATCGGGAAACGAAAAGCTGTCGACCTTGCGCAGATCGCTCAGCGGGTGTTCCCGCGCCATGCCCATCACCCCCTCCAGCGCCTTCTGCCAGCCGATACCCCAGATGTCATGCCACCGCGTGCCGACCGGCGAGTGGTGGCCCCCTTCCCCGCTGAACGGCTGGTGGTTCACCCCGAAATACGAACAGTCGGCCGAGGGCGGTCCCCCTACGATCCGCTCCGGACAGCCGAACCGCATGATCTCCAACGCATTCTCCTTCGGTGTCATCCTCAACCTCCTCGAGAAAGAAGCTGACATTCCCCACTTCTATGCTAGACTGTCGAAACGAGCTATATCTACCGCATTTCAGTCTACAACTATGCAGAATCGATCAGACATACCGCGTCAAATCCGCCGTACTCATTTTGAGATTCCCGCGGATTTCCCCGTGGTTCTGCTCCGGGAGCACCGGCCGCAGACCGAACCGTTGACCTACCTGCACATTCACAATGCGCTTGAACTCGGCTACTGCCACGAAGGGGCGGGCGTCTACGTGGTGGAGGACAAGATCCAGCCGTTCGAGGCGGGCGACGTATCGGTAATCGACGAGACGGAAGTGCATCTGGCGCGGAGCGCGGCCGCCACGGGGAGCCGATGGCAATTCATCCTGTTGGATCCGATCCCGCTGTTCGGCGCGGAGATTGAGGCCGAACTGCCGCGCGCAGGTCTGGGCCTGTCGGGGCCGCGGTTCTGCAATATCGTCTCGCATCGGCGGCACCCGGCGATCGCGGATGCGATGCGCACCGTGCTCCGCGAACTGGAGGCACAGGCGCCGGGCTATCGCGCCGTGGTGCGCGGCCGGTTGTTGAGCCTGGTTGCCGAGGTCGGCAGATTGATGCCGGCAGGCAACACGCCGCCCAGCCCGAAGCGCGCCTCGACACTGCGGCGCATAGCGCCCGCTCTGAGGCAGGTGGCCGAGCGCTACGCCGAGCCGCTGTCGGTCGGATCGCTGGCCCGGGCCTGCGGCGTGAGCGAGGTGACGCTGCGCCGGCTGTTCCGGGCGGGCGTCGGGAAGTCGCCCCGGGAGTATGTCACGGCAGTCCGCCTTCAGATGGCCGCCTCGTTGTTGGCCGCCACCGAACAGCCTGTCCTGGACATCAGCCTGGCCGTGGGTTACTCAAGCCTGTCGAGTTTCAACCGTCACTTCCGAAGGATGATGGGCATGCCGCCGCGCGCCTGGCGGCAGCGGACCGTCGGCCAGAGGGGTTCATAGGCAGGCTGGGTCAGCGGAGTTCCAGCCCGGCCGGTGTGGCCGGCGGCTCGTCGGTTGCCAGCTGCTGAAGCTCGGCCCCGCTCAGGACCCGGTCGTACATGCGAACCTCGTCGATCAAGCCGTTGAGAAAGGTACCCGCACCGAGCGCTCCGCGTGCGCCGATTGTCACGGGAAAAGGGTGCAGGGATTTCGACAAGAAATGGATCCGAAAACGCGCATCGCCAGGAACCGGCAGGGGCAGGTGACCTGCCGGTAAGGCTTCCTGTCTTGGCCCGGAGGCAGGGCCGGCCGTCCGGTCATAGCGCACGCCCCTGTCATGCGCGCAGCAGCTGCCTGCCGGGGGCGTCTCCTACCGCGTGAGACGATTGCCGGCTTCGTCGATCAGCGTCTTGCCGTTGTCCTTGATCTGCAGAGCGATCTCGCCCAGCACCAGCCGCGAACCGGATACGCTGCCGGTGCCCGAACTGGTATCCTTTTCCCCGTCCGGTCCGGTGGAAACGAAGGTATAGCTCACTTTCGTTCCGGCCTGCTTGATGGTCAGCGAGACGGTTGCGTAGAGGGTCTGCCCCCCCGCCTCGAAGACCGGAATGCGGCCCTTGAACGTGCCGGCAACATTCACCACGGCCGGGGCAGTGGCCGGCGGCTTGGCCGGCGGCTTGGCGGCCGGCGGTCCCGACGTCTTGGGCGGCGGCTGGACTGTCTGCGCCGGCGGCCGGGGCTGAATCGGCTGGGCCGATGTCTTGGGCGATTGCGGGGCCGGCGGCGCCGGCGTCTTGCGAGGTTGCTGCGTCGTTTGAGCCGGCGGCCGGCTCTGAACCGGCGCCTTGGCCGTCGCATTCGTTTGTACAGACGGTGCGGCGGCCGGGCTCTTGCCGGGCGGCTGCTGGCTCGCCCGGACAGGCGCGTCGTTCGTCTTCGGCTTGGCGGCCAACCGCGTTTCGGCATCGCGGATTTGCTTGGCGAGCGCGTCGGTCGGGTTCAGTTGGTGGGCCGCCTTGTACTTGGCCAACGCGCCGGACACGTCGCCGTTCTGCTCCAACCCGCGCCCCTCCGCGACCAACGCCCCGGCTTTCTTCTCGTTCTCGGCCCGTTCCGCGGCCGCCTTGATGCTGGCCTTGAGTTGCGTTATCTTCGTACGCACAGCGCCGTCCGGGACGAGCGCCAGGGCGGCTTCATACTTCGCGAGCGCGCCGGCCAGGTCGTTCTTGCCCTCCAGTTGCCGGGCTTCGGCAACCCGGGCCAGAAACTCACGCTGCTTGCGCTCCATGGCCTCCAGCGTCTGGGCGGCCGTCACGACGGGGCCGTAGCGCGCGTTCTGCTGCTGAGCGGGACGCAACGCGTTGCGGGCGTCATCGACTGTCCCTTTGGCGACCGCATCGTCGAAACGGCGCAGCGCCTCCTGGATGGCCCGGCGTTGGCTGGTCAGGTTGGCCTGCAAGGAAGCCACGTCCGTGTTCCGCGGCTGCGCCCGCGCGAGGCCGCCCACCCGCTCAATGGCTTCGTCGAGCCGGCCCTGGCTGGCTTCCGCACGAGCCTTGGCCAGTTCAGCGGCCACGTTCACCGTCACGGTCTTGGCGGAATCCGCCGCCACGCTGAGCCGGCCGGAGCCCGCGCCCAGTTCGATGCCGCGATCATCGGTAACCTTGACGCTGAGGGTGTAGGAACCCGGCTGGCCGGCGCTGACGCGGGTCTCGCGGCTGCCGGGACTGTATACGGAGCACCCCTCAGGCGCAGCGCGCCACTCGTAGCGCACGGTACGCGCGGGCTGCGGCGCCACGCTCACGCTGAAGAAGACTTCCTGATTCATGACCGTGCCGCCGGAGTCGACCTCCACGAGACCCTTGGCTGCCTCGCTCCACACGCGCGGCTTGGGGCCGGGATAGCGCGGGCCGATGACGGCGACCTGATACGGCTTGGCCGTGACCGCGGCCTTGACCTCGCCCAGATCGTCACCGTAGTGCTGCAGCCGGGCCATGGCCCTGACGGTCGCCGGCTGCGTGTTCAGCGTGTAGAGCACGATTTCACGCGAATCCTTCGATTCCGTGACCCGCTTGACGTTCGCCGGCAGGTCCCACCGGCAGTCCAGCTCGGGCAGTTCGGGTTTGACGCCGAGCTTCAGCTTGACCTCCTCGCCCACCAGCGGGGAGGCCGGGCTGCATTCGAGGGTGAGCTTGGGCGGAACGACCTCCACTTCGACCGGCTCCGAAGACGCGACGGTCTTGGCGACTGCCCCTTCCCGGCGCAGCACGTCGACCCACACGCGTACCTTCTGCGGCCGCAGGAAGCGGGCGGTGGCCGCCGAAGCGCCGGCGCGGCCGGTCCATTCCACCTCGGGATGCGGCTGCCAGGAGAACTCGAGCCCACCCTCCTGGGTGGCCTTGCCGCCGATCTGAACCTTCGCGTTGAGGCTGGCCGTGCTGCCGACCGGTACGGGCTCGCGCGGGATGCCTTCGACCGTTACCTGTAGGTCCCCGCAGCCGAACGTGGCGGACGCCTGCCCGAGCGCGCGGCCTCCGGCACCGGTGACTTTGACGACGACCGTGAATGTTCCGTTCACCGTCGGCGTGAACTCGGCGGTCCCTTCGGAGGACTTCGTGGCGCCGGTCCAGGCGAACGAGAGCGGATCGTCCTCGTTAACCGTGTTCTCGACCCATGCCAGGAGCTTGACGGTTTCCCCGCGCGCCAACGTGCCCTTGTCCGGCGTGAGGCGCAGCGTGACTTTGGGGCCCACTTGCGGCACGTACCCGCATTCGGCGGGCGACGGGGCCTGCTGCGGCCGTTCGCCGTAGCCGTCGGCCCACCCCTTGTGCCAGGCTGTAGCGATGACCGGATCATGCGTGCAGACCCTGTACTTGGGGGCGCCCGGCGCAGGCCGCGTCCTGTCCTTCTTGACCACCGTCCAACGCCCGCTCTCATCCATCTGCATGTCGTTCATGCTGGGCATGTTGTCTTCCAGGCGGGCGATATTGCCCCAGTGGTATCCGTCCTTGTAGGCCGCGTTCACCCAGTTGTTCACCGCACCTATGCCGACGATCGGATACAGCTTCATGGCCGCACCGAAATCCGTGTTCGAGGCCAGCCTGGCCTGCGTGTAAGCGGTCTGGAGTTCCTGCAGCGCCGGCACGCGCGACGCTCTGCTTGCCTGCTCGTCGTCGTAGCCGCGCGCGAACGCGAAGCCGAGCACGCCGTTGTGGCAGTAGGCGGGCAGCGTGAAGCGCCAGTCGATGACGCCGCTGCCGGTGGCTTCCTGGCCTTCGGCGGCGATCGTCCGGCCCGCGGCGTAGGCGGCCGATATCTCCTGCACGGGCGCCGTGGGCGGTTCCTCGCCGGCCGAAGGTTTGGTGCCCGCCGGCGGCGCCGCCGTCTGCTTGCCCGCGGCCGGCTTGCCCGGTTTCGTCTTCTTCCCGCCCCCCGCAGGCTTCTGCTCGCCCGGCGGCGGCTCTTCCTCCTCCTCGGAAGAGGGTGCGCTGCCGACGATCTCGAGGGTGTGTGCGGCCCGCGCGAGCACGCGCACATCCAGTCCTTCGCCGCTGACCGCACGCACCTCCAGGGGGTAGACGCCGGGCCGGCCGGTATCCGGCCGCAGCCGGTCGCCGGTCTCGATCACAACGTCCTCCAGGGTCCACTCGAGCCACGCCTCTTTGCGGACCCGCTCGCCCTGCGGATTCAGCGCGTGCAGCACGGCACTGAGCGTGATGTCCGCGTTGACGCGTACGCGTGTCGGCCCGTCCACCGAAACGGTCAACAGGGCGCCGGGATCGAGCACCACGACCTTCGCCTTCACCGAGGCCGTCTGCGCCGGGCCGTCCTTCGGCGCAAACGAGCCGCGCAGCTCGACATCATAGGCGCCGCGCGGCAGCTTGCCGGCCTGGAACCGTGCATCCCCGGCCCTGAGCCGGCCGTTCAGATACCACTTCACCCGCACGACGGCGCGCGCGGCGGCCGGCACGCCGTCCACCGTGGCGGAGAGAACCACATCCTCGCCCTCCGCATAGGGCCCGGCCCCGTCGATACCGAGCGCGAGCTGTCCCTCCGCCGCAACGGCGAGCGTCACCTTCTTCTCCGCCACCGTATGACGCGCGCCGTCGGGGCCATCCGTCTGAAGGCTGGCCTGTACGGTGGCCACGCCGGCGGTCGGCGCCACAACGACCGTCGTGTAGCCCTCTGTCTTCTGCACCTGGCAGCCGGTTCCGCTCCAGGCGACATCCAGGCCGGTGCTGTAAAACCGCTCGGGAATGTCGGCCGTGCAGGTGACCCGGGCGCCGGGCCACGGCTTCTCCGGGTTGCAGCTCACGCGCAGGAAGTCGTCCGGCACACTGACGGGCACGAGCGTCTGAACCACACCCCTGGCCCCGCCGGGGCCCAGCCGCCGCACCGTGGCGGCGAGCAGCACGGGCGAGGGCGAGTCCGGCGCGAACCGCAGCGTTCGGCCCGCGGCGTCGGCCGGTCTGAACGTACCGCCGGGCTGGGCCGACCACGAGACCGCCAGACCACCGTCCTGGTGCTCCTTCTCCAACCCCGCGTCGGTGAAGCGCAGTTCCAGCGCCGCGGCGGCGTCCAGCCGCAAGGGATGCGGGTCGGCCACAATCCGGGCGCCCTTCTTCACCCGCGCGTCGAACTCCGCATTCACACTGTAGAGCGCACGGACTTGCTCGAGGGCTTCCTCATATTCGGCAAAGAAGGCCGACCCGGCGCCCGGCTCGCGCCGGTCGCCTTCGTCCAGCACGCTGCGCCACGGGAAAACCACCCGTGCCAGGATAGCGAACGCCTGGGCGTCAACGGCGTCGGACAGCGCGGGCGCCGCGCCCTTGATCCGGCTGATGTCGCGCACAGTCTTTCCGATGTCCGCCGCGAACCCGGCGCGCGATTGCTCACACTTGCGGTAGTCGTCCGCGTATTCGCCGGTCCAGGCAAACTGCAGCACCCGCGCCTCGGCGTAGCCCGTGCGGGACTTGACGCTCTCCGGAACGTGCGCGGTCCTGTTCAGAACGGCCGAATAGGTCTGGTACGCCTTCTCCCAATACTCCCCGCGCGTGAGCTGCTTGGCCTCGGAGGTCTGCGTCTGGCCGAACACCGCGCTGTCACTTCTGTCCGCCAGGCTCTTGGCCCGCGTGCGGACGGCGTCGGCCAGAATCACCTCCAGCGGCCTGCCGCGCAGTTTCTCAAGCTTCGCCTGCAGCTCCACGAACGGCGGGCCGAGATCGGTTTCCGCGTTCAGCGTGGCGTACTTCTGCTCGGCCAGCTCAATAAGCTGCGGCACCATGACCATCGGAATGATGTCGTCCCGGCGGTTCTCCATCTGCTTCTGAAGATGGGCGTAGAGCTTCGCCCATTTCGCGTCCGGGTTCAGCTTCACGATGTAGTCGCAGCCCGCCATCCAGGCCAGGAAACAGAGCCGCCCCTCCACCGTGCGCCCTTCCCCGAAGTAGCGCTCCGCCTCGCTCCAGTTGATCGCCGCCAGGTGCTGCTCGGCGGCCTGCCGCATCTGCTGCAGGGCGGGGTCGTTCATCGCGTAGTGCTCGTTGAAGACGTTCCAGGCTTTCTCCGAGAGGTTGTTGATTCTGTAGTCGAGCCCCTCCTTCGCGTGCTTGACCCGCACATACTTCGTCGAGAACAGCCACTTCTCGATGTCCGCGCGCGGAATCTCGGTGCCGCCCGGCAGCACGAGCTTTACCAGCGTGTAGCCGCCGTCGTCCCGGCGTTTGAACTCCGCATTGTAGGTCAGCACGTCGACCAGCCCCTCGCTCTCGTTCTGGAGTCTGAGCCCGGCCCCGAGCGTCCAGCTCATGACGATCACGTCTTTGGTCAGAACGAGCGGCCAGGCCGGCGTGAAGTACAGCGCCTCCGTCACGAACGAGGCGACGACCGGCGCGCTCATCCCCTCGCAGATGCTGCGTTTGATGCTCATGCCCATCGGCACGAAGTCGATCAGCACGAACGCGGCGTCGTGCACGTCGTTCATTTCGCCGGCTTTCCACTGCGTGTACATCGTCAGCAGGACGAACGGCGCATTGACTATCGCCTCCGTCGCAAACTTGGCGCCCGCCTCGCTGCTGAGCAGCTTCCACAGGAACGTGTCGCCGTTGGTCTCACCCGCCAGCTTGGCGATGTTCTGCGCCGCCTGCCGGCCCTTGGCGTCGGGCAGGCGGTGACCGGCCAGATCGGACAGCGCCTGGCGCGCCTTCTGGCCCTGCGCGCCCGCTTCCTTCAGGCCCGCCACGTACCCCTCCGGCGTGGCGGCCCGCATCCAGAACGTGACGCCCTTGGTCAGGCCCTCCTCGACCGCCTCCCGGCTGGCCCCGCGCAGCGACGCGGCGTCGAACGCGGCGGTGCGCAAGACCTTGTAGAACAGCGACCCGCTGTTGGGCCCCTCGCCCAGCGCTTTCATCATGCTGGGAATGATGTCTTCCAGAATACGGCTGTGGTTGATGTCCTCCAGAAGCGCGAAGCCGGCGGCCAGCTCGTGAATCATGCGCCGCAGCTCGGGATGCCGCGCGATGTTCACCGCGCCGCGGCCGGCTTCGCGCTCGGCCCGGCTCACCATGCTCTGCAGCTTCTTGCAGGTGCTCAGCATCACCGACTCGAAAGCGTCCGTCTGAATCCTCAGCATGTCGTGCCGCCGCAGGAACGCCGTGGCGGCCTTGCCGCTCTTGTCGCCGTAAGCCGCCATCAGCTGTTCGCCCAGCTCGCGGAAGTAGGAGCTCTGGCGCCCGCCCATGCTGACCGCGTCGCCGAACGCGTTGCCCGCCTCCATCACCCCGTAGATGCGCAGCAGATACTTCACCCGCTCGCGGTCCGAAATCCCCGCGTGGCCGAGCTGGCGCGAACAACTCGCGTAGATCGTCAGCGGGCCGAACTTCTTGAAGTCGTCCGCTATGCGGGCCAGATCCATCACGTCGGCCAGCATCGTCTCGGGATGCTTCTGAATGAAATTCTGCAGCGTCTCCGAAACCTGCAGCAACTGGCCGCCCTGGCGCGTGCGGATCACCGCCCCGCCCTTCTGCACCATTTCCTTCTTGATGCGGCCGAACCCCGTCGCGCCGAGGAACGCGTCGGGATCGCGCAGCTGCTTGACCAGCACGTCGTAGCTGGTCGGGTCCGCGATGGACTCGATCGTAAAGGCCTTCACCCGCGCTTTCGACAACCCCTTCGCCGCGCGCCGCTGGTTGAACCGCTTCATCGCCTCCTCGGCCTTGGGGCCGATGAACGAAATGTCGTCGTCCGAACCCAGAAAGTCGTAACGCCCTTCCGTTGCGGCCCCGCCGAACAGGTTCATGTGCCGGTCGCCCGACGAACCCGTGCGGACGACCATCTCCACGCCGTCGCCCAGTTCCGAGGCGACCTCGTCGGCCAGATCGGTCGCCAGCTGCATCTGGTAGGCGTCAATGGCCTTGAACACCTCCCGCTCGAACGCCTTGCCGCCGCCGATGCTCTGGGCCTGGGCCCGGAACGCGCTCAGAACGCCCGCATCGTTTCGATCCACAAGATCGTTGAGCTGCCGAACAAGCTGAGGATTGTCCCGGCCGGGTTGCCACTGCCGGAGCAGGTCCGAAACGTCCGGCGGGAGGCCCCCGCCCCCCTCGGCCGCCGAGCAGGCGGCGAGCAGAATGGAGCCGAAAAAGAAGAGCGCGCAGACCGAAAAAACACAACGTTTGGGTGTATGCATGGCGGGATCCTACTCCCGGCCAATAGGCGCAGCAACAAGAAAGCATTTGCACCGGCGACGGGACGCCAAACGGGCCGTTTTCCAACGGTGTTGGGCACAGAACCCGCTTGATGGAACGCCGAAAAACAGGCTATTGTTCCACGAATCACGCACAAAAGGGGGGTACGGCATGGCGGGCTTTCCAAGAACAAGAATCGAGAATCTGAGCGTGCCGCGGCTCATTGCCGGCACAAACTGGTTCCTCGGGTATTCGCACCAGACAAAGGCCAGGGACAGATTCATTCAGGCCTATCAGAGCCGGGAACGGCTTGCGGACATTCTGGAAGTCTTCATGGCCGCCGGCTGCGACGCGATTTACGGCGTACGGCCCGAGAGTCCTGCCCTGAACGACGCCGTCAAGGACGCCGAAGACCGCACCGGCCGCCAATGCGTGCGGATGGGGACGCCGCACCTGAACCTGGCGGGCCCCATCGACGCCGACGCGAACAAAAAGACGCTCGACGGCTTCGCCAAGATCGGCTGCCACGTATGCCTGCCCCACCAAGCCACCACGGACGTGCTGCTCGACCGCCGCTCCAAAACCATTCGCGACATGGACGCCGTGGCCGCGATGACCCGGGAACGGGGCATGATTCCGGGCCTGTCCACGCACATGCCCGAGACGATCATCTATGCCGACGCCACGAACCTGGACGTCGGAACGTATATCCAGATCTACAATGCGGCCGGCTTCCTGATGCAGGTCGAGATCGACTGGATCCATCGCATCATCTGGCGCGCCAAGAAGCCGGTGATGACCATCAAACCGCTCGCCGCCGGCCGGTTGCCCCCGCTCGTGGGCCTGTCGTTCAGTTGGGCCACGCTCCGCCCGCAGGACATGATCATCGTCGGGTGCCTCACGCCAGACGAGGCGCGGGAAGTCATCGACATCTCCGTCGCGCAACTGGAAGGCAAGGGCCCGGCGGGCGAACTGCAGAAGACCCGCTCCAAGATGTCGCTGGAGTATACGAACGACTGACCGGGCGCGGGCGGCACAGGACCCCGATGGCCCGGCTCAGTCCGTCCGAACCCTCACGCCGCCGGCCGTGCCGGCGGCGCTGCCGTCCGCGCCCGCCGGCGCCGGCACTCCGGGGCGCGCGGGGAACTGAATCCGCCCCTCTCGCAAGAATCCTGATCGCGCGCCCTCCCTCCGAAAGACGCGCGCGAACAACGAACGGGGCGCCAGGGCGGAGTTTACCAACTCCGCCCCGGAGGGAGGAATCCTGGCGAGTGACCCATCGGTTGCGCCAGTAAACACGGGGCTTTTCACGGTATATTCCGCCGTGGCGGAGTTTACTAACTCCGCCACCGTCGGGGTTACGCCTTCGCTCCTTGCGACACCCGCACGACAAACAACTTGTACGAATGCCGATCGGTTAAGGACTGCGCGGCGCGCTGAAGCGCCGCCGCCTGCACCTCCGACAGGCCGCACTCCGTCTCAGCCGCCATGAGTTCCCGCGCGCGGGCCTCCGCCACGGTCTCGAGCGAACCGCCGCCGCGCGCCGACCACGTGCCCCGGTTCATCCGGCAGAGAAGCGCCGGCATGTAGAGTTCGGTCCTGAAATGGTCGGCCGTGTGCATCTGGTCCAGAAAGCTGCCGCCGATGCCCACCGAACGGACCAGCCCGGTGGCGAGCGTCTCGTCGCTGACCTCGACCCCGGCCAGGTAGCGCGCGGCGTATCCGATCATCTCGTTGTCGATCACGGCCTGCGCCGGCGAGAAGGTCAGCTCCGATTCCAACTGCCCCACGCCCCAAATGTTGGTGACGCCGTTCTGCATGTGCGTGAGAAAACCGCACATCTTCTCCAGCCCGGCCTGGGCGTCGGGGCACATGGACTCGGTCGACACCCAGGAGGCGGAGGGCAGGTTGTAGTACCGGCCCATGAGCGCACTGATCCCGGCCAGCAGAGCGTTCTCCGGCGCGCCGGTCACGGCGATCATGGTGCGCATGTCGAACACATGGGCCAGGCCCAGGTTGTAGATGCACGGCCGGCCCGGCTCCATAATCTGAACCGCCACGAGACCGGCCAGAATCTCCGCATTGCCCACGGCGGCGGACCCGGCCAGCGTGACCGGCCCGGACGTACCCGCCATGGGCTCGCCGTTCACCGTGACGGGGATCCCGTGCCCGGACGACGCCTCGAAAATGCTCAGCGCCAGGTGTGTCCAGCGCAGCGGCCCGTGCGCGGTGAACCCGATACTGAACCACGGATGCCGCCCTACGATCCCCTTCATCTCGGCCATCACGCGGGCCCCCTCGGGCGTGAAGCAGAACGCGCGGATGTGCTTGTGCGTGTGTTGAGCCATGATCGCCAGGCCGGCGACGTCGCGCGCCGCCGGCGGAACGTCGTCCATCGCCATGCCGAACACGCCCTGCACATGCTCCAGCCGGTCGAGCAGGCGCGATGTGCGGGCCATGTCGGCCGAGGTGAACGGACGGATCTGCCCGGCCTCGTACAGGTTCATGCCCGGGCACGACCAGAACGCCGGCCGCGCGGTGGCGGCCAGTGTCGTCTCGCGGCCCGCGCGGTCCGTCAGCGCAAACGTCGAAGGGCACAACCGCAGGTACTGCTCAACCATCTCGCGCGGAAAACGAACGGTCTGCGTGCCGTCGCCCCGCCGCGCGCCGTGCCGAAGCAGAAGGGCCCTCACCCGATCTTGCTCCATGCGCACGCCGGGGCTTTCCAGGAGTGAAAGAGACGCCTCGTGAATCTGCTCCGCCTGCTCCAGTCTCATGCCGTGCCCTCCCATGGCGCCGTGCCGCATGCCGCCAGCCGCCGTTCCAACCCCCCGCCGCCTGCCACAAGACCCGCAAGCAGCTCCTCCGTTGCTGGGTGCGGAAGGTGGATCCGCACGGCCGTCGCCAGATACCCGTGCGCCACGGCAAAGAACAGGTTCATCGAAATCACGCCCATGAACAGCGTCAACGCCCGCTCGCGCGACAGGCCCGGCCAACGCGCGGCCAGCCGTTCCAGCTCCGCCGTCGACTCTCGCGCCAGGCCGCGCAGCCGGCGCGAGAGCGGCGCGCCCGGGCGCAGCCCTTCCACGAAGAACAGATACGCCGCATCGCGATTCGAAGCCAGGAACCGGCGATGCCGCGCCATGAAGACGCGCAACCCTCGCTCGAGCGGGCAGGCCGCCGGGAGTTCCGCGTGAATCGCGCGGTACAGCGCCGCCAGATCCGCGTAGAGCGTCACGAATATCTCGTGCAGAATCCTCTGCTTGGAAGAGAAATAATGGTACATCGTGGCCGCGCGGATGCCCGCCCGCGCGGCGATATCGCGCGCCGAGGCGCCGGCATAGCCGCGCCGGCCGAACAACGCCGCCGCCGCCTTCAGGATCCGTCGCCGCGTCCGCTCCGCATCGCGCTGTTTGACACGTGTCGCCATAACAGGCCTCCGCTCGGCATGAATCCGTCCCGAAACGAGGGTTCACCCGGCTCGCGAGACGCTCGCCCTCCACATGTCTGGTCTTTCTGGTGTCCTCCAGACATTCTCTTCTGGAGGGCGAGCGTCTCGCGAGCCGGGTCCGCGGGGCAGATATTAATCTAACGCTCGTTAGATTAATATAACAGACGGCAAGCGGACAGGCAAGTGCTTTCTGAGGCGGGACGGGGCGGGTCTTCAGCGCGCGACGACGGCGAAGGGCATTCCATACGATCAGCACGAAAGGAGGACGCGGCGATTCAGCAGCACGCGCGGAGGGCGTTGCGGGTGCCGGCCGCCGGTAGCGCAGGCAGGAATGCCTGCGCTGCCGCATCTGAAGACAGCACGTGTCTGAGCGCCATTCGAGGCCAACCCTACCCCGACATTCGGTCAGTCTCCGGCGGCAAGCCTCAGTCCGCCGGGCGGCGCGGGCGGTGTGGCGTCGACGAGGCCATGGAGGCGCTGCGCCGCGAGTCCGTTGACGTACTCCTCGATCGCCGTGTAACCCGAGGGCATGAGGCGGCTGGGGTCGGTGCCGAGCTGCTTGTTCAGCCCGTTCGCCTCTTCCCACGTGTCCGGCATGCCGTCGTTGTCGGTGTCCTGCGGCGGCGCGCAGGGCGTCAACCCGTCCAGGTACCAGGCGTCGGTCGGCGTGAGCGGCGCGTTGCGGTCGCAGGAGCCGGTGCCCGTCCGCACCTCTTCGATGGTGCGCCGGGTCACGCGGTCGCGCGGGAAGCAGCCGGCTTCGGCCAGGACGATGTCGTACGCCTGGGTTGCGGAATGGGTGGTCACGGGCGGGACCGAAACGGGCGAGGCCAGCTTCGTGCCGAGATAGTTGTACTGGACCCAGGACGGGAACGACTCGCCGCCTGAGAGATCCCCGAACGGCCCGTAGTCGCGGCCCTGATAATGCGCGAGGTAGTTGCCGGCAATGTGGTAGGTGCCGTCGGCATAGGCGGCGATCATGAAGATCCGGGCATGGCTCGGCCCGTAGATGTAGTAGTTGCCGACGATGTTGACGATGCCCGTCCGCTCGCCGTCATGGACGAAGCACTGATAGACATCGTAGATGACGTTGTTGCGCACGTCGCCCGGCCAATCCAGGCGATCGGGGCTCAGACACGGCGCGCGGCGGTAGTGATGTGCGAAGAGGTTGTGGTGCACGGACACGTTGCCGCTGTTGCTCGCGCGGCAGATGAAGCCGAAGTTGTGGCTGTCGATCGGGTCCGACTCTTCGATTGTGCACCACTGCACCGTCCAGTCGTGTGCCTGGTAGATGTCTACCACTTCGTCCGTCCCCCACGAAAAGGAGCAATGGTCCATGATGCCGTTCGACGACTGACCCATCGTGGCACAGTCGCCCTGGCTGTACTGCGCAGGAGGCGGCCTGAGACGCCGGAACCGGAGGAACCGGACCGTGACGTCGTGCAGGTTGTAGCCGTAGCCGATGAGCCGCCCCTCAACGGTGATGCCGGCGCCCGGCGCAGTCTGGCCGGCGATCGTGATGGACGGATGGCGAATGGTCACGTCGCCGTGGATAACGCCACTGACATCAAAGACCACCATCCGGGGCCCGCTCACATCGCACGCCGCCTGCAGGCTGCCGGGGCCCGACGTGTTCAGGTTTGTCACCTTGATCACCTGTCCGCCGCGGCCGCCTCGGGAGACGGCTCCGAACCCTTCGGCGCCGGGAAAAGCCGGCAGTGCCCATGCGGCGGCCGCCGCCAGAAGCATCAGTGCAACCGACAGCCAAACGACGGTCGCGGCGTTCCGATCAATATACACGCCTCTGCGTGTGTCTGAGCAGGGCGGCCGTCCCGGCCGCCCATGGCCGGGCGGGACGCCCGGCCTGCTTGGGTTGACGGCAACGTTCACTCCAATCCATTCGCTCATGATCACTCCAGCCAGGCTCTGGCCCGGAAGACGCTGACCGCCCCGAGCGTGTTCGTGAACCGCACCGTGCCGCCGGTGGCGAGGAGATTGGTGTAGCCCGGCACACCGGCCCAGTTCTCGTCCGGCGGCGGATTCGATTTCTGCAGATCGTAGTAGCGCTGGTAGCCCTCGTAGCCCGTGCCGGTCGCGACGATGGTGGGGAACGAGACAACAATGTGCGGCACCTCGAGCGCGACAATAACCCCGAAATAGCTTTCCCCGCCGGCTGTCGGGTCGGTCCCCGCTACGAACTCCTCCCAATTCGAATACCCATCGCCGTCGTAATCTTCGCCGGGCGCGGCGTTGGCCACGTTGGTGCCGCCGAACTGCTCGATCTCCCACGCATCGGAGACGCCGTCGCCGTCGATGTCGTCGACCAACCCCGTCCGATATTCCACTACGAGTTCGGGCGCGCCGAGCGAGTCGCCCTCCCACGCTTCGGCCGTGCGCTTGCCCGTGCCGGTGACGATCAGCGCCAGCGCGTTGCCGGGACGCCAGCGGTCGTGGCCCACGATCGCCTGAATCACGGCAGCCAAATCCGGCGTGCGTTGGTCCGCGCCGGCCTGGCCGACCGTGTTCCAAGCCGGCACCGACCACGCCACGGAAGCGTCCGTCAACGGGCGTGTGGTCACGTCGTATGCGTTGGTGGTGAACGCGCGCGCCTTGCCGGTATGCTCGCCACGAATCGTGAGGGTGGTTCCCGTGCTGCCCGACTCGTCCACCTTGAACTGCACGTGGGCATGTGCGATCGTCGCGCCCGGCGGCACATCCAGGCCCACGAACCGCAGCCCGATCGTCTGCACCCCGCTCACGTCTTCGGTCAGCTCCAGGTCGCTGCTGTCGGTATACACCGAGCCGTCGCCCCGTTCTTCGACGTCGTCCATCCCGGCGGCGATGCGCAACCCGCGCGTTGCCGTGCGTTGAAGCGTCGTGGCGTCGTCCATGTTGGAATACGCGGAGTTGCCGGCGGAATTCCAGGCCTTTACCTTGTAGTAGAATTTCGTTTCAGCCGGCAATCCGCTGTCGGTGTACCCCGTCGTGTCGGCGTCCGGCTCCGCCATGCGCACCCAGTCGCTTGCGCCGCTCTGGCGCCGGTCGAGCTTGAAGCACGTTTCCTTGCTGCTGTTGTCGGACCAACTCACCCGAATCTCCGAGGCCGAGAGCGCGGTTGCCGACAAGTCGCCCGGCGCCGCCGGAGGCGCAGGCCCGGAGCCGCCGACCTGCAGGCACACCAGGGCGCCCTGGTGACTGCGGCAGTAGATCTTTCCGTTCGCCAGCGAGGGCACCGTCCACCAGCGCTGCCCGTGCGCGTTTGGAATCACCTCAATGCTCGAGCGGCCTTCGGCGTTGAAGCCGGAAGGCGATGCCAGAGCCACGGTCAAATCGCCCCGCTCGCCGAGAAGAATCAGTTTGCCGTCCGCCGCTATCACAAAGCCGTGGTACAACCCCAAGTCGTTGCGCGACCATTCCACAGACCCGTCCTGCAAATCGATGCACCGCAGGCTCGTGCCGCTGTTGCCCTGCCGGCCGTGAAAGCCGTACACGTATTGCCCGACCCGCGTAGAGGTGGTGAAATGGTTCTCCATGTTCATGTTCACCCAGACCGAGGACAGCGTCGAGCCGCCCAACTGCGCCAACGCGCAGCCCTTACCGTAAGACGAGGACAAAAACATCGCGTCGCCATACAGCACCGGATCGGCACAGTTCACCGCATTCCAGGCGTACTGCCAGCGGACCGCACCGTTGGCGGGATTCAGACCGATCAGCCTGCCGTCCCCGAGCAGGACCATGGTCGGCTGCGAATTCCAGGTCATCAGCCAGGGGGATGTGTGCGTGGCGCCGCCGCTGCTCGTCCAGACGATGTTGTGCGGCGCGTTCCGGTCGACGGCCGTGCCGGAGCCGCCTGCATTCAGCAGCACCAGATTCCCGTGGACCATCGGAGAACCGCACAGTCCCTCGCTCGAGTTGCGGCCGGCATTCACGAGCTTCGACCACAGCAGCGCGCCGGTCAGCTTGTTCCAGCAGTTCAGGTGTCCCTCGTGGCTGTAGGTGTAGACCTCGTCGCCCACAACGGCGGGCGTCGCGCGCGGTCCGTCGTAACCGATGGTTCCGCACGCGTAGGAGTTCGTCCAGATCCGTGCGCCGGTAGCCTCGTCGAGGCAGTACACCACGTCGCGACCGCCGCTGTAGCCCGCGGTGTAGACGCGGCCGTCGCTGATCGACGCGCCCGAGAACCCCTCCCCAACAGACTGCGTCCACACGGTCATGGGCGGCCACGTCTGGAGCCAGCCCGTCTCGGCCGAGATGCCGTTGCGGTTCGGCCCGCGCCACTGCGGCCAGTCGTCGGCCAGCCCCCATGTCGGCAGCATGAGGCAACAGCAGGCACACGCGGAGGACACGGCCAGAAGCACGAAGCGGCGAATCCGTGGCGTCTCACTCATGTTTGCCACTCCCTTCGATCTAACGCGCACAAGAACCGAACACCCCCCCTTGTCAACCGCTCCCAGAATAGCCTATACTTCACCGTCTGTCTTTATCTGTATCGATCTTTTACTTTAATTTTTCGATCATTCAAGGCCTGTACGGCGGCTGCCCGCTACTGGTAGGTGCCGGGACCGGGCAGAAAGGTTCAGGTTCTTCTCGGAGAATGCGGGGCGTAGGCCAGGCGTCCTCGCCTGGCCCGGGCGGCCGGGGACGACCGCCCTACTCACTTTGTGCATAGGTACCGCCCGACGCAAGCACTCGACCCTTATTGTGTTCGCGTCGGACAGGGCTAAGGAAACAGCCGTGAAGCAGGCGCGTTACGAGGCGATGGTTCGCAAGGCGCTGGCACATATGGAGGGGAATCTCGGCAAGCCCCTGACGGTGCCGGAGATTGCCCGCGCCGTGGGCTATTCGGACGTGCACCTGCGCCGCGCGTTTCGCGCGGTGACGGGCTCGGGCGTGCTGCCGAACCTGCTGCGGCTGCGGATGGACCGGGCCAGGCAGCTCCTGCGCGAGACACAGCTTGATATCTCGGAGGTGGGGGCGCGGGTCGGCTTTCGCGGGGCGTCCTGGTTCTCGCGCGCGTTCGTGGCCAAGGTGGGCATGACCCCATCGGCCTTCCGCGACGCCGCGCGAGCGACCGGGGAGGCCCCCGTGCCTGCCGCCGAGGCCGTGGGGGCGGTTCCAGGCCGAGTCTGGTTCCGCGACGATTTCTCCAGCAGAGCCGTCGAACCTTGGTGGCGGCGGCTCAGCGGGCGGTGGCGGCAGACGAAAGGACAGCTCGCCGGCTCGCACGAGGAGGACGGGCTGATGGCACTGGCGAAGCCGTTGCCCGAAAACTTCCGTGTCTCGTTCGAGGCGAAGGTGGAGCCGGCCGGCCGCGCGCGGCCCGCGCATCTGCTGGTTCATCTGCGTGACGATCAACTCGAGGAGTACTACTGCGGGATCGCGCTTGGCGCACACGACAACACCTGCGGCGAGTTCCGTTATCGCGGTGTGGCCAGGCAGTGGAATCCGCGCGCCCGGGTCCGGCCGGGCCAATGGCAACGTGTTGTGTTGGAGCTCGAGACAGACACCACGCGGCTGATCCTTGATGGTGAGGAGGCTTTCGGCTTTCGAGATCCGTTCCCACCCTCCTATACGGCACGCAGCAAGCTGGTGCTGGGCTGTTGGCGCGGCGCCATTCGCGTACGGGCCATGATGATCGAGGATCTGGGCGCCCCCACACTCGTGCACGCGGTGAGCGTAGGCGACTCGCTCTACAACGCGGGCCTGCATGAAAAGGCTCGCGAGTTCTATACACGCCGCATGCAGGCCACAGACTCAGCCGCGGAGATGGTTGAGCTGCGATACAAGATCGGCATGTGCTATCTGGCGCAGGACGCGTTCTCCCCGGCCAGGCAGTGGCTGGACAAAGTGGGCCCGCAGCAGGAGAGCCCCTTCTGGAGCCAGCAGGCCGAGCTGGCGAAACTGGCTGCAGACTGGCGCATGGGCAAGCATGAGGCATTCATGCGACACGCCCGGCAGCTCTTCGCGGAGCCGGCCGTGCGGGACGGCGTGCGCGAGACCGTCGCGCGCGCGTGCGGTGACGCGGAGACGCGCGGGTTCTGGGCGCGGTCGGCCGCATTGGCGAAAATGCTGTGCGGCCTCGAGACGGAAGACCGTCTGCTCGCGGCGCTCGCCGAGCTGCGGGCGTCCGGCTCGTCATTCTACGCGAACCGGCTGCCGGCCGCCGAACGCCACGCGCGCCGCGTGCTCGCCCGAAAGGACATACCCGAATCGCTGCGCATCAAGACCTTGCTCCTGCTGTCCGCAATTGCCACGGCCCGCGGCCGGAACGAGGAATCGGACACGATACTCGAACAGGTCAAGAGCGCCACCGACGACCCGGTCCTGCATGCACAGTGCGAGGTGCGCCATGCATGGAACCTGCGCGCCAGGCGGCAGTTCGAGGAAGCGCTGGACCGGTTCAAGGCGGCGGCCATCAAGTACTCCGCCCTGTACGACGCGGGCGCATGGGCCGCTACCCACGCGGCCTTCATCCTGTGCGAAGCCGGCGACACGAAGCCGGCACGACGGATCCACAAACAGATTCTCCGCACACACCCGAATACACGCACCACGCGACCCGGCAATCGAAGCGGGTTCCTGTACGTCCCGCACCTGATCGACGGCGAATACGAACAAGCCGCCGCCCTGCTCGAAGAAGACGCCCGACATGACGACGAACCGCCGGCACTGCGTGCCGCCCAGGGGATCATGGCCGGGATCCTCTACGCGGTGGCCTCCCGGGAAGACCGCGCCAAGGAACTGTGGATGGAAGTGCGGCGGCGCTTTCCGCCTTCGCGCTGCCATTTCTACGCCGACGTTGCCGAGGCGTTGCAGGCGGGCAAGAGCCGCGCGCTCGAGGAGCTGCCCTACCAGCCGGGGCACCGCGCCGAACTCTTCTACCTGGCCGCGCTCCTGCACGAAGCCCGCCAGGAGCCCGGACGCGCACGCAGATGGCTGAACCTCTGCGTCGCCGAAGACCCCACCCTGCACTGGCCCGCGCGGCTCGCCGCCAAACGGCTCGAGCTCCTGCAAGGATAGCGGCCTCACGGCCAATGAAAGAGGAACGGGCCGTATCGCGCACGGTGGACCTTCTCCTGCTCCTTGCCGCCGGTCGTGCTTCGCGCTTCCCGCTCACTCCAGCCAGGCCCGCGCGCGGAACCACAGCGGGGTGGTGACGGCGTCGGGCAGGGTATAGGAGAGTGGCGTGCCGGTGCCTCTGAGTCTGTCGCAGCCCGGCACGATCGACCATGCGCCCGGCGCATTGTCGAAGGCGCACTGCTCGATCGCGTAGTAGCGGGTCTTGCCCGCGTAGCCGGCGCCTCGTGCCGGGACGGTCGGCACCCACACCGTAACCCGGCCGTTGGTGACGACGGTCATGACGGCCAGTGCCCGGTCGGCGCGTTCCGGATTACCGCCGATGACGTACTCCTCGATATTCGCAAAGCCGTCGGAGTCCGGATCGGCGTTCGGATCGGCGCTCAGATCGCCTGCTGCGAATGCGGCCTGTTCCCATTCGTCCGCCAGCAGGTCGGCGTCCGCATCCTCGTCCGGCGAAAGCGGATGGCTCGCGAATGTCAGCTCGGCATCGAATGTCAGGTCGCTGCTCGACAGCCCGCTGTTGAACACGTGTGCGGCCAACACATTCTTGCCGCGCCGCAGCGCCGGCAGCGCCGCGCCGCTGAGCACGCGGTGCCACGAAGTCGGTTCGCTCGACGTCACGGCCAGCCCGCTGTGGGGCAGGAACGTGCCGGGCGAGCCGGGCACGTTCTGGCGGACGACCTCCTGCCCGTTGACCCACAGGATGACCCCGTCGTCGTAGTGGGTCCAAAGCGTCGCCTCGGCGACCAGCGCGGGGACCGCCACGTTGAACTCGCGGCGCAGGAACAGGGTGGAGTAATTGGCGCGCATATCGTCAAGTGTCGTGCCGAACGGCCCTTCGTCGGGGTCGCTGCTGTAGCCGAACGGGGCGTCGCCGCTCAGCCACGCCGAATCGTCAAAATCGACGGCCTGCCAAGCGCACGCCGACGGGGGCGTCTCGGTCGTACCCTTCCGATAGGCCCACGGACCGCCCTTGCCCGCCGCTGTCGCATAGGTTCTGATCATCAGCGCGTTGGCGTAGGGGTAATAGGCGTGGTCCGTGTCGCACGCGATCGTGAGCGTGATCTCGCCGTCCCGCCCGGGATCGATCCCCGTGAACCGCGTCAGGTAGCCGGTATCGGCGTTATGGCCGGCATTGTAGAGCGTGGTATCGGCGTGTATGGCCGCCGTCAGCCGCGTCACACCCGGCGTGCCGGCGTTGGCGAACGACTCGGCGCCGGAGAGGGTCCCGCAGTGGTAGCGCGCGTCGGGGCCGACATAGCTGCTGCCGTTGCGGTCGCAGTACAGGGCCAGCTCGTATCTCGCGTTCGGGTCGAGCCCGGAAACCGTCATCGTCAGGTCCTGCTCGCCGTACGAGATCGTTCCGCGGCAATCCACCTTGCCGCCGAACACCGCGTCGGCGTGCGTGCCGGCTGCCGCGTTCGCGCCCTGACTCTCGTGCACGCCGCCTCCGCCGTGCACGGTCAACGCCACGTCGCGCCCCTCGCCGGTGTGGAAGTCGACCAGCGCGCCGGCGCGCGCGCCGCCGGGAAAGCCGTTGGTCGTGGTATAGGTGGTGATATTCCCGGCGCTCTGTCCCGTGAACCAGCCCAGGTCGTTGTAGGCCGCGAAATCGCTCGGTACCGTCTGCCGGGTCGCATAGCACACGTGCAAGACGGCCGCGCCGCGCGGGTCGCCCTCATACGCCTCTGCCGTACGCCGGCCGTAGCCTCCCTCGATAATCAGGACCATCGCGTTGCCGCTTGTCCAGCCCGGCCGGTTCACGACCTCCTGCACGACCGCGCTGATATCCCGCGTGCGTTGGGCGGGGCTCGCTTCGCCGGCCGTATCCCACTCCGAGGGCAGCCACGGCACGCAGGCCGCCGTTTTCGCGCGCAACCGGATGTTGCGCGATTCCGAACGGAACCCCGGCGCGTCGTCAATCGCCTGCGCGCGGATGCGCAGCGACACGCGCTCGTCGCAGGTCTCGTCCGTCGTGAACTGCACGTAGGCGTTCAGTATCGTCGCGCCTTGCGGGATCGTCAGGTTCCGGAACCGCAGGCCGACCACCTGGTCATCGCTGCCGCTCTCGTGGATGAGCTCCAAGTCCGAGCTGCTCAGGTCCATGCCGCCGTCGACGGCGGACTCTTCGGCATCGTCGGTGCCGGACGCCACCTGCCGCGTCACGGACCCGCTCGAGAACCCGGCGGCGCAATATGCGGCCGCCACGGCGAACAGCTGCACGGCCGCCTCCGCGTCGTTGCGAACGATCCGGATCTGTTTGATCCGCCTGGCCGGATACGGGTTCACCCATTGCGCCGCGTACAGCGCGTTGGGCTCCTCACGCGAGTCGCCGGGCAGCCGATAGGTGCCGAGTACGCGGTAGGCATGCGGGCGTATGTCGCTGAGCAGTCGGCGCGGCAGGATGTTCCAGGAATGCGCGATCGGCAGGGCCGCCGTCGTGTTGTCCTCGTAGACGATCTCATAGCGGCCCAGTTCGATGCCCCACAGCGTGTCGATGTCGCGCCAGCGGAGCAGGAACGCCGCGCGCGCCGCCCCGTCCGAGGGCAGCTCGTCGGCGTGCAGGAAGTACAGGGCGGCGGCTGTGCCCTGCCACGGGATCGTGTGCGTCGTGCCCGGCGCGGCGCGTACGCACGCGCCGCCCGGCAGAAGGGTGAACGGCACGCCCGCAGCGGCTGCCGGACCGGCCGGCGCATCGCCAACGGTGCTGTTCACCGCCGACTGAATGTCCACGGGCCGGGTCGCCGTCGACGCGCACGGCGCGGGCAGCAGGGCCGTCTTGCGCAGTGCCGTCGCTTCACGCGAGGCCAGGTAGCTGGTCGACAAGCTCCACATCGAGCGTGAGCGGTTCACGTTCCACGAGAACTCCGCGCTCTGGATCAGGCCGAGATAGGAGTACGATTGCGAGCCGCTCTCGTCCGTCTGTGAAATCCAGGGCCGCTTGATCCACATGCTGGCCACATTCCCGCTTATGTAAGGACTCTGAAAAATGTCGTGCCCGTAGGAGTTGCCGGGCATCACATCCGTGAACCCGTACTCCTTGTTGAAGATCGCGCTCGAGCCGTGTACGCTCGAACTCCAGTTCACGATGATGACGTCCTTCGGGATCAACGGCACGGCCCGCTTCGTCAGGTGCGGCGCGCCGCCGCCATGGCCTTCGATCAGCTTGTCGCCCCACATCATGGTGCGGATCCCGCGCACCGCGAGCCAGTCGTGTAGCCGCTTCACCCATAGCCCGAGTTGCTCCCATTTCTCGAAGTCGTCGCAGCCGCACCGCGGCGCGTCCGGGTCGCCGTCCCAGTTGACCTCGTCCATCCCGATGTGGAACATCTTCGGCTCGAATATGTCGATCAGCTCGTCGAACACGGCCGTCATGACGGTCCACGTGGCCGGGTTGCACGTGCACACGGTGTCGGTGGAGTTGTGCCAGGCGTATTGCGGATACGGGATCAGCAGCCAGTTCGAGTGGCCCATCGAATCGACCATCGGCACGATATCCACGAACCGGCGCCTGCAGAAGTCCTGCAGCGTCTCGAGATCGGCGCGCTTCCAGGCATGCGTCGAGGCGACTCCCGGTACGGCGGCGAACGGGTACGCGTTCCGTACGTGCAGAATGATCGTGTTCAGTTTGTTCCGGATCAAGGCCTCGTCCAGGAACTCGAGGAACGCGCCGAGTTCCGCGTGCGGATTCTGCGGATAGCCCCATTTCGTGACCGGCAACGGAATCATCGCCGCGCGGGTCTTCAAGTTGGGCCAATCGGCGATGTCCACGCACCGTGCGCGCGGCGCGAACGCCGAGTGCGTGGAATCGGCCAGCACCTGCAGGAGGCTGTAGATCCCGTACGAAAGCGCACGGCCGTCCGCCGCGCGCACCTCCGCCGACTCCGTCGAGATGTTCAGGTAGTACCCTTCGTCCGGGAGATCCACCGCTTGCTTCCTGAGCACGATGCGCGTGCCCGTGCCCGGCATGCTCGCGCGCTCGAGGCGGAGCCCGTACCGGCGTTGCAGCGCGCGGTCCAGGATGTCGATGCCGTTCAGGACTTCGGGATCCTGCAGGTCGGCGCTGACAATCCGGGTCTGGGGCGTGATCCGCATGTGGCCCGAACGCTTCGTGAGTGTTTTCGGCAGCGGGAATACGGCGGGATCCGACGGGCCGGGGAACGGCTCGCGCGCAGAGGCGGGGAACCGGAAACGCACCCAATGCGTGGCGCGGCCCACGACGCGCACCTCGAGCGTCGCGCGCGTGTCGGCGGTCACGTTCACCGACAGGGGCACGGTCACCGGCTCCACGCCCGGGCCGAACGTGTAGGCGAACGATTCCGCGTCCGTCGAGCCCTCCTCCGTGGCAAGCGACACGGTCACCTGCCCCGAGCTCTCGCCCGGATTCGTCTTGGACGTCAGCAGGATCCCGTACTCGCCCTGCGCGTACTCCAGGGCGATCGGTTTCTCGAAGGGCAGCGCGCCCTGCTCGGCGATCTGATCGAGACACGCGTACTCGTGGTTGGGCAACAGAGAGATCCGATCCACGCGGAATGACTGCGGCGGCGAGCCGCCGAAATAGAGGCGGCGCAAGCCCGACATGTTGCAGCCGCGCCGGCCGGAATTGTAGAAAGCGCGCGGCGACAGGATGAACTGGCACCAGTTCGTGCTGTCCAGGTCCAGGTTGTCGGAGAACGTGTTCGGCGACGGCCCGTCATCCACAAGGATCAGGCTCACACTGCTCGCCGAACCGTCGCCCTTCAGCCACAAACTGATGAACTGCCAGTCGTGCTTGCGCCATGCCGCGCTGCTGGGCAAGGTGGGACTGATGATGTTGCCGCCGTCGCCCGCCCCCCCTTCGTACCAGCCATACATCGACCGCCCGCCGAAGCGCGCGGTGCCACTGAGCCTGAAGAGACACTCCCCCCCTTTCCAGGGATTGCCCGACCAGCCGTCCACCCCGTCTTCGAAATCAAACAGGACGGTCTCCAACATGCCGGGTTGCTGTGCGTGGAGTGTGCGGATACAGAACTGCGTGGCGAGAAACCCAAGGCTCGCGGCCAGAACAGACCGCTGCCAAGCAAGCCGCTTATGCATCTTTCACCGCCGCTCAATTTATCGCGGGACCCCTCGGCACGCGGCCGAATAGTCCCGCGCGGAGAGATGCGCGAGCATCTCCGTTTACCGGATCTGACACGAATCCCCCCGCTGAAATAAACAGACGTGATTTAAGACATGTCTGTTTACCATGAAATAAGAATAGCCACACGGCAGACCCGTTGTCAAGGGTCTTGTGTGGCGAATGCTCGTTCCGGCCTTCCGGTGCCCGTTCCGGTGCCTTCCGGTGCCTGTCCCCAGCGGCTCTAGGCAGCAACGCCACTGCCGCCCATGCACATCGCGCCGAATTGTTCGCACTATTCGGCACTCGCGGCCGGTCCGACGGCTCTGCACGGAATCTTCTTGTCTTCCATGGCCGGTGCGGCAGGATAGGGCACTATCCGTTGATCGCCATCGCCGAAACGCCCAATGCCACACACGCACACGACAGGCGACCATGTCCGATGAAGAGATCACCAACCCGGAGCCGCTGACGGATGGCCCGGGCCTGTGCCGGCCCGACGGCGTGCTCTCCTACGGGACCGTGGCCAGGTTCTTCGTTCCACTCGCGCTGCAGGCGATGTCGCAGTCCCTGACGTATCCGATCCTGGCCATGATCGCCGCGCGCGGCTCGGGCGGCACGCTGGAGCTCGCGGCCTATGCGCAGTCCTCGAATCTGCTGTTCATGCTGTTCAACCTCAGCATGGGCATCGTCACGACCGGGCTGGTCTACGCCAAGACCCGGGCCGGGTTCCGGACCTTCTTGAGAGTGAACCACATCATCCTCGGCCTTGTCACTGTCTGTCACGCCACGCTGTGCCTGCCCGTGATATCCGGCAGGATCTTTCGGTCGATCCTCGGGCTGCCCCCGACAATCGCGGATCCGGCCGCACGCGCCTTCCTTTATGTGCTGCCGGTTTCGATTCTGTTCATCCTTCGCAATCCGTACCAGGTCACGCTCTTCAACGCAAACAGGTCGGACAAGGCCTTTGCGGCGACCGTCGTGCGGATCGTCACGGCCGGCGTCCTGGCCTTCACCTTCTCGCGCCTGAAGATGGGCGGCGTGTTCTATGCGGCCGTGACCCAGGTCTGCGCGACCGGTGTTGAAGTCCTGCTCTCCCGGCAGCTTGCCCTGAGGTACATCCGCGCCCAGCGCCGAACGGAAGACACCGGGACGCGCGCGTCGCTCGGCGAACTGCTCCGGTTCTCTTTCATCTTCTCGCTCGGCGGCTTCTTCATCACGCTCTCGGCGGCCCTGATCGGCGCCTTCATCGCGCGTGCGCCGGAGCCGGACACCATGCTGCCGGTCTACTACGTGACCAGCGGCCTTGTGGGGCCGCTCACCTACGGCGCGACACAGATCGCGGCGGTCGTCATCAATTTCCACGGCGGCCGCTCGAGGAATCGCAGGCTTCTCGCTTTCGCCTGCGCCGCCGGACTCGCCCTGTCCGCCGTGCCCCTGCTCTTCCTGACGCCATGGCTGTTTCACGGCTACTATGTGGTGCTGCAGAAGTTCGGCGCGGACAGCTACGGGCGTATCCGGGACATCACGTTGATCCTGGCGTTCGCGCCGTTCATCAACGCGGTGCGTTCGTACGTGTACGGCACGGCCGCCTATCTCAAGAAGCCGACAGCGGTGCTGGCCGGGCAATCCATCTTCCTGGGCGCGGCGCTGACCACCGCCTTCGTGCTGCTCAACCTCGGAGTGCCCGGCCACATTCTCGGCGCGAGTTCCCGCATCTTTGCCACGATCATCTCGGGCCTCGTCATCCGGGCGAGTCTGAGCTGGGACACACGCAAGAGCATGCCCCAAGTGCCCGAGAAAGCGATCTGAGCGCGTCAGCGCCCGGCCGGGAGTCGGCTTTCACTTCGCCGAAACGCCCGGCCTCTGCAGCCACGTCGGCGGTATCGGCCATAGAGAGGCCGGATGCCTGTCCCCAGAAGCAGTGCCCGATTCCTGTTTCCGAACCGGTGCGCTCGGCAGCGCGTCCGGCGGCGGATCGGCTGCGCCACGAGTGCGTCGACGCATTTGCCTCGAAAAGAAACTGCGCTTTTGGCGTTTGGCCGGCATATACCTGATGACGCGCACACCGATCGCGCGTGGACCGTCGATACGCCAAGAGGAGATGCCCGTCATGTCATACCGCAGAATGCTCCTGAAATTCGCCCTCTTTATGGGTTCGGCCGGCCTGTTCAGCACGTCGGCCCTGGCGGGGTTCGGCCCCCTCCAGAAGGACGACCGGATACTCCTGTTCGATGCGGGTACGCATCCGGTCGATCAGATCCATCACCGCAAGCCGCAACACGCCGATGATCGCACCGTGCATACCCGGTTGGTCACGGAAAAGGGGGAACCGTTCGTCGAGTTTTCTTTCACGGGCAGCCGCGGGGGGTCGTGCTCCAAGTTCTTCTTTGACTCGTTGCCGAACCCGGAAGCGGACAAGCGCTATGTCGGGATCCAGTTTGACATCGATTACCGTGGCCAGGATTTCACCGAAATCAGTACGACGCTCTGTTTCCGGGACAACACCTACTTGTCGAAACAGATCACGCTGGAGCCCGGCCGGCGCGACTACGTCGTGGGGCACGGTTACCGGCGGGCGACGCATCCGCCGATCTGGGAAAAGTTGACGTGCGTCTGGGTCCTGTATGGAGGCCGCAACCAGGTCGGCAACCCGACATTCAGACTGGGAAGCATCGAGTTGGTGAAGGGGCAGAAGAAGGAGACGAAGAGGCCGTCGAAGGATCTGGCCATCATCCAAGTCCGCAAGGCGCAGGAAATCTTGCCCGTTGCGGGGCCGGTCGCCGTCGACGGGAAGCTCAACGATCCCGCTTGGGGGCCGGCCGCCGCGCTCGAAGATTTCCACTACTTGCGCGGCGCGCCCGTGAAGACGGGCGAGTCGCCGTTCGCCGTCCGGCTCGCCTACGACGAGAAGAACCTGTACATCGCGACGCGCGCGGAGTTCCCGAGCGCGCCGGCCGTGACGGGAGACGGCCGGTTCTGGACGGACGAGGCGCTGGAGGTGTTCTTCAACGGGCATAACGACAATTACCGCAAGGTCTACTTCGCCTGTAACGGGGCGGGAAAGACCATGACCACGGTCCGTGATTTCTCCGCGGAGGCCGGGAAGATCCAGACACACTATGGCGCGTCTGTCGAGGAGACGAAGGCCATGCAGTACGTCGACGGGCAATGGTGCGTAGAACTGGCCTTCCCACTCTCGAAGCTGAGCATCGATCTTGGCCGGGATCGGTATGCCGGGTTCCACATCGCGCAGAACTACATGAGCCGTCCGTGGCAGCCGGTCTCGTGGCTCGGGGTCGGCCGCTATCAGGCGGTCGACCAGTGGGGCAGCCTGGTCTTCAACCGTAAGCCGTTCGGGCCGGGCACGATCACGGTCGAAAGGATCCAGCGGATCGACACCGGCGAGAACCAGGCCGATTTCACGATCGACTGCGCCTTCACGGGGTTCCAGCCCGGCCCCTATCAGCTTGCCTGGAAGGTGCTCGGCTGCAGCGATGAGCTGACGCGCGAGCCGCTTTCGGTGGCAGGCGAGACGGCAATCCGGCGCCGGTTCGTGCTGAAGGAGGGGCGGAGCCGCCACGGCCCGTGCACCTTTTACATGCTCTGCGCGAACGAAAACGGCGATTCGCGCGTGGCCGCGGTGAACTTCCAGAACGAGCTCGAATCGAAGAGCCGGTTCGCAGACAAGACGCTTCTGAACCCGCGGCCGAAGAAGGCGGCGTGGAAAGAAGGGGTATTCGCGGCGGCGCGCCACGCGGTGCTGCACCTGCCCGCCAACGCCACCGCCCGCACGCGCAAGACCGCCGGGATCTTCATGGACAAGGTCTACGGCTACACCGGCACCCGGCTGAAGGAGAACCGGATCGGGCCCGCCGAATCGCCTGCGCACGGGATCGTACTGCGCCTGGCGCACCGCGCAGAATTCGACGGCAAGCCCGTGGAGCCCAAGCGCGAAGGCTATTGCCTGTCCGTCACGCCGGACCGCGTCGTGATCACAGGCTTCGACGAGCCCGGCTTGTACTACGGCTGCGTCACCTTCGCCCAACTCCTGCGCAATTCCATGAGGATCACCGCGTCGCGCCCCGTCCCGTGCGTCGAGATCTACGACTGGCCGGACCTTCCGAACCGGAGCTGCCGGCTCGACAATTTCTGGGCGTTTGTCAAGCTCGGCGAGGAGCGGCCCATCGAGTGGGTGATCGACTGGACCGACCGGTTGGTGGCAGCGAACAAAATCAACGTGCTGATCTGCGAGCTCAGCATCGCCTTGAACTACCCGCGCCGTCCGGAGATTCGCGGGGGCCAGCGCATCTACACGCCGCAGGACCTCGCGAAGCTGGCGCAGTACTGCCGCGACAACTTCATCCAGTTCTGTCCCGCCTGGCAGATCGGCGGGCATGCGTCCTGGCTGCTGGTCAGTCAGGACCGGCTGCGCATGAAGGGGTTCCAGGCGACGGCGGACTTCACGCATCCGGACCATAACGCGATCGTATTCGATTGCCTGCAGGACGTGATCGACGCGACGCACCCGCCGCTCATCTGTCCGAAGATGGATGAGATGTTCCAGAAGCCCGACCCGAAGAACAAGCCGCAGACGCACTCCGGCGTGAGCGTCGCGCAGATGGTCTATGACTTCGTCATCGAGTTGCACGCGTTCCTCAAGCGCCAGAACATTCGGATGTGCGTGTATCACGACATGTTCTCGCCTTATCATTCGGGACAGCAGTTCGACCTGTACAAGATGGTAGATAAGTTGCCCAAGGACATCATCTGGTTGGCTTGGTCGGGAACGGAAGGGAACATCCGGTGGTTCCATGACAAGGGATTCACCGTCTGGTACAGCGGCACGGGGCCGACCCTGATCCGGAAGGACGAACAGAAGAAGATGCTCTCCGGCTACGGCGCGAGCGTCTACGGGTTCGGCCACTACCTCCGCGCGCCGCACGCGAGCTATCTGTACACCCAGTCGCAACAGACGGCGTTCTGGATGGGCGACCAGGCGTGGAACCTGTTGAGCGGGCCCGGACTCAGCCTGAAGGACGACGTGCTGGCCGGCCGCCTGGACGCGCTGCGCAACTATTATGCGGTCCAGCCGAACCCGGAGGCGGGCGAGCGGATCACGGCCGTCGACATCGCGCCGCAGATGACTCATTCCTTCAACGACTTCCTGCTGTCCGCCGATCCCGCGACCTATGGTGATGCCTCGAAGGCGATCGATATCCCGAGCGGCGAGCAGGAGCTCGGCCTGATCCCCATGCAGCTCGGCGGCCGGGCGGACGGGCGCAACTGCATCGTGGTGAGCAAAACCGGCACAACCGAAGTCGCGGTGCCGGTGGACCGCGTGTGCTCGTCGCTCATCTTCCTGCACACGGCGAACATCGACAACCCGAAGGACCCGAACATGCGCGGCGCGCGCGGGCGCCGCTGGGTGTACGGGTTCCCCTGCGGCGACTACGTAGTCGAGTACGAAGGCGGCGAGCGGGTGAAGATCCCGTTGCGGTTCATGTACAACATCCAGGACTATCGGCCGGACACCTTGGAGACGTCGACCTACGACAACCGCTACGTGCACGTGATGCACGATAGCGCCGGCAAGCCCGTGTGCCTCTATCAACTCGAATGGCCCAATCCCAAGCCTCACACCAAGATAAGAAGCGTGACGGCCAGACACGACAAGGAACTGGAGGTCTCGTTGGTGTGGTTCGCGCTCTCCGCGCGCGGCCTGCGAGAGGCCGGTGCACCCCCCCAATCGCGCGCCGATAGGCGGCCGGGAACGTTGCGCCACCTTTCGCGCTGAGCCGGGTTGGCGAGAGGCACACAGCCCTTTCCACGTTCAAGAAAAGCGCCTCCCTTGACACAGGACTCGTGCACGGCACATACTCAATCTACTATGTGACACAGGCACCGGCGAATACAATTACGATTACGCGTTGGATCGAGGCGGAAGGGCGTACGAAATATACGACAATTTCATGAGTTGGGAAGGCAGTGGGGCGTTCAGCTATTTCCCCAGGATACGGTCGGGGAGTGTGATCTTCACGCGAAATACCATCAGGGCAACCCGTCCGGATTCATACGTCAAACAGGCGATCCAATTGGCTTGTGAGAAGCACAACGACGGGCCTCTCTGCACCGCCGAAGCCGGGTACCCTGTCGACTATACCTACAGCAGCGGGTGCACAGGCCCTACGGACGGCTGTTGCGACAAAGTGCAGACGACCTACATATGGAACAACGCACCAAGGCGGGCTTCGCCCGCAACCCAGAGGTCAGAGGTCAGAGGTCAGCGGCTTCTCAGCCAACATCGCGTTCTGCCTGACCTCTGACTTCTGCCCTCTGACCTCTCAGCACCCGAAAATTTCTTGTTTTTCGTTGCAGTTCTCGACAAC
>JAFGHX010000382.1 GCA_016929905.1 Kiritimatiellia bacterium
GCTATTCCCGCCGCCTTTGCGTTCTTTGCGTACTTTCGCGGCTATTCCCGCCGCCTTTGCGTTCTTTGCGTACTTTCGCGGCTATTCTCTCCCCACTCTGATCCGATAGAACAACGTCTCCTCCGCGCCGTGCACGGTGTCGGTATACACGTTCTCCGCCGGTGTCGCGACCAGGTTGGTGACCAGCGGCGCGAAGGGATCGGTCACCAGGTTGGTGGTGAACTCGACGGAGTAGACCCGGTTCGAAATGCTCGGCCAACGCAGGATCGTCAGGCCCTGCGTCACGGGCGCGTCTGCGTCGGAGATCTGAAACACCGACGCGCCGTTGGTCGGGTCGCTGCCCGACAACCATTCGGCCCAGTTGCTGAAGGTATCGCCGTCGGAATCGGCCTCGGCCTCGGCGTTGGTGGGCCCGCCGAAAAAGCTCTGTTCCCAGGTATCGGGCACGCCGTCGGCGTCGGAATCGTGTTCGACGAGGATGAGGTCCGCCTGTTTCGGCGGCGCGATTTCGCCGAGCACGTCCTCGGCGAAGAACGTGACGGCATAGCGGCCGAGCACGCTGAAGTTGGTATAGACCGTCTCGTAGCGTTCGGCGCCGGCGCTCCACACCAGGTTCGTTTCGGGCAGGTCCGCCACGCCGTCCCAGTCCGGCGGTGTCACGGTACACCAGACATTCGAGACGCCGTCCATATCGGTGACGTCCGCGACCCAGACGGTGACGCTGTTGGTCGCGTCGCTGACCTCGGTTTCCGGCATGGGCGTTCCAAGCAGGGGCGTATCGTCGCCGGTCATGAACGCGGTGCCGAGATAGCGCAGCGCCGCGACGAGCCCGTCTTCGCCGCTCTCGTTCGGCACGCCGTCGCCGTCGTCGTCGAGCTGCGCGCTCTGCCGCCGGCGCGCCGCCCAGGAGATGGCATGGCGGCCCTGTTCGAACGCATGGCCGAGGTCGCGGCCGTTGAAGACATGGCTCAGAAAGACACCCGCGAAACTGAGCCGGCCGCCCGCCGCGCGCAGCGCGGACTGGCCCGCATCGGCGCAGGCGATACTGATCCGCTCGCAGTCGGGCGGCGGGACGAGGTCCGGAATGAACCCGCCCGCCCCGTCAAATTCGAGAATCACGTAGGCCGGGACCTTGCGCGTGGCCTGGAACGTATCGAGCCAGCCGTCCAGTGTCGCCCCGCTCAACGTCTCGCTTGCGTTCAGCTTGAACAGGCCGCCCGATTCCTCGCCGACCAGGCAGACGGTCAGCTTGCTCGCCGGTCCGCCGGCCACGGTCCCGCCCGCCCACTGCGTGATGGCCCAGCTCAAGTTCGCCGATGAGGGCGCATGATCCACGTCGTTGGTCCCATCGGCGTTCAGGTCCTGATTCGTCACCGCGCTCATGTAGTAAATGCGCTCGGGCGCGAGCCACCGTTTCAGGCACGTATGATACGCGCGGTTCGCGATCGCGTTCAGCGCGGCCCAATCCGCATCGTTCGTGGTTCCGCCGTTGAGCAGCACAACCCGCTCGTCGAACCCGCTTTGCACCACATAGCTCTGCACGGGCACGGATACGGCGGCCCACGGGTCCGCGGCGTAATAGACGACCTTGTAGGTCCCCTCCTCGCCGAACCCGTCGTAGTCCGCCTGGTACCGGCCGGCGCCGGCGTCATAGGGAAGATCGATCTCGGGCACCGTCTCCACGGGCACGGCCGGATCGGGATTGTGGCTCGGCGGGATCACGTGGCACCAGACCCGGTCGATCGCATAAAGCGAAACGACGTCGTCGGCCCAAAGCGTGGCGGTGGTCTGCCCGCTGAGGTACTGCTGCCCGCAGACGGTGCCGATCTGGGGTATGTTTTTGGAGGCGATGAACGAGGCGCCGATGTACGCGCCTGCGCCAAGATGCCCGCCGCCGTTGTCGTAGTACGTCGCGTTCTGATACAGGCTCATGGCGCTCTGCGCGCCGAGCCAGGCCTGCTCGACATCCTCGCCACGCAGCACGCCGCCGAGGAACGCGTCGGAGAAGCTCACGAGCCCGCCGGCGATGAAATAGGCGGCCTCGTTCGTCCCGCACGAGGCGATGACGAGCCGGGGCGCCGGCCCGGCGTAGTCCAGCTCGTCGAGCAGGCTGCCGGCGTAGCAGCAATCGATCAGCACGGTGACGCGCGTACCGTAGCTGTCCTGCAGCGTATCGAGCCACGCGTCCAGGTCGGCCGCCGGCAGCGTCTCGGCCGGGTTCAGCCGGAACTCCCCGGCCCCGGCCGAGTCCGTTCCGTGATCGATCAGATGCACGAACAGATTGCTCGCGCCGGCCGCCCAGTTCGTGAAGGTCTGTTCCGCGCCGGCATACGTGGTTTCCAGGTCGACGTCGTCCCATTCGCCGTCGCCGTCCACGTCCTGGTTCGTCACCGCGCTGAGGTATCGGACGTTCGCCTTCGAATACCCGCGGTAGAGCAGCGTGTTGTAGGCCGTGTCGGCCAGGTAGTCGGTATTCGGCCAGAGCGGGTCGTCGGCGCTCTTGCGCCCGGCGACGATAACGGCCTTGCCGGCCGCGGCGACATCGTCGAGGCTGATCACGTTCACCTGGCAGCGTCCGAGCAGGTTATCCGCATCCCACGCTTCGATGACGTCGACGCACGCCGAGGTCACGCCCGCCTGGTAGACGACGCTGGTACCGTCCAACGGGCTGAGCATGCCCCCGCTCGGATTCGTGACAAACGCCCACGTTACCGAACCCGTCGTTCCGGAAGCGTACACCGTATGGCTCTGAGCGGTCAGCAGCGTGAGCCGCGGCGGTGCAACATCGAGGGCCGGGCTCTGCGCCGTCTCCGGCTGCGGGGCGGGGGTCGCCCGCCCGGCGTTGGTGGTCCACAATCCCGTATCGGCGCCGGAGACGGCCCCGTCCAGGTTGAAATCCCCCCGATCGTACGCGGCGCGTCCGTCCTGCGTGTCGCGGATCAGCCCGTCGACGGGGAGCACCGCGCCGTCGCCGTCGGCGTCGGCCGCCGGCAGGCCCCAGACGCCGGGCTCGAGTTCCGCGGCCGCGCCGGCCCCGCCGTAGTAGCGGTCGGCCCCCGCGCTGAAGTCATAGGCGACCATGTAGTTCGTGAATGCGACCGGATCGGCGGACATCGCGGTGAGGTGGTTGCGGTGTTTGACCAGGATGTAGTAGTTGCCGCCCGGCGCGTCGAGCCGCGCATTCGTCGCGCCGGCCGCCGACACGACCTGGCCGTCGCGGCGCAGGAACGCGCTGCGCGAGACGACCGGCGGCCGGTTCGTGCTGGTAGCCTTAAGCAACTGGACCAGCACCCAATCGGTGACATCAGCCGGAACGGCACCCACCGTACGGACGTCCGCGGCGTAGGGGGCGGTCAACGGGATGAGGCCCGCGCCGCGCAGGGCGGTGCTCATCTGGTGGCCGGCCGCCTCGTAGGGGCCTTGGAGGAAGGCGCGCAGGTTCAGTTCGAACCCGTGCTCGTAGGCGCCGATGTCCACCGTACCGTTCGCGATACGCGGGTTGCCCTCCAGATCCACGGCGCCAAACATCCACTCGATGTTCATGCCGGCGTCGATGCATGGCGAGCCGGGCGCGAGGTGCAGATCGTCGTCCAGCCCGTACGGCCCCCCGAGCTGGTCGTTCGGGCCGTCCGGGTCCACGAACGGCGGCTCGACGCTGAGGCTGTGGCTGTCCTGCCCGGTGGTCGCCTGCCAGTTTGCCAGGTCCGCGCACGGGGTTGCGCCCCAGTATCCCACGCCGGCGCCGGCGCCGGCGAACAGGTTGTTGTAGTCGCTCAGGAGCACGTCCGCGCCGGCGGGCGGGGTTTCGACCCGGATCGCGACCGCGCCGCTGCCCGTGGCCCACACCACGTTGTTGCGGTTCGTCACGGCCGCGGGGTCGCGGATGCACAACCCGTTCTTCCCGTACAGGGTGTTGTTCTCGACCATCGCGGTGGGGTTGTACACGTAGATGTTGTAGTGCGAACCGCCGGACCCGTTGTCGTAGGCGAGGTTGTTCCGGATCTGCTCCAGGTACTGTCCGCCGGCGTAGAGTCCGCTCTGCCCGTTGGAGTACAGCACGTTGCGCCGGATCCGCCCGCTGACGTTCCACCAGGTCCAGATGCCAGCCTCCGCATTCGCGTAGGCGCGGTTGCCCGCCACTTCGTAGTCGCCGCCGTTGCGGTAGACGATCCCGTTGCGCCGGTTCGTGTAGCAGGTGTTGCCCTCGATGACGGTGGTGCCGATGTTCTCCTCCGCGTACAGGCCGTGGTCGTTCCCGTAGCAAGTGTTGGCGCGCAACACGCCGTTGCTGCTCCTTCGGAACCAGATCCCGTACTGGTAGCCGCTAACGCAGTCGTGGCAGGCATTGGTCTGCACGACGGCGTTGGTACAGTAGCCGACGACGATGCCGACGTCGCCGTAGTTCCGGATGTCGCAACCCGTCACCTCGCAGTCCAGACACCCTTGGAATTCCACGCCGTCGTCCGCGTTCGTGTACGCTTCGCAGTCCAGCACCCGGATCCCGCGGCACTGCTCGGCGCAGAGCCCGTCCCGGCCGCCCGCCAGGCTCAGCCGTTGCACACGCACGTACTCGATCCCCTGCGCGTAGATGACGTCGTTGGTCGTATTCGGCCTGTCGAGCAGGCTGCCGGCGCCGTTGCCCACGAACGCGATCGGCGCGGACTCCGTCCCCGACTCGAACAACTGCAGGGTGGAATCGAGCAGCCACGCGCCGGTATCGATGCGCACCGTGTCGCCGGGCGCGAGCGCATGTTCGCGCAGCAGCCGCTTGATCGTGGCTTTCGGCGTACCGCCGCTGAGCCCGTCGTTCGCGTCGTCGCCGGCCGCGCTGCAGTAGACGTCGTTCGAAAGGCTCGCGTCGTTCACGAAGAACTCGCGCGGGCCGGGCGCGATGAGGCGCACCGCGCCGCTCGCGTCGGCGACGCCGCCCTCGTCGCTCTTGCTTGCCCGGACCCGATAGGTCTTGCCGGTGTCGAACGCGGACGTGTCCCAGTCGTAGCTGCCCGGTTCGAATGCCAGGCTGGCCGCGCCGGCGATTGCGTACCAGTTCGTGCCGCCGTCGTCGGAGTACTCGAGCCGCACCGTGTCGCCGCCCGCCCACGCGCCGCGCGTGCGCCAGCTCACCCGCTCGGTTCCGCGCAGCACGTCGCCGCCGCCAACGGAGACGAGTTCGATCGCGCGCCCGCCGGGCGAGAGGGAGGCGTCCGTCGTCCCGCCGAATGCGCCCAGGTTCACGCGCCCGCCGCCCGGGGCGAGTTCCTCGCCCGCGCCGGCGGCCGGGTCCCCGGCGTCCACGCAGGGGCTGGTCTCGGCATTCGCGACGAAGCCGGCGGTCGTAGCGGCGGTGAAGGCCGGGCCCGTGTAACTACCCGATATGCTCATCAGGTGGAAGTTGTCGTCCCAGCCGTTCGTCCCGCCCCGCACGCCGTCGGCGCCGGCGCAGTCGACGAACCGCGGGTCCACGCAAGCGCTCTGGGCGTCCCGTTTCGACATGTACTGCCAGTCGGCCAGCGTGCGGTGCCGGCCCCACCACCAGCCCACGTCCGCCCCGTCCGTCGCGTACAGGTCGTTGTGGTCGCTGACCAGCACATCCGTTCCGCTCGGCGGGAACTCGACCTTGACCGCCGCGCGCCCGGCGCCGGCGGCCCAGACGACGTTGTTGCGGTTCGTGACCGAACCGGGCTCGCGGATAAGCAGCCCGTTCCCGCCGTACAGCGTGTTGTTCTCCAGGCAGCCAGTCTGGCCGTACAGGTGCACGTTGAACTTGCTCACCGTGTCCCCGTTGTCGTACAGCAGGTTGTTCCGCAACACGTTGGCGCCGGACCCGCTCAGCAATATCCCGTCGGCCTGGTTGCCGTACACCACGTTGCGGCTGATGAGGACTGCGGGGCCGCCATAGCTATGAATGCCTTGGGCGCCGTTCAAGAAGACTCGGTTCCCCGTCAGTTCGACCGGGTAGCTCCCGGCGCCTCCGCAGGCGATACCGCCGTTCTGATTGGTATGGCAGAGGTTGCCCTCGATCCGCACGGGCCCGGTTCCGCCCTGAACCAGAATGCCCTGTGAATTCTCGAAGCAGTTGTTGGAGGCAATCGTCCCGGAGGTATCCTGCAGGTAGATTCCGTAGAATACGCAACCATGACACGTGTTGGCGGCCAGTACGGCGTTGGTGCTGTCGTCGAACGAGATGCCGCCGCCGAGCACATCGCACTGTGTGATCTCGATATCCGAGCTGTCCTCGACGCGTATGCCGTACTCGTAGGCGTTGCTGTACACCATGCAGCCCACGATTTGGAGCCGTTCGCAGGCCGACGCCTCGAAGCCTTCGTCGCCGCCGGTGACCCGCAGGCTTTCGAAGCGCAGGTCGCGCACCCCTTGAAGGTAGATCACGTCGTTGGTCGAATCCTGCCGGTCCAGAATCGTGCCGGCCGGGCTGCCGAGGAAGGAAATGGACGCGGCTTCAGACCCCGAATCGAAGACCTGGAGGGAGCAGTCGAGCACCCACGTTCCGGTATCGATGCGCACGGTATCGCCGGGGACCAGCGTGTAGTCGCGCAGCAGCCGGCGGACGGTCGCCTTCGGGGAGGCGGCGTAGAGTCCGTCGTTCGTGTCGCTGCCGGTCGCGGCGCAGTACACGTCGTTCGCGGCGTCGCCGTCGTTGACGTAGAACGCGCGCGGGCCGGCCGGCAGTATCCGGACCTCGCCGCTCATGTCGGATACGGCGCCTTCGTCGGTCTTGCTCACGCGGACGCAGTACCCTTCGCCCGGGCTCAGGGCGGCGGTGTTCCAGTCGTAGTATCCGGCGGCGTATGGCATATTCTCCGCGCCGAGAATCTGGGTCCAGTTCGTGCCGCCGTCGGCGGAGTACTCGATGCGGACGCCGTCGCCGCCGGTCCACGGCCCGCGCGTGCGCCAGGCGATGCGCTCGGCGCCGCGCAGCGCGTCGCCGTCCGCAACGGAGGTCAGTTCGATCGTCTTCGCGTTCGGCGACAGCGAGGCGTCGGGCGTTCCGCCGAACGCGCCGAGGTTCACGCGCACGCCGTCAGGGGCATACTCCTCACCGACGGCGGCCGACGGGTCGCCGGCGTCGATGCACACGCTGGTCTGCGCGTCGGGCAAGAAGTCGTTCGTTCCCGCGGCCGTGAAGGGCATTCCGGTATAGCTGCCCGTTTCGCTCACGAGGTGGAAGTTGTCGTCAAACCCGTTCGTGCCGCCCAGCACCTCGTCCGCGCCGGCCATGTTCACGAAGCCGGGGTCGGCCGAAAGGCTCTGCGCATCGCGCTTCGTCATGTATTGCCAATCGGCCAGTGTCGGGTGCCGGCCCAGCCACCAGCCGACGTCGGCGCCGTCCGTGGCGTACAGGTCGTTGTGGTCGCTGACCAACACGTCCGTGGCGCCGGGCGGGGTGCCGACCTTCACAGCGGCCCGGCCGACGCCGGTCGCCCAGACGATGTTGTTACGGTTCGTGATCGCCCACGGATCGTGCAGATACACCCCGTTTCCGCCGTAGACGGTATTGTTCTCCAGCCATGCGCTGCCGGTATACACGCGGCAGTTGTATTCGTCCACCGCGTCGCCGTTGCCGTACACCAGGTTGTTGCGTACGGCGAGAGCGCCGGATATCCACAGCGACATCCCGTCGTGCCCGTTCCCGTAAATCAGGTTGCGTTCGATGCCCGCTTGCACGGCGGCACCGGCGACCACCACCCCGGATTGCCCGTTCAGGTACACCCGGTTTCCGACGACTTCGAACGTACCGCCCCCGAACGAGATGCCGTGGGACGTGTTCGTGTGGCAGACATTCCCCTCGATCCGCAGCGAGTTCGCGCTGCCCGAGGCCGAAATGCCTGTTTGGTTCCCCTGGCAGTCGTTCGCCTTGACCTCGCCGGAGACGGCGTCGAGCCTGATCCCGCAGTCGGAGCAGTCGGAGAAAACACCGTCCTGGATCACGGCGTTGGTGCAGTACTCCAGATGCACGCCGTTCGCGTTGGAGAGGGCCTGACAGTCGAGCAGCTCGAGTCCCGTGCAGCCCTGCGCCTTGAGGCCCGCCTTCGCGCCGGTCAACCACAGGCTCTCGAACCGGATGTCATGCGCGCTCGCGACCGATACGACATCGCTCTGGGCGTCCTGCCGGTCGAGCAACGCTCCGTTCGTGCTGCCGAGGAATACGACCGGGTTTTCCGGCGCGCCCATGTCGCCGGGCCCGATCAGCACGGTGGCTGACAGGGTATAGTAGCCGGTATCGATTCTGACGGTGTCGCCGCCCTCGAGGTTGTAGGTATCGAGCACGAGCTGCATGGATGCCATCGGCGTTTCCGCGCTCAGCCCGTCGTTCGTGTCCGCGCCGGTCGCGGTGCACCACAGATCCGCGTTGGTGCTGCCGTCGTTGACGTAGTAGACGCGCGGCCCGGAGGCCGCCACCTGGAAGACCGCGTCGCTGGTGTCGGGGCCGGTCCCGTCCTCGCTCCTCGACACGCGGACCATGTAGTTCGTTCCGGGCGTCAACCCGCCGGTATCCCAGTCGTACGAACCGGCGGCGTAGTCCAGTCCATTGGTGATGTCGAACCAGCCGGATCCGCCGTCCGGCGAGTATTCGAGGCGGACCGTGTCGTTGCTGGCCCAGAGCCCGCGTGTCAGCCACGTGATGGTCTGCACCCCGAACCAGGTTTCCCCGCCGTTCGGTTCCGTCAGCAGGCTGAGCCGTTCGTCGGGCGAGCGCGAAGCGTCGGCGGTGTTGCCGAAAGCACCGATGTTTGCGCGGCCGCCGTTGTTCGCGGACTCGTTGGCGCAGGGGGCGTCCGGCGCGGCGCCGTCGATGCAGAAGCTGGTCACGGCGTCGTTCGAGAACGCGCCGCCCGCCGGCGCGGTGAAGGCCGGCCCGTCATAGCGGCCGTAAGCGCTGGCCAGGTGAAAATCCGGGGCCGCGCCGTCGGCAAAGAGCGGATCGATCGATACGCTCTGGCCGTCCAGTCCGGTCGCCTCGCGCCAGGCGCGCAAGTCGGCGCGGCTGCCGAGGTAGTAGCCCACGCCCGCGCCCTCGGTCGCGTACAGGTCGTTGTGGTCGCTCGACAGGTCGGGCCAGAGCTCCTCCGTACGGATCGCGACGTATCCGGCGCCGGTGGCCCATACGATGTTGTTGCGGTTGGTCAGGTAGTACCCATTGTGCACGAAGATGCCGTTCCCGCCACGGACGGTGTTGTTTTCGATCCGGTGGCTCCCGCCGCTGGAGTAGATGTTGTACTCGGTGTTCGTGTCGCCGTTGTCGTGGATCAGGTTGTTCCGTATGTCCTGGCCCCAAGCCCCCAGATACACGCCGTGCCCGCTGTTGGCGTGGACCCGGTTCTCCCGCATGCGGACCGTTCCGGCCCATATGCCGACGCCGTCCCATGCGTTCGAGAACACCTGATTGCCCGCGATGTCATAGGCGCCGCTGCCGCCGCCCAGCACGATCCCGCGGTAGGCGTTCTCCCGGCAGGTATTGCCCTGGATGAGGACGGTGTCCGGCGTCCCGTTGCCTTGGATGCCGGTGCCGTTCGAGCGGCAATCGTTGCTGAGCACGCTCGTCGCGGCGGCGCCGGCGAACAGGATACCCGACCCGCAGCCATGGCAGGAATTCGCCTGCACGGTCAGGTTGCTGCCGTCGATGAGCTCGATGCCGGCATTCGCGTTGCTCCACGCCTGGCAGCCGACGATCGCGATGCCGCGGCTGTCCTCGACCTTGAGCCCGTCGTACCCGCCGCTCAGCCCGACGTCGCGCAGGCACACCCAGTCCGAGCCCAGCAAATGGACCGCGTGCGCGGCCGTGTCCCCCCGGTCCCACACCGTGGTGCCGGCCGCCGCCCCGCGAATGACCAGGTTGGACCCGGGGCCGCCGCTGTTCCATCCACTCAAATAGACCGTCTGGGCCAGGCTGTAGGTGCCGGCGTCGACCCGCACTTCGTCGCCCGCCCCGATCTGCGGATAGCGTTCGATCAGCGTCTGGAACGACTCGACGGGCGAGCCGGCGTCGAGGCCGGTGTTCGTCACGCTGCCGGTCACGGCGCACCACTCGTCCCCGGCGGTCGAACCGTCATTGACGTAGAACACGCCCGGCGCCGGGCCGAGGATCTCGAAGACGGCATCGCTCGAGTCCGTAACGCCCTCGTCGCCGGTGAACGTGACCTTCACCAGGTACTGCGCGCCGGTCGCCAGCCCGGCGATGTCCCAGACGTAGACGCCGTTGTCGTGGTCGAGCGGGTTGGCGCTGGCGCAATCGAACCATTGTCCGCCGGCGTTCGGCGAGTACTCGATCTTGACGTAGTCGTTGCTCGTCCACGGCCCTGCGCACGCCCAGCGCACGCGGAAAGAGCGGAACCCGATCTCGCCGCCATCGGGGTAGAGCACCCGCACGGCGCGCGCGCCCGCCGACTTCGAGGCCTGCGCCGTCCCGCCATGGCAGCCGAGATTGAGCCGGCCCCCGTTGGGGGCCGGCTCAGCCGAATATCCGGTCTGCGGGTCGCCCGCGTCCACGCAAGGGCTGTGCGCGCCGTCCGGGGTCCAATCCCCGCCGTGCCAACTGCCGGCGGCGGACTGCAGGTGGAAATCGTCGTCGTCGCCGTTCAACCCGCCCAGCACGTTGTCCGCGCCGTCCGGGTCGACGAACAACGGATCGACGTCCAGGGAGTGGCGGTCCTTGTCCGCGTAGCGCTGCCACCACCCCAGCGTGTACCGCGCGCCGAGCCAGTCGCACAATGCCGCGCCGTCGGCGACGCGAAACGCGTTGTAGTCCGAGCCCCAGCCGCCCGCGAGGCTGGCGACCTGCATGCAGACGCGGCCCGGACCGGACGCGGCCAGTACGTTGTTGCGCACCTGCGCGTTCTGGCAGTTGCCCGACAATTCGATGCCCGCCGTGCCGTTCGCATAGAACGTGTTGTTCTCGATGGCCGATGCGCCCGCGTCTCTCATGACCAATCCGCCGCTCCCATTGGCGTAGACCAGGTTCTGCCTCACCTGCGCCGGCCCGGGTTCGACCAGCGCGCCGATCCCCGCGTTCGAGTAGAGGCGGTTGCCGGCGAGCACGAGCGACGGGCTGTACCCGCAATAGACCCCGTTCGTGTTCAGAAAGACCCGCTGTTCCGTCACTTCGGCGGCGGCGCAACTGCTCAGGTACACGCCGTAGGCGGCATTCTCGGAAACCACGTTCCCCGACAACACGGAGGTGGGGCAGGACGAGAGTCGAATGCCCTCATAGAGGTTGCTCGAAACGGTATTACCGGCCAGCCACGCGCCGCCGCAGTCGAACAGCTCGACGCCGCGCAGGCCCTGCAGTATGGCGTTTCCCGTCAGGACCGGCGCGGTGCAGGAGGAGCCCATGACGCCCTGATTGCCGTTGTGATGGATGGCGCAGCCGTCCACCGTGTGTGCGCTTCCACCCGAAAGCACCACGCCCTGCGCGCACCGGTCCAGTTCGCAGTTCCGCACTTCGATACCCGTGCAGGCTTCGATCCGAACGGCCTGGTAGGCATTGGTCAGCCGCAGATCCTGGATGACAACGTATTGGGCGCCGTCGAGGTGAATGCCGTACGCGCCGCCGCTCGTGTTGCCGCGGTCGAGCACCGTGAGGTCCGGTCCGGCCCCTTTCACTCTCACCACGGCGTCCGTCGCGCTGCCGCTGTCCTCCACGCTGATCGAAATGTTCTGGGCCAGCACATAAGCGCCGCTGTCCACGTAGACCGTGTCGCCGCCGGCCAGGTCGTACCCGTCCACGACGCTCTGGACGTCGAGCGCCGGCGAATCCGCCGCCAGGCCGCTGTTCGTGGCGTTGCCCGCCGCCGTGCACCACACGTCGCCGGCCGTGTTGGCGTCGTTGACGTAGTACTCGACCGCCCCGGCCGGGCGGCACGCGAGCAGGAGCAACAGCCCCGCCCACAAAGCGCGACGGCCGGTGTTGGCGACTTTCAGATCGGCATACACGTTTCTGCGTGCGTCTGCTGGAGGGCCGGCTTCCACGCCGGCCGCTTCTACCGCTGGACCTGCGTTTGCTCGGCACGGGTGGAACCCGCCTTTGCGTCCCGAGGCGCTGCGCGCTCGGGACTTCGGCGAGGCAGGCCGCGTCCTCCATGTAGGGTTGTCGTCAATGCGCGGCGTGACCCATTTGCATGGGGCAGCAGTGAGTCGCCACGGCTTTGTCATCGTGATGCCTCCTCGCTCTCGGTCCCATTCTGTCAAAGCTGAAAGCACGTCTTCAATCTTTCGCCCCAATCTCCCATTTGAACAGTCCGTACCGCCCTTTCCAGCATTGGCCATGGATCGGTGGGGCCGATTCTCATGTTTGCCATAAATTCTTCGACAGAACTTCGGCGCGATCTTCTATATCTCGATCCGCGATTCTCGTCACGGCCGCCCCTTTGCGTCCTTTGCGCCCTTTCGCGGCTATCCTTCCCCCTCCCCCCTTTGCGCTCTTTGCGTTCTTTGCGTTCTTTTGCGGCTATCCCTTCCCCCTCCCCCCCTTTGCGTTCTTTGCGTTCTTTCGCGGCTATTCCCTCCCCACCCGGATCCGATAGAACAGCTGCCCCTCCGCCGCATGCACGTCGTCGGTGAACACATTCTCGGCCGGCGTCGCGACCAGGTTGGTGACCAGCGGCGCGAACGGATCGGTCACCAGGTTGGTAGTGAAGTCGACCGAGTAGATCCGGCCCGAGAGGCTGGGCCAGGCCAGGATCACGCCCGGCCCGCCGGCCGGAGCCGCCGGTCCGCCGAGTTCGAACACCGAGCCGGGGTTCGTCGGGTCGGTGCCGGCGAGCCATTCGGCCCAGTTACTGAACGTATCGCCGTCCTCGTCGGTGTCCGCGTCCGCGTTGGTGACGCCGCCGAAGAACTGCACTTCCCACCCGTCCAGCATCTCATCGGCGTCGGTATCGCCCTCGTCCTGGTAACGCGTGATCCAGCTCTGGCGCGGCTCGGAGATCTCGCCCAGTGTGTCTTCCGCGAAGAAAGTCACCACGTAAGCGCCCAGGTTCGTGAAATCACCGTAAACCACCTCGTACCGGCCGGTACTCGCGTTCCACAAGAGATTCGTTTCCGGCAACTCGGTACTGCCGTCGTACTCGGGGTCGGTCACCGTGCACCAGACGTTGGAGACGCCGTCCATGTCGGTCACGTCCTCGGCCCAGACCACCAGGCTGGTCGACGCTTCCGGCAGCGGCGTCTCGGGCATCGGGGTGTTGATCGCGGGGCTGTCGTCGCCGGTCATGAACGCGCTGCCGAGGTAGAAGGTGGAGGCAACCGCCCGTTCCTGATCCGGTTCGTTCGGCACGCCGTCCCCGTCCCCGTCAAGCTGCGCCAGCTGTTGGACGCGCCCCGAGGCGCCGCGGATACAAAGCGCGGCCAGATCGAAGGCATCGCCCATGTTCATCCCGTTGAACACGCAGCCCAGCAGCGCGCCGGAGAAGCTCATCCGCCCCCGCGCCGCCCACACACAGTTCTTGCCGGATTCGACGCACGCCAGGATGACCCGCTCGCAGTCCGCGGGCGGCGTCAGGTCCGGCACGAACGCGCCCGATCCGTCGAACTCGAGGATGACCATGGCCGGTGGCTGGTTCGACAACTGGTACTCGTCGAGCCAGGAATCCAGGACGGCCGCCGAGAGAGTCTCGGACGCGTTCAGTTCGAACGCGTCGCCCGATTCCTCGCCCATCAGGAAGACCGTCAGTTTGTCGGCCGGTCCGCCCCAGTTCGTCGTGCCGGCCCATTCGCGGACAGCGAACTCGAGGTTCGTCAAGACGGGCAGCGCGTCCACGTCGTTCGTGCCGTCGCCGTCCACATCCTGGTTCTCGGCCGCGCTGATGTAGTAGATGCTGTCGCCGTCGAGCCAACGCCGCAGGCACGTGTGATAGGCCTGCCGGGCCATGTTGTCGAGCGTCGACCAATGCGGCCCGTTCGTCAGTCCGCCGTTCACCAGGATGACGCGCTCCTCGAACCCCTCCTGAATCACATAGCGCTGCACGGGCAGCGAGACGCTGCCCCAAACATCGCGCGCGTAGTAGACCACCTTGTAGGTCCCCTCCTCCACGAACCCTTCGTACCGGCCCTCGTACCAACCGTCCTGTTGGTCGTACGCGAGGGCGACCTCCGGTATGTCCGATACCGGCTGGTCCGGCTCCGGCGTGTGGCTGGGCGGGATGACGAGGCACCAGACCTGCTCGATCTCGTACTCCGAGGTCACGTCGTCGGCCCAGAGTGTCGCGGTTGTGCCCGCCGTCAGGAGCTGGTTGCCGCAGACCAGCCCGATCTGCGGGATGTCCTTGCCGGCCACGCAACTGGCGCCCAGCACCTGCGTGGCCGCGTACGTCCCGTCCACGCCGTCCTGGTACGTGCCGTCCCCGTTATCGTCCAGCCAGGCGGTCTGAAGCGCGCTCATCGCATCGCGCGCCTGCCTGAAGCTCTCGTCGATATTCAGGCCGAGCTTCACGCCGCAGAAGAAGGCATCCGAGAAGCTGGCCAGGCCGCCGGCCATGAAGTAGGACGGCTCCGTATCCGTGCACGCCGCGATCACGATACGGTTGCTGGCAAAGGTCAGCTCGTCCAGAAAGCTGCCGGCATGGCAGAAATCGAGCAGAACCGTCACTTCCGTGTTCCAGTTGCTCTGCAGCGTGTCGAGCCACCCGTCCAATTCCGCGGCGGTCAGCGTCTCCGACTCATTCAGCCGGAAGTACCCCTCCCCCGACGAGTCGCCGCCATGATCCACGAGATAGACGAACAGCCGGCTCGCCTCGTTGACCCAGGTGGTGAACGTGTCCGCCGCGTTCGCGTGGGTCGTGGCCAGGTCCACGTCGTCTTCGAGGCCGTTGCCGTCCGAGTCCTGCTCGGTCACGCAGCTCAGATAGTGCACGTTCTCCTTCGAGAACCCGCGGTAGAGCAGCGTGTTGTAGCCGTAATCGGCCAGGTAGTCGGTCACGGGCCACAACCCGTCGTCCGGCCCCTTGCGCCCGGCCATGATCACGGCCTTGCCCACCTGCGTCACGTCCGCGGCGCTCAGCACGTTCAGGTACGTGCGCCCGAACTGGTTGTCGCCGTCCCAGGCCTGGATCACGTCGACCACCGCGGACGTCGTGCCCGCCTGGTACAACGCCGAGGTCGAGGTGAGGGTAGACAGCGTCGCGCCGCTGGGGTTCTCCATCACGAACCACGTGATCGGGTTGGTCGAGCCGTGCGCCACCAGCGTCTCCGCCGTGCCCGCCAGCAGGGTTTTGCGGCCCGGCGCGACGGTCAGCCGCGGCGTCAAGATCACCGCGCCGTTCGGCACGGCCGTCTCGCGGCCCATGTTCGCGTCGATCAGTGCGAGATCGTTGGCCTCTCCCATCCAGGCGAGCCCACAAGTCAACAGCGCGATCCATCCGGCCAGGTTCACGCGTCTCATGGCATCCTCCTTCGTTCGTTATTCGTTATTCGTTATTCGTTATTCGTTAGAAAGTGTCATCATGGGTGAGACTGTCAACCAGCCCACGCCATTTTGCCGGCGTTTCTGTTCGTGCGTCCGGCTCGCCCCCCAACCCCGCTGAATTCTCAGTCTCTCCCCTTTGCGTTCTTTGCGCCCTATTGCGGCTATTCACTCTCCCTCCACCGTTCCACTCAAATCCGCATCCCCGCACCAGTACCCGCTTCGGCCCGTCTGGTTCGACGCGATGGCGCGGTCCACCCAGGTGATCTTGCCGTCGCCGTCGGCATCGCCGGCGATCATGCCCCAGACGCCGGGTTCGAGTTCGACGCAGGCGTTCGTGCCGCCGTAGTAGCAGCTTGAATTCGTCGTGAAATCGTAGGCCATCATGATATTCGTGAACGTGATCGGATGGGCCGACATGACGCCGAGATGGTTCCGATGCTTGACGGCCACGTAGCAGGGCGCGCCCGAGTCCACGGATACCATCAGGCCCGTGGCGCCGGACTCCGGAACAACCAATCCGTCATTCCGAAGTAGGCCGGCCCGAGAGCAGAGGACCGCCCCATTCGCCTCTTCCCTGAGTTGGACCAGCACCCAGTCCGTGGCTTGCGTCGGAAAATCCGAGATCGAGTGGTCGTCCGCCGCATAAGGTGCGTTCGAAGGGACCTCGGCGCCCTGGAGTGCGGTCGACAGGGTATCTGTTACCGGATCGTACGGCCCCTGCAAAAAGACGCGCAGATCCACGGCAAACGGCGTCTCGTACGCGCCCATGTCCACCGTGCCGTTCAGAACTCGCGGGTTCCCGTCCATATCCTCAGCCGCCGTCATCCAGTCGAGATTGGCGCCATTGTCGATGCATGGCGAAGCGGGCTGGAGTCGATAGTCTCCGGAATTGCTGTCCACGAACAGTGGGTCCGCCTCTATGCAGCCCACGCCGCCGGTGAACAGCGGAACGGTGCAGCAGTACGTGAGAGCCGCATCTGTCCAGTTTTCGGATTCCGGGGCGCTATTGTGATACAGGATGGAATTCTCCGCCCTCACGTCAAACACCCCGCCGCCGTCGTCCTGCGCCGAATTACCGGTCACCGTACAGCTGCGCAGCGTGCCCTGAGCCGCACCGCCGCCCCGATTGGCCGAATTCTCGGTCAAGACACAGTTGTACAATGCGCAGTAGTCCGCCCCTCCGCCGCAGCCCCCGATTGCCATGTTGCGCGTCAGGGTGCAATGGTACAGTGTAGACTCGAATGCGCCGCCGCCATACATCAGCGACGTGTTGTCGAGGAACTCGCAGTTGTACAGTATCGCATAGGCCGCACCGGCTCCGTCGTAATCCACCGAGTTGGCGACGAACGTGCAGTCTCGCACGATTCCCCTGTATGACCCGCCGCCACAGTCGTAGGCCGAGTTGCCGGTCAGCACGCAGTTGCTCATCGCCCCGTGCACTTCGCACCATGCGCCGCCACCCCTCCGTTCCGTCTCCCAATCTCCGTCCACGCGCGTGTGCCCGTTGCTCAGCGTGAAGCCTGCCACCGCGGCGTCGCCGCCCAGATAGAGGCAACGCACGGCGCCGGCACCCAACGGTCCGGCTCCGACGATCGCAGTCGATTCCGGTCCATTGAGGCTCTGCAGGGCGATGGCCTTGTCGGCCGCCACCCGATTCATCATGCTCCCATGTATGGACTTGCCGCCGACGTCATAGACGCCGTTGCTCACGATGACAAGTGCTCCGGCCTGCGTCGCGGCGTCAACCGCGTCCTGGATATTGGTGGCGGCGGCAGCCCAATTCGTGAACGGTGCTGACGATGCCGGGCTCTGCAGACTCACGTAGTGGACAACCTGCTCCGCCACCTCCACCGTCACGGTCGCCGATAGGCCTCCCGGGTACGTCTCGTTGCATGCCGTGAGGACGACCTCATGCATACCGAGGGTGCTGAAGGCATGTTCAGCGTACGGTCGGTTGCTGACGGAGCTCCCATCGCCGAAATCCCAAAGGCTCGCCGTCAACCGCCCCGCGATATCGGCACGAAACTTCACGACGAATCCCGGCGCCGCCTCCGCGTGAGACGCCCATGCGGCAACGGACAACGGCCCTGTGATCGATCCCGGATGCAACTCGTCACAGCCGATCGAAGGCGGATCGCCCCACGCTTCACCGTCTATGTCCATGCCGCCGGCGTGCCCGCTCTTGCCCGCGCCAACACAGGGCGAGCCGATCGCCAGGTGAGAGACACTCGCCAGCCGAGGTTCGCAGCAGACATTGCCCTGGCCTGGCGCCAGCGGCGTGGTGCAGCAGTGATCGAAGACGCTTTCGCTCCAGTTCTTGTCCGTTGGGGCCTCGTTGTAGTAGACGATGCAGCCGTGGAGCCTGGCATAAGCGCCCCCCGCACCGCCCCCGAATCTGTCGGCCGAGTTGCCCGTCAGCGTGCAATTGTACAGCGTGCCGTTCCACACCCCGCCACCGCTGTTCGCCGCAGAATTGCCGGATACACTGCAGTTCTCCAGGCCCCCAAGATCCAGACACGCCCCGCCGCCGTCCCAGCCCGCCCGATTCTCCTTCAACGTGCAATTGCACAGCCAACAGTTCATGGGGCTCCAGGGATCGTCCATGCCACACGCCCCACCACCGGAGCCGTCCGCCCGGTTGCCGATGAGCGTGCAGTAGCTGAGCGTGCCTCCATAAACCCCTCCGCCATAGCCCCGAGCCGAGTTGCCCGTCAATACGCAGTCGCGCAGCGTGCCGTCATACGCGCCCCCTCCAGCACTTGCCGCCCGATTGCCCGCCATCGTGCAGTTCGAGACCACCGCGCCCTCTTGACACCAAAGACCGCCGCCGGATCGTTCCGCGTCAACGGCGCCGCTGTCCCGTGTGCACCCGTTGGTCAGAGTGAAGCCCGCCAGTACTGCGTTTCCTGCCACGTACGCGCAGCGGATCGCGTTGCTGCCGATGGGCCCCTGACCGACGACGAGGGTAGACTCGGGCCCGTTCACGCTCTCAACCGCAATCGCGTTCGTCAACGCAACACGATTGGTGAAGCTGTTGTACACCGCCCGCCCGCCGGTGCCGTACACGCCGTCCGTCACCAGCACCGTATCCCCCTCTTCCGCCTCATCGATCGCATCCTGGATCACCGTCGCGGCGGTCGCCCAGTTGGTGTACGGCGCCGTGGCGTTGGTGCAGGCCGCGTCGACGTAGTGCACGTCGCCGGAGGCGACGTGCACTACGAAAAATAGGAAACAAAGAATGTCCGCCGCAGGCGGATGCACCCGTGGCGCAAAAAATGGCAGAGCGCGGAGCCGTTTGGCCCGAATCCAAAGTCGAAAGTCGAAAGTCATGGCTCTGCTGTTCATTTTCTTTGCGCCCTTTCGCGGCTATTCTCTCGACCAGCGGCCCTCAATGCTCACTCGTCAACGTCCCCACTCAAATCGACATCCCCGCACCAATACCCGCTTCGGCCCACCTGGTTCGACGCGATCGCGCGGTCCACCCGGGTGATCTTGCCGTCGCCGTCGGCGTCGCCGGCGATCATGCCCCAGACACCGGGCTCGAGCTCGATGCAGCCGTTCGTGCCTCCGTAATACCTGTCCGGTCCGGTGGTGAAGTCGTAGGCCATGAGAATGTTCGTGAACACAATCGGCTCTGCAGACATTGCGGCCGTGTGGTTCCGATGCTTCACCGCCAGGTAGCAGGAGCTGCCGGAACTCACGTTGACCATCACGCCGGTGCCGCTTGTTTCCGAAGCGACTTGGCCGTCGGCCAGAACAAAGCCGCTGCAGGCGGACACGACCGGTCCGTTGGTGCCTTCCCGCAGCTCAAGCAGCACCCAATCCGTCGTCTGCGTGGGAATGACCGAAACCGAGCACGGATCGGCCGCATACGGCGCGTTCGATGGGATCGCCGTCCCGTCCAGGGCGGCGGACATACTGTGGGCCCCGGGATCATAGGGCCCTTGGAGCCACACGCGCACGTCCACCGCAAAGGGTGTCTCGTACGCCCCCATGTCCACCGTACCGTTGATGATGCGCGGATTGCCTTCCAGATCCTTGCCCTCCTGCATCCAATCCCGATTCATGCCTGCGTCGATACAGCCAGAAGACGGAGCAAGCCGAAAATCCCCGTCCTGCGCCGAGACGAATCCCGGCTCATTCGTGATGTTCCCCTCGCCAGGAGACCAGGGGCTCGTACAGGTATAGCGGCGATTGCCGTGCGAGATGTAGTTGTTGCCCTCCACGGTGGCTGTGTTGTGGTAGACGATGGAGTTCCAGGTGGAACAGCCCCACGTGCCGCCACCCTGCTCGGCCGAATTGCCTACGACGGTACAGGAAAAGACATATCCCGTAGCAACGCCTCCTCCCCAACGGGCCGCGTTGCTCACAATCAGACTGTTCCAGCTCGTCCCCTCCGCGCTGCCTCCTCCCACCGAGTCAGCGGCGTTCTGTGCAATGTAGCACCTCTCGGTCGTGCTTCGACACACTCCCCCTGCGTAGGAGGCGATATTGGAAAGGATGTCACAGTCCTCGGCATAGACCTCGTAGCCCCCGCCCCCCATGTTGGGAGTCGTATTGTCAATCAGGGCGCAGCCCAACAAACTGCACGCCGCCGCGCCCCCGCCGCCCCACTCGGCCGAGTTCCCGGACAGGATACAATCCGTCAGCGTGCCGCGATAAACTCCGCCGCCGTAGCAGTCGGCCGAGTTGCCCGAAATCACGCAATTGGAAACCAATGCCGTCAGCTCACACCACGCGCCCCCGCCATTGCCATCGTATCGTTCGTCGTCTGTGTCCAATGTTGCGCCGTTTGTCAGGGTGAAACCCGTCAGGCGGGCAAACTCGCCAAGGTACACACAGCGAACGGCGTTAGACCCGTTCGGGCCAGTTCCGTTGATGAACGTCTGCTCCGGGCCACTCACCCCTATAACTGACATCTGCCGTGTGACCGCAACTCTGTTCGATAGATCTCCTCTCACAACCCGGCTTCCCGCATCGTACACGCCATTGCTGACGAACACCGAACCACCCAGGAAGGTGACCGAATCCACCCCAACCTGAAGATTTGTAGCCGCAATACCCCAATTCGTGTATGGGGATACATGACTACCGTAAGGCGATACGTAAGCCGCGTACTCCGCGACGACACAGACTGTTACCGCGGCAACGGCAGAGGTCTCTGCATTCCAGGCGGCGAGTTCGACCTGGTAGTCGCCGGCAGCGGAATAGGCGTGCTTCACCGCGCAAACGTTCGAACAGAAAGTCCCATCCCCGAAATCCCATCGATACCCCTCGGCCCTACCCCCGATCTGCGTATCGAAATACAGTTCCGTACCCACTACGGCATTCGTGTACTCGGCGAGAACGGCAACGCTGAGCAGACCTGTCATGCCCTCTGGGTGGAATTCGTCGCATCCGATATCAACATGGTCTCCCCATACACGCGTCTCGCCATCGACATCAACCGACGCTTCCATCCAGCTCTGTGTCTGCCCCTTGTCAATGCACGGAGACAAAGCCACGAGGAAGGGGTTCGCCGGACTGAGCACGCCGGGCGGACTCGTGACGTTGCCTATGCCGCCCGGATCTGGAATCGTGCAGCACGAACTCCACTGACCTTCACACCAATTGTCATACTCGTCTCCCGACAAGTTGTAGTACACAATGCTGTTACCTACGCTGCTGAATCCTACGCCGCCGGCGCGTATATCTGCCGAATTTCCGCAAATCGTGCAGCTCTCGATCGTCCCGATAGCCCCTCCGCAGTAGTCGGCTCTGTTTCCCAGAATCATGCAGTTCCGCGCGCTTCCGCCGTTCATTCCGCCGCCGGTTCCGGCAGTGGAGTTACCCGCTATCCGCGAATTGAACACGCTGCTTTCGTAGGTTCCCCCGCCGCCGTGACCCGCCGTGTTTCCGCTCAGCAGACAATTCCAGATCGTTCCTTGATAGGTGCCGCCGCCATGCTGTCCCGAATTACCGGAAATCACACAGTTCGAGACCAACGCGCTGCCGCTGCAGTACGCGCCACCTGAAGCGCTTTCCCAGACGTAGCCGACTGACCGGCTATGGCCATTCGTCAGCGTAAACCCGGACAGCGTCGCCCCGCCGGTCAGATAGGCGCAACGCACAGGGTCCACATCCTGAGCCCCTCCTCCTTCGATGTACGTGACGCCAGGTCCTCCAACGCTCTGCACCGTGATGGCGGTCGTGGCGGCAATCCGGTTTGACACACTCCAGCCTTGGTCCCCGCCCCCCGTCGCATACACGCCATTCGTCACCAGCACCGTATCCCCCTCTTGCGCCTCATCGATCGCATCCTGAATCACCGTGGCGGCCGTTGCCCAGTTCGTGTACGGTGCCGTGGCGTTGGTGGAGGCCGCGTCGACATAGTGAATGTCGCCGGAGGCGACGTGCACAATGAAGAATGAAAAATGAAGAATGAAAAATGGCAGAGCGCGGAGCGTTCTCGCACTCGGTCGAAAGTCAAAGCCTCCAAGGTCGAAAGTCATAGTCTCGCTATTCATTCTTTGCGTTCTTTGCGCCCTATCGCGGCTATCCTCGCTCCCGTCGGTCTTCACTCCTCACTCCTCCACCGTTCCGCTCAAATCGATATCCCCGCACCAATACCCGCTTCGGCCCACCTGGTTCGAGGCGATGGCGCGGTCAACCCACGTGATCTTGCCGTCACCGTCGGCGTCCCCGGCGATCATGCCCCAGACCCCGGGCTCGAGTTCGACGCAGGCGTTGGTGCCGCCGGAATAGCAGGTTGAGTTTGTGGTGAAATCGTAAGACGCATACTGATTCGTAAAATCCAGGATGCCCGATGACATCGCGGTCAGATGGTTCCGATGCTTCAAGACGAGGGCGTACGACTCTCCTTCAGCGGCCGCCACGGTGACCCCGATGGCGCCGTCATCGCTCAAGACGTACCCGTTCGCGTTGACCCACACGCTTCGCGACACAACCGGTTCGTCGTTGGTGTCGCGCAGCTCCAGGTAAACCCAGTCAACCACATCACCCAACATGGCCGATGCCAAGCGGTTGTCCGATGCATAGGGCGCGGCTGCGGGGATGGCACTGCTGCCGAGTTCTACTCGCATCCTGTGTGCATTCGTGTCATAGCCCCCCTGCAGAAGCACCCGCGCGTCGATTGTGGAGGCCACCTCGTATGCTCCCATGTCGACCGCACCATTGACGATACGGGGGTTTCCGTCCAAATCGGTAGCATGCCACATCCATGGCACATTCATCCCCGCGTCGACGCACGGCGAGCGGGTTCGGAGCCGGTAGTTCCCGGCATTTGTGTCGACGAACAGGGGGGCGCTCGTGATGTTCCCGACACCACTTGTAGGTAATGGCGTCGTGCAGCAGTAGTCCAGGGCGCTGTCGTCGTGGTTCGGACCAGTCGGTGCGCTGTTGAGATACACAATACTGTTCTGGAGTGTGCTATAGTGTGCGCCGCCGCCCCTGTTGCTGGCCACGTTGGCGACCAGCGTGCAGGCGACCGCCGCATCCCACAACGATCCGCCCCCGACCTGCGCGGCCATGTTTCCCGCGAGAAGACAGTTGGTCAGGACACAGGCGAATGAGCCACCGCCAAACTCGCCGGCCGAATTGCCGAGCAACACGCACTCCACCAACGTGCTGTCTTCGGCCCCACCACCGTCCATGTCAATGGCTCTGTTCCCGACCAGCAGGCAGTTACTCAAGGTGCACTCGTCCGATACTCCGCCACCACACTCGACCGCCACGTTGTTGCTAAGGATGCAGCCCGTCAACACTGCCCAGATGGAACACCCGCCACCCTTACCCTCACAGGAATTAGCGCTGAGAACACAATCCACCAGCGTGTCCCAGGCAGAACCACCGCCCCGCATCGTCGCCGAGTTTCCGCTGATCATGCACCGTGTCAGATGGCCACGGAACGAGCCGCCACCTTCCCCCGCCCCCCACTCGATTCCCGCCGAATTCCCGCTCAACGTGCAGTCGATCAGGATCCCTCCGTACGATCCCCCACCCGACTCTCCCGCCGCGTTGCCGCTCAACGTGCAGTTCGATACGACCGCCGCCCCACGCTCAGACCATGCCCCGCCACCCGTCGCATGGTGCAGGCCAGTTGCATGCGTGGCGCCATTGGTAAGCGTGAACCCGATCAGCCAGGCGTTGCTGCCCACATAGGCGCAGCGAACCGCATTACTGCCTACAGGGCCCTGCCCCTCAATGACGGTCACATCCGGCCCGTTCACGCTCTGCACCGTCAGCGCTCTATAGATGGCGACCCGATTGCTCAGTGACGTCCCGTCCGGATAGCCCGCAGCGCCGCCCACGCCATACACCCCGTTCGTCACCAGCACCGTATCCCCATCACTCGCCGCGTCCACCGCATCCTGAATCACCGTCGCGGCGTCCGACCAGTTGGTGTACGGCGCCGTGGCGTTGGTGGAGGCCGCGTCGACGTAGTGCACGTCGCCGGAGGCGCGTGGGGCGAGCGAGAAACCCAGACAGAGAATGAAAAATGTCCGCCACGGGCGGATGCGCCTGCGGCGCGGAGCAGAAAGAATGTCCGCCACAGGCGGATGCGCCCGTGGCGCAAAAAATGGCAGAGCGCGGAGCCGTTTGGCCCGA
>JAFGHX010000383.1 GCA_016929905.1 Kiritimatiellia bacterium
GTCGATCCCGCCGCGGCGGCGGGGGTTCTCGAGTAAGCCGCGCCCGCCGTAGCGCCGTGCGAAGGCGGGTTCTCGAGCAAGTTTCAGCTTGGCAGCTTCTGAGACTCCCGAAATCTCCTGTAACCTTTCGGGTACCTGCCGCTGATACGGGATGGAAGCACGCGTTCAGTCCAACCCATTCGTATTGGAGGCACGAACATGAGCCTGTCGAAGCCCGTGACCGCCGCCTGTCTGGCCCTTGTCCTGTTTGCCCCCGCCCTGCGCGCGGCGAGCCTGACCACCGCGAAGACGTTTCCGCTCTCTCGAACCGGGCTGGGCGGCATTCTGCCGTGGCTCTCGATCGGCGATCTGAACGGCGACGGGCAGCAGGACTGGGTCTTCACGCACGGTACAAAACTGGCGCGCGCCTACGACCACAACGGTGCGATGCTGTGGGAGAAGTTGAACCCGAACGGGCGGGAACCGCGCGATATCTGGCATCACGACATCCCGGTCGTCTGGGACCTGGACGGCGACGGCCAGGACGAGGTGTGTCTGTTCCAGAGCAAGCCGGGCGACGCGACGCTCTATCTCCACATCTGCGACGGGGCGAGCGGGACGGTGCGGCACGAGACGAAGCTGTGGTTTACGAACAGCACGAGCATCGGCATTCATCCGCAGATGTCGATCGCCTATCTCCGTTCGCAGCAGACGGCCGATCTGCTGATCACGGCGCAGGACACGATCAACCATGTCCGGGCGTTCGACGCCGCGGGCAAGGAACTCTGGCGCCGGAGCCTGCCCACGACGGCCGGCCACTACATGTGGCCGTACGACGTGGACGGCGACGGGTTCGACGAAGTCCTGCTCGGGCTCTACACGCTGGACAGCGACGGAACGCTGCTGTGGCAGCTTGAGGGGTATCCGGAACGCGACCACGTGGACGGCGCGTGCGCCGCGGACATCGACCCGGACCGGCCCGGCCTGGAACTGGCGGCGAGCGGTCATTCCGGGCTGGGCCTGTACGAGTTGAGGACGGGCAAGCGCATCTGGGCCCTGCCGACGAGCGGCACGATCGCCGACCCGCAAAACGTATTCGTGGGCGAGTTCGACCCGAACACGCGCGGGTTGGAACTGATCGTCTGGATGGAGCGTTCGACGCCGACCTATACCTACGTGGTGAGTGCGAGGGGGGCGATAGTCAAGAACCTGGGCAAGCTCGATCCCGGCGAACGGATGCCGAGTTTCATTATGGATTTCGACGGGAACCGCACGCAGGACGAAGTGATCTACGCGCAGGGCCCGCTGCGTGAAGGCACGGGCGAGCTGATCTGTGGGGTGAACTGGTTCCGCACGCCGAGCTTCGACCGCGAGAACTGGTATCTGTTCCCGTATGCAATCGATCTGTTCGGCGACCCGCGCGAGGAGTTCGTCACATTCACCTGGGACACGTTCGTGATCGGCAAGAACCCCGCTCCGTTCGCCGGCAACATCCCCTCGTATCGGAACCTGCGCGGCTACAAGCTGCGCTACGCGGTCGTGTACCGCAATCCGATCTACTTCGACTACCGGCAGACGCCGAGCGATCCGGTCCCCGCGCCGCCGAGCGGGTTGACGGCAAGCGCGCTGTCGCCGAGCCGGATCAGGCTGACCTGGCAGGACAACGCGTCGAACGAAACGGCGTTCAAGATTGACCGGCGCCGAAGCGGAACGGATGAGTGGGTCCGGATCGCGGAACCGGGCTCGAACAGCACGGCGCACACCGACAGCGGCTTGCCGGCTGCCACTCATTTCTACTACAAGATCCGCGCGGCCAACTCGGCGGGGAACAGCGCCTACAGCGCGGTGGCGGCGGCCACGACGCTGGAACCGCCGGCCGACGGCCCGTTCGCGGCCTACAACGACCTGTGCTGGGCGAACGGACAGCTCGCGCGGAACATCACAACCTTCACAACAACCCACGACAATCCCGGCGGCCAGAACGAGGGGTACCTGACCGATTTTGGGACCGGGCGCCGGCTGAGCGCCCGGGTCACGGTGCAGGGCGGCGGCGGTCCGCGTGCGGATCAAGGCCGGCATCCGGCCGCGGGTACGGACGCGCACGGCGTGTTCGACGGCCGGGTCGACTGTACCGGCACCGTCACCTACGACACGGAGGATCTGGTCCTGACCTTCACCGGGCTGAGCCAGGCGTTGAGTTACGAATTCGTGCTCTACTCCGACCGCAACAACCATGCGTATCAGGGCGACGCCGCCCGCCAGCACGTCGCCACACTCGGCGATGCGGCCGGCTTCGTGAACGCCAGCACGCCGGGCAGCACGATTCTCGCCAGGGCCGCCCCCGCAGACACGACACGCTACAACGCCGGGTACAACAACCCGACCGGGTTCGTGACCCGGTTCCGCAAGCTCGATCCCGGCAGCGACGGCCGGCTGGTGGTGACGCTTGCCCGCGACGCGGACCGCGGCTACTACACCTACGCGAACGCGTTCGCGCTGCTCGGCTACGTCGTGCCCGCGGGCTCGAACGTCGTGGCGGTCGCCGAAGGCGCCGCCTGGCGGTACAGGAAAGGGACGCGCGAATGTTCCGACCCGCCCGCCGCATGGCGGGAACGCGAGTTCGACGACTCGGGCTGGCCGACCGGCCGCTTGCCGATCGGGTACGGCGACGGCCCGTACCAGACGACGCTGGGCGACATGCGCGGCAGCTACGTGTCGGTCTTCCTGCGCAAGCCGTTCGTGATCGAGACGCCGACGCTCGTAAGCCAGGCGGCGATCCGCGCGCTCTACGACGACGGGTTCATCGCGTGGCTCAACGGCACGGAGATCGGCCGGACGAACGTCGCCGGCGGGCCCGGCGTCGCGGTGCCCTATGACGCGGCCGCGCCCGAATCGATCGATCCGCGCGAATGGTCCGCTGTGCTCGAAGGCCGGGCGCTTCCGCCGCTGGTGGCCGGCACGAATATCCTGGCCGTTCAGGCCTTCAACCGCGACCTGAGCAGCAGCGACCTGACGCTGGACCTGGAGCTGGCGGTTGTGCAGGGCACGCGCGTGCCGAACGACGGCGACGCGGACGGCATGCCGGACGCGTGGGAAGAGGCGCAATTCGGCGGCACGAACGCGGCGAACGGCGCGACCGAGCAGGACCTCGACAACGACGGGCTGAAGAACGTGGAGGAGTTCATCGCCGGAACGGACCCGGCAGACCGGGCGGACGCGTTCCGGGCCGAGCTGGAACGGCGGGGCGGCCGAATCGTGGTCTCGTTGCCGGGCGTGCCGGCGGCCGGGCCGGGTTACGAAGGGCTGAGCCGGTTCTATGCGCTGGAGCGGCGCGCCGCGCTCGACGCGAACGGGATATGGGAGCCCGTGCCGGGCTACGAGGCCGTGCGTGCCGCGGGACAGCCGGTGGCCTACACCAACGCCGCCAGTGCGCTCACCCTCTACCGCGGCCGCGTGTGGCTGCGGGCGGACTGAGAGTAGAAGCGGCGTCCCTGGGCCGCCGTAGCCTCTGGGCGAAGGCACCCCGCCGCTTCCCCCGGACCGAACGCCCGGACACCCCCGGCGGCACCGCATGCCGCCGTGAGGAAATGCCCGGCCACCGTCACCGTTCAACCCGCCTGTGGCGGGCAACCGGGCCGCCGCGCAGGCGAGGCGCGGCTCACGGCGTGCCGGCAGACGCGTGTGCGCGCAGAGCGCCCGGCACCGTGCGCAGCTTGTCAACCGGTTCCGCGTTGACGGGTTGGCCCATCGCGGCGTTACGGGTCGACTCGTACGCGATAGAACCTGGACGTGGCGGTGCCGGTGAGGTTGGTGGTGACCACGTCGGCGGCGCCGGAGTTGTCAATCGTGTTGGAACCCCACGTCGCCTCGGTCAGGTCACCCGCGTCTTCGATCACAAACGCTGTATAGGCGTCGAGATTGGAGACGGTCACGCTGAGCACGCCGCCCTCGTAATCGAACCCGGTGAAGACGGGTACGGCGACGAAATCGACGACGACATTCGTCTGGCCGTCGGCCGGCACCCTGACGGTCGTATCGGCCGGCTCGTTCCACAGCTCGATATCCTTGAACTGCACGGTGTGCTCGCCGGCGGCCAGGTTCGAGACCGTCTGGCCGCTGTCGCGCCAGACGCCGTCGTGGGCGAGCGCCCACTGCGCGGCGGCATCGACCGCCTTTTGCGGCTGGATCGCGACATGGAGCGCGCCCAAGTCAATGCCGGTAACGAACGTGAACGTGAAATCGGCGCGGGGAAAACTGCTGAACGCCACATCCCGGCTGGAGTAGACAACGATATTGGTGGGCACGATCTCGACCCGGTTCGAACGGGTGATGGCCTGGACATCGAAGTAGGCGACCGGCGTCAGAATGAGATCCATGGAGGTAAGAGTCGTCTGCGCGGTCTGGCGCACATAGACAGCGTTGTCGCCGGCGTCGACCGGGACGTTGACACGCTCGAGTTCCGCGGTCCAGGCGGAGGGCACCAGCGAGAGCAGACTCGTTCCCACGTCCGCCTCGATATTGGTGCCGGCCACCTCATTCTGGAGCCCGACGTCCAGATAGGCGGCGATATCGACGGATATTTCGGGCAGCACGCCGCCGCCCATGCTGAACCCGGTGCTGACCAGCCCGATCTGCGCGAGGCTCGCGGCAAGCTGCACCGGCGCGTCCAACAGGTAGCCGGCACAATTGGTTGTGGGCGCCATCTGCACGGGGTCCACCTCGAGCCCGCCGCTGCGCTCGGTTTCCTTGGGATCGTCCTTGTAGACCACAACCTTCCATTCGGCGTAAAGGTTCGACAGCGTCAGGTCCATGCCGACCACGTTCGAGGCGTAGCCGCTGAACCACAGCTCCGCATCGCCGGGCACATCGAAGAAATCCAGCACAGCCGTTCCATCCAACGCGTTGGAAGCCATGACCCCGCCCATGCTCCCGCTGACGCGCAGGTAGACGGCAAGCGTGCCGAGATGGTCGGTTTCCTGTTCCGCGCTCAGCCATTCGTTCGTGTCGAGCGGCACGTGGAAGTCCATGTCGGGCAGCGGGATCCTGCCCTCCAGCGTATCGTGCACATTCGAGAGGGCGTACGGCGCACCGTAGGCCGCGCAGCCCGCAGCGAGCAGTGCAGTCAGAATGAAGAAACGCATGTTCTGTCTGCTCCTTGGCACCTAGCGAAACGACTATCGCTGCCGGGCACGGACCGGCAGCCACACCGGCGTTCAACGTTGGCAGGGTACCAGAACGGACGAGCCGCAGGCAAGAGCGGAGGCACGGACTCCAATCCGAGAGCAGACTCGCGGATTTGCACGGAGGCGGTCAGAACTCGACGGGCGGCGGGGCGGCGGCGGCGCGGTAGGCGCGCGGGCTGAGCCCCCAGACCTTTCGGAACAGGCGGCTGAAGACGAAGATATCGTCGTAGCCGAATTCGCGCGCGACCGCACTGATGCGCAGCGGCGATTCGAGCAGGAGCACGGCGGCACGCCGCATGCGCTGGCGCATCAGGTAGGTGCGCGGGGCGCAGCCGTAGGTGGCCCCGAAGAGCTGGCGGAAGTAGTCGGGGCTGAGCTGCACCGCGCGGGCCAGTTCACGCGTGCCGATGCGTTCGCGGATATGCCGGTTGATGAAACCGTTCAGGTGCCGTTGCTGCACACGGTCCAGCCCCACGCAGGCCGGGCGCCGGCCGCGCTCGGCGCGCAGCAGTTCCGCGAAGAACTGCGCGAGGATCGCCCGGAAGCAGAGGCTGCCGAACGGTCGGCGGTGCAGGTACTCGGCGTGCAACGCCTCCATCAGCGGGCGAAGCGCCGTTGGCGGCGGGAGGTGGAGCAGATCCCGGCGCGTTCCGAGCGGAACGCCCGCCGCGCACAGCGTGAAGCGGAGGTGGTAGAACGTGAACGGGCGGCGGGCGTCGCGCGGCGCCATCGTGTGCGGGACCTCCGGCGCCAGCCAGAGCAGGGCGTCGGGCCCCAGTTCCAGGCGCCGGCCCGCGGCCGAGCACGCGTTCACTTCGCTGACGACCAGCGTCACGTAATGCTCGGGCACGCGGCGCGCTTCCAGCCGCCAACTCGAAGCCACCGTCGTCAACCCGAACACCGTGACCCCCAGTTCAACCGCCGGCTCAAGGATCGCGCGCAGCCACCCCTCATCGTCGAGCACTCGTCCGATCATACATCCATCACAAGTTTTCTCGGGTTCAGGCTATTGTGGGAATACGCCGTTTTCGGCAAGAATAATACAGGAAGAAGGCAATTTCTGCAAGTGATGAGTTGAGTTGCGGGTGGTACCTGTCATCATATTTATCACAAGTCAGTCCGGGCGTCTTTCCGGAATCCGCCGTGAAGGAGAAGACCGATGAGCCGGCCGAACGTGGTGTTTGTGTTTGCCGACCAGTGGCGCGCGCAAGCGACGGGGTATGCGGGCGACGGCAACGTGCGGACGCCGAACCTGGACCGGCTGGCGGCGGACGGGGTGAACGTGACCCAGGCGCTGTCGGGATGCCCGGTCTGCTCGCCGTACCGGGCGAGCCTGATGACGGGTCAATTCCCGCTGACGCACGGCGTGTTCGTGAACGACGTGCTGCTGCCGCATCGGGCGCCGAGCCTGGCGGATGCGTTTTCGGAGGCAGGCTACGCCACGGCGTACATCGGCAAGTGGCACATCGACGGGCACGGCCGCTCGAACTACATCCCGCCGGAGCGGCGCCAGGGGTTCGAGTACTGGAAGGTGCTGGAGTGCACGCACGACTACAACCGCTCGGCCTACTACGCCGGCCGTTCGGCGCAGAAGCTGTTCTGGCCCGGCTACGACGCGATTGCGCAGACGCGTGACGCCCAGGCGTACATTCGGAACCGGGACCGCGCCGCGCCGTTCCTTCTGTGCCTGTCGTGGGGCGGCCCGCACGCGCCCTACCAGACCGCACCGCCGGAGTTCCGGGCGCTGTACGAGCCCGGCGCGGTTCAATTGCGCCCGAACGTGCCGGCCGGGATGACCGACGCCGCGCGCCGCGATCTGGCGGGCTATTATGCACACTGTTCCGCGCTCGACCATTGCGTCGGGCGGCTGCGCGCCACGCTGCGCGAGGAAGGACTCGAGGACAACACGCTTTTCGTGTTCACCTCCGACCATGGCGACATGCTCGGCTCGCAGGGCGCCGCCAAGAAGCAGCAGCCGTGGGAGGAGTCCATTCGGGTCCCGCTCCTTCTGTTCGGCCCCTCGGTTCTGGGCTCGGCGCCGCGGGCGGTGCGCGCGCGGATCGATGCGCCGGACATCCTGCCGACACTGCTCGGCCTGTGCGGGATCGCGATTCCGGACACCGTCGAGGGGATCGACTACGCCGAATGCCTGCGCGGCGGGCCGGATCCGTCGGACGGCGCGGCGCTGCTCATGTGCCCGCATCCGTTCGGGCAGTGGGCGCAGAAGCGCGGCGGGCGTGAGTACCGCGGCCTGCGCACCGAGCGTCACACGTACGTGCGCGATCTGAACGGGCCCTGGCTGCTGTTCGACAACGAGGCGGACCCGTACCAGCAGCACAACCTGCGTGACGACCCCGCGCATTTGGATCTGCGCGCGGCGCTCGACGCGCGGCTCGACGCGAAATTGCGGCGGCTCAACGACGAGTTCCTGCCCGGCGACGCGTACATCCGGCGCTGGGGGTACCGCGTCGCCGCCGACGGAACGGTGCCGTACACCAACTGACTCTGTCGGGTAAGGACCTGACCGGAAGCGTCAAGTCTTCCAGCAAAGCTGATCCGGCAATCCCGGAAGAAGATAGCCGCAAAAAAGGCGCAAGTTGGCGGCACGCGGACAGGGGATTTCGCGGGTCATAATCGCACTCGTAATCTCCAACCAAACGCGGCTATTCGCTGCGCATGCGATCTCATCGCCAGACGGATTTGAGCCGGGTGCGTGCGGCCATGACGGTGTGGCTTTGCGGGCGCGCCGCAGCGAGAATGGCAACGCCATTAAGAGAAGGACGGTGAATAGACCGTCCTTGGACGGTCATTCACCGTCCTGTCAGGCAACAGGCATGCACGGCGAAACACCGCACACGTCTAAACGATGCCCACGCCCGGCCGCCGAAGCAATAGGTCACCCGGCGCCCGGATCAGGCAAGCCGGGGAGTGCGTGGGTTCGCGGATAGGAATCCGCAATTCGCGAATTCGGCTCCGGCCGATTCGCGGATGCCTAGCCGCCGGCCGGGTGCCGGCACCCGAAACGGAAGGCGCGTGGCGTACAGCCGGAAAAGCGCCGGAAGGCCTCGTAGAACTGGCTGGCGGACCCGAAGCCGACCTCCAGCGCAATGTCCAACACGTTCCGGTTCGTGGTCACCAGCAGGCGCTGGGCGTGCGCAACGCGGAGTTGGAGAATGTACTGGTGGATCGAGAGGCCGCACCGCTTCCGGAAAAGCTGCATCACATACTTGGGGTGTAGGCCGACCCGCGCGGCGATGTCGGACACGCGGATAGAGGCCCGGTAGTGCGCCTCTACGTACCGCGCGATCTGCTCCGTACGCGTCGCTTCGGTGCCCGCGGGCGGCGCGGCCGGCACGGCACCGCGCCGGTGCCGGTCGGCCAGCCGGCAGAGCATCGCCTCCAGCTCGCGCTCCACGGCGCGCTCCGAGAGCGCACTGCCGGGCTGGAGTTCATCCACCCAGCGCTCGGCTGTTTCCATATCCCGCGCGGCCGGCGGGTCCTGCTCCGAACCGCTCAGAACAAGCGTGCCGCCTAACAGCCGGTTCACGAACGCCGGGCCCAGATCCCACTGGACGAGGGTCGTCAGCGGAATCAGCACCCAAATCATCAGCGGATCCGGGCTGCTCGCCACGATGCGGTGCGGAAAGGCCGCCCAGAACAGACCCCATTGCCGTGCCGAGATGACCGAAAAACCGCCCGCGATGAAGTAACGCACCCAGCCCTGCCGCACGAAGTTGATCTCGATGTTCGAGTGCGTGTGACCGCCCGGGTTCGGGTTGATGGTCGGGCGCCCGTGCCGCAAATGGACCAACCCGCCGATTTCGAACTTCGCGATCCTGAAATCTTTCTTTTCCGGATTTTTTTGCATTCTTTCAGGACGATTATTTCATATCGTAATCATAGAGTCAAGGGAAAGGCCGTGACCGCACCAGGCGAACCGCCAAACGCACACGAGCCGGGAGGCAAGAGATGAAACGGATCAAGATCGGGGTGTTGGGCGCTGGGTCGTTTGCGAACAGGTTCATTCCGTTGTGGCAGGCGCATCCGCTGGTGGAGGATGTGTATCTGGCAGAGAAGCTGGAGGACCGTCGCGCGGCGGCGGTGGCGCAACACGGGATTCGGACGAGTTACGCGAGTTACGAGGAGCTGTTGGGCAGCGACGCGGATGCGATCGGGCTTTTCAGCCAGCGGTGGACACACGGGCCGCAAGCCGTAGCGGCACTGCGTGCGGGCAAACACGTCTACTCCGCCGTGCCGGCGGCGATCAGCCTGGCCGAGCTTGAGGCGCTGGTCTCGGCCGTGCGGGAGACGGGGCTGGTCTACATGATGGGCGAGACGAGCTACTATCTGCCAACGACGGTATTCTGCCGCAAACGGTTCCGGGAGGGCGCGTTCGGCCGGTTCGTGTATGCAGAGGCGGGCTACTACCACGACATGGAGCATGGCTTCTATCCGCCGTACCAAGGCAGCAACGGGCCGGACTGGAAGCGGTTTGCGAGCTTTCCGCCGATGCTGTATCCGAGCCATTCGGTGGGGATGATCCTGGCGATCACCGACGCGCGGATGACGCACGTCTCATGCCTGGGCTACACGGACGACCACCAGGACGGCGTCTTCGACAGGCAACTGAGTCATTGGCAGAACGCATTCAGCAACGAGACGGCCCTGTTCCGCACGTCCGACGGCGGGATGTGCCGGACCAACGAGTTCCGGCGCGTGGCGACGGGGGGTGTACGCTGCAGCGTGCACGGCACGCTGGGCGCCTACGAAGAGCAGCCGGGGGCGAAGATGTGGATCAACCACGACCGGTCGACGGTGGATCTGCGCGAGCCGCTCACCTGCGGCAAGGTGGAGCGCAAGCCGAAGGACTGGGCGGCGCAGAAGAAGCAGGGCGCGCAGGACGATTTCTTCAGCGGGCTGGCGCCGGTGCATGAGAGCGACCGGCTGCCGGACGAGTTCCTGGGCAAGCCGAACGGGCACGGCGGCTCGCACCAGTTCCTGGCCGACGACTTTGCGAAGGCCTGCGCGCAGCAGAAGCTGCCGCCCGTGCACGTGTGGACGGCGGCCAAGTACTGCGCGCCCGGCATCGTGGCCCATCAGTCGGCGCAGCAGCAGGGGCAGATGCTCCCGATCCCCGACTTCGGCGCACCCCCGGCCGACGCGTCATTCGCCGAGCTGGCCTGAAACTTGCTCGAGAACCCGCCTTCGCACGGCGCTACGGCGGGCGCGGCTTACTCGAGAACCCCCGCCGCCGCGGCGGGATCGAC
>JAFGHX010000384.1 GCA_016929905.1 Kiritimatiellia bacterium
GATCTTGACATTGGCAGCGGCGATTCTGGCGGCTGGCAAGGCGTTCGCGAGGGGCAATCCCCGCAGCGGGCTTGCCCCTCGCGAAGAACGCGGCCAGCCGCCAGAATCGCCCTGTCCCTGCGGGATGGGGCGGCATTCGGGCCCTCGCGGCGTTCCGTCTCCGGGCCAAGCCCGCTGCGGGGATTGGCCCGGAGACACGCCTTGCGATGGCCCGAATGGCGCTCCCACCAATGTCAAGATCTGTTGGACGCACTACACTAGAGAGGTGTCTCGCCCGCCCGTGCCCGACGAAGCTATCTGAGCGAAGTCGGGTCGGAGCCTCGCTCCAGTTCGCAGAGACGCGACAGGGAAGCGCGCGGGGCGAACAGTCGGGCGCGTCGGCACAAAACCTTTGTGGCGGGCATCGAAAGGGTTGCCGGGCCGCAGAACGTTGAGGAGTGGCCTGCGCCAGTCGGCATCGCGGCATCCCTCGATTCCCGCAACGAGCGCCTCCTGGTCGGAGGGCCTTAGAGGAACGCGCGCAGATTCATTCCTCCATCACCCAGTCATCCTCGTCCCCAAACGAGCCGCGCGAGGCGCGGAACCGGATATTCGGCGGGAGCCGGTCTATCGTTCGCATCAGCCAGCCCGCAAACGCGAGTGCTGCGGCGAGAATGCCGCCGACGAGCCCCAACGCCGACAGCCTCGCATACCGCCCGGCGGCCGGGACAACCTGCCGGCGCATCTGCTCCGGGTCGAGAATGACCCGGCCCAGCTCGGTCTCCCGGCTCAGATCGCCGTGCTCATAAAGGAACTGCGAGACCGCCTCCGCGCTCAGCTCCGGCTTGTGGCTCCAGACCGACGCCGCGCTCGCCGCCACCTTCGGCGCGGCGAAAGACGTGCCGCCCTCGATGACGTGCACGAAGTGGTCCTGCATGCCGCCGTCGGAAAAGGTGGTCTTGACATACTCGCTGCCTTTGTAGAAACGGGTCGGAACGGCCGCCAGATCGATGTGCGGGCCGTAGTTGGAGTAGGACTCCTTGGTCCCGGCCGCGGTCACCGCCGCCACGGCCAGCACGCCCGGCCAGGCGGCAGGATACATGGGCCGATCCGTGTCCTCGTTGCCCGCCGCGGCCACGGCCAGCGTCTTCTCGTCGAGCAGAGCCGACAGGTCGGGCAGCGCCGCAACGTCATCCGCATAGGTCCCGAAGCTCATGTTGATGACGATCTTTCGGGCCGGATGCGCCGTCCGGTAGTCCACCAGCCGCCCGACCGCGGCCTGCAGCGTGTCGAGATGCACGCATTCAAGCGTGCATGCGCCGAACAACGCGCGTTGCGCCACGCGGCTGACCTGCTCGCCGTGCGTGGCGCCCGGCCCGAATTGGTCGATGATGAACAGCGTGACCGGCTCCCGCGCCGTCTCCGCTCCCACCGTATCGGCGCGACGGTGGAAGTGGGCGCTGGCGGCGAACAGGCCGCCAGCCAGCAGCGTGCAGATCACGGACCCTCTCATGGCTACAGGATCTTCACTTTCGGCAGGTCGACGATGTCGACGGCGCCGACCAGGCGGCCTTGGTCGTCGACGACGAGCAGGTCGTCAATATCGCGCTGTTCGTAGATCTTGAGCGCGTCGACCGCGAGCTGATCGGCGCGGACGGTGATGGGCGAGGGGGTCATCACCTCGTCGATCGGCGTCGTCTGCAGGTCGAGGTTCTCGGAGATATGGCGGCGCAGGTCGCCGTCGGTGAAGATGCCGACCACCCTGTTCCCTTCGTCCACCACGGCCGCGGAGCCCGCCTTGGCGCCGGTCATGGCCATGACGGCGTCTTTGACCATGCCGCCCGTCTTCACGACCGCCACCCGCTTGCCGACGCGCATGATGTCGGAGATGTGCAGCAGCAGCGCGCGGCCGATCGCGCCGCCCGGGTGCAGCTTGGCGTAGTCTTCCTTCTTGAACCCGCGCGCTTCGAGCAGCACCATGGCCAGCGCGTCGCCGACCGCGAGTGTCGCCGTGGTGCTGGCGGTGGGCGCCATGTTGAACGGGCAGGCCTCGCGCTCGATGACGAGCGGGACGACCACGTCGCTGTGCGCGGCCAGCGCGCTGTTCGGCGACCCGGTCAGCGTCACGATCTTGGCGCCGAGCCGTTTCATGAGCGGGACGACGTTGAGGATCTCGTCCGATTCGCCGCTGAAACTGAGGGCCAGCAGCACGTCCCCTTCGCTGACGATCCCCAGATCGCCGTGCATCGCCTGAGCCGGGTTGAGCATCACGCTCGTTGCGCCCGTGCTGGCGAGCGTGGCCGAGATCTTCTGCCCGATGTGCAGGTTCTTGCCGATCCCCGTCACGATGATCTTACCGCCCTCGTCCAGGCAGGCGCGCATCACCGCGGCGGCTTCGTTGAAGGCGGCGCCGAGCGAATCGCGGACTTTCTCCAGCGCCGCGATCTCGATGTTGAGCACGTCCTTGGCTCGCTCACATGCGTGGTTCAATCTCCGTCTCCTTGTTCGAAGGGCGCCGGGCTCATGCGGCCGTCGGGCTCTTCCTGGCGAGCGCCAGCACGCTCTCCACGACCATCCACAGGGCCAGCAGCAGGATCGCCCCGTTGATGACGGGCAGCAGCCAGTTGGCGCCCTTGTCGCCCGCGGCCAGCGCCGCGCGCAGGTTGGAAATGAACCCCAGCTCGTTCACGACAACAGCCCAGATCGTGATGACCAGCATGACGATGCAGGGGATGCCGGTAACCAGCAGTTTGAGACCGCCCTTGCGTTTGAGGTAGTTGGTGATCACCAGCAGGGCCAGCGCCGCGAGCAGCTGATTGGCCGCGCCGAACAGAGGCCAGAGCTTCATCGCACCCGCGCCGCTCGCCCCCGTGCAAAAGGCCAGGACGGCCGCCGTGATCACGGCGAACGCCGTGGCCGCATAGCGGTTCGTCATGACGGTCACCTTCAGGTCGCCGAACAGCTCCGCAATCACATAACGCTGGATGCGGGTCGCGGTGTCCAGCGTCGTGCCGGCAAACGAGGCGATGAAGACGCCCATGATGATGATCCCGATCGACTTCGGGATTCCGAGCGACGCGATCATGTTGGCCGAGCCGATGACCATGGCCTGCACCTTCGGCCCCAGCCCGCCCGCGCCCGCCCATGAAACGTAGTGTGCGTCCCAGGCCGCCCGCCCGGTGAGAATGTCGCCAGCCTTCGTCTGGTAGGCCATCCCGATCCCCGCCGCGACCGCGATGATGACGAGCGTCGCCAGCACGCCTTCCAGCAGCATGGAGCCGTAGCCCACGAACAGAGCGTCCGTTTCTCTGGAGACCTGTTTGGCCGTCGTGCCGGAGGAGACCAGAGAGTGAAACCCCGATATGGCCCCGCAGGCGATGGTGATGAACAGGAACGGCCAGACCGAAGGCGCGTCGGACGGAACCGCCCTGTTGACCGCCGGCGCGACAAGGTGGAGCCCGCCGGACAGCCCGGCGGCCAGCACGCCGAGCACGAGCAGCCCCATCGCAATGAACAGCTGCCACGCGTTGATGTAGTCGCGCGGCTGCAGCAGCGTCGTGACCGGAAGCGTCGACGCGAAGAAGGCGTACACCAGCAGGACGATCGTCCATACACCCGTGGCCGGTACGTACCAGCGCGCGACGTCCTCGACGGTCTTGCCCGCCTCGACGGCCTGCTTCGCCGCCACACCCGCCAGGTCCGGCATGCTGAACTGGAAAAGCTCGAAATGCCCCATCAGGACGGTGACGTACATCAGCGTCACCGCCACGACCGTGGCCAGTGTGACGTTCGCGTTGCGCTTGTAGACCAGCCAGCCCAGCGTCATGGCAATGGGGATTTCCATCCAGACCGGGAAGACCGACTGCGGGTACATCTTGAACACGACGGCGATAATCAGGCCGAAGATCGCAATGACAATCAGCAGGCCCAGGAAGATGATCAGGAACAGAATGTACTTCACCCGCGGCCCAACGATCTGCGCCGCGCATTCGGCGATGGACTTCCCCTCATGGCGCAGCGAGACGACCAGCGCTCCGAGGTCGTGAACCGCCCCCATCACGATCGAGCCCACGAGCACCCACACCATCGCTGGGAGCCAGCCCCAGATGATCCCGATCGCCGGGCCCACAATCGGGCCCGTGCCGGCAATCGACGTGTAGTGATGTCCGAAAATGATGCCCTTCCGCGTGGGGACGTAGTCCAAGCCGTCTTCCTTCTCGCGCGACGGGACCGGCGCGTCCGGACGCAGGTGGAAGATCTTCCTGGCCAGGAACTTGCCGTAGGTGTGGTAGGCGACGAGGTAACCCGCAAACGAGACGACCATCAGCAGAACAGCGCCCATGAAGACTCCTCCTCCCACGCGGCCGCGCGTTCTTGACGTAAACTCCACATTATGTGCCATCCCGGCCGGATACGCAAAAAGAAAACGGTTCCGTTTGGGGCGGGGTTTGGTAGGATGCGGGGGTCCCCAACCTTGTCGAGAACCTTGTCGGGAACTTTGTCGAATCCCCGCCGTTGCGGCGGGACGGGCAAGGGGCGCGACAAAGGTCCGGACAAAGGCCCGGACGACGGTCGGGGACGAAGAGTAAGACAAAGAGTTAGACAAAGAGTGATTTGTGAGGCGGCCGATGGGCAGACAGAAGACACCTCTGGTCACCCGGCAGTCCGGACCGACCGGCTCGCAATACGGGTTCAGGCGCGTGCCGGACTTCATTCAAGTGGCCGATATCCGGCCGGTCTTCACGGGGGCCGGCGTCAACGAAGTCACCCAGCCCTACGCCTACGCCCGGCACCAGCATACGCGCTACGAGATCATCTATGTGGACGAGGGCCTCTACTGCTGCCAGCACAACGAGCTGGAACTGAAACTCGGAAAGGACAGTCTGCTGATCCTCAAGCCGGGCGACTGGCACAGGGACCATTTCGACGGGCGCTACGTGCGCTACTTCGGGATCGCGTTCTACCTGGAGGCAAGCGGCGGCATCACGCCGACCCTGTTTCGTGACGGCACCGCTCCGCAGCGTCAGCATTTCAAGGCGAACCGCAAGGATTTCGTGCCCATCATCCGCAAGGTGATGGAGGAATCGCAGCGGGGCGACTTCATCTCCTCGCATATACAGGACGCACTCGTGCTCGAGTTCTTCTACCGCATGGTGCGGGCTGTCCCGCGCAGGGTGCTGTCCGAGTATTTCGTCGAGAGTTCGCGCGAGGCGGCTTTCGCCTCCCGTCTTGTCTCGGTGCTGAACCGGCGCATCTCGCGCCCGCTCAGCGTGGGGCGCATGTCCGGAATCATGGGCATGAGCGAGAGCGCGCTCGCTCACCGGTGCAAGGATATTCTGGGTTGCTCGCCGGCCCGCCTGTTCTTCCGGTTGAAGATGGACCGCGCCATGAAGATGCTCCGCTCCACCGATATGTCCGTCAAGGAGGTCAGCGCTTACCTCGGGTTCAGCAGTCAGTTCCATTTCTCGGCCGCTTTCAAGAAGACGTTCGGCTACCCGCCGTCGGGCGAGGGGAGGCAAACCGCGAATGAACCCGGATGAACGTGAGTGTGTGGCGCTTTGCGATGTGCGAGATCAGGTTGCGCTTGTCACCGGTGCCGGGCGCGGGATCGGGCGGAGCATCGGGCGGATGCTCGGGAGGGGCGGGGCGCATGTGGTCCTCGCCGCGCGGACCCGGCAACAGATCGAGGCGGTTGCCGCCGAGATCGCCGCCGCCGGCGGCCGCGCCACGGCGGTGCCCGCCGACGTGGCGCGGGAAGAGGAGGTCGACGCCCTCTTCTCGGCCATTCGCGAACAGCACGGACGAATCGACATCCTGATCAATAACGCCGGGATCGGCCTGTTCGGGCGCGTCGCCGAAATACACGCCGCCGATTTCGACCGCGTTCTGCAGGTGAACCTGCGCGGGACCTTCCTCTGCTGCCGGCAGGCCATGCGCATGATGATCCCGCGCCGGCGCGGCACCATCATCAACGTCGCCAGCGTGGTGGGGGTGAACGGCTATCCGAGCCAGGGCGCGTACACCGCCTCCAAGCACGGCGTGATGGGGCTGACCAAGACGCTGGCCGTCGAGGCGCAGGAGCACGGAATCCGCGTCAGTGCCGTCCTGCCCGGAGGGGTCGATACCGAGCTGGTCGGCCGGGCGCGCCCCGATCTGGACCGGGGGGCGCTGATGCAGCCGGACGACATCGCCCAGGCGGTGGCCTATCTGCTCTCGCTCTCCGATCGCGCCGCCGTCGACCAGATCCTCATCCGCCGACGGATGAGCGCGCCGTTCTGACAGCGGATGGGGGAGAGGATTCCAACGGATGGATGGACGGCAGCGGATGGGGAAGCGGTTTCCAGCGGATGTATGGACGGCAGCGGATGGGGAAGCGGTTTCCAGCGGATGTATGGAC
>JAFGHX010000007.1 GCA_016929905.1 Kiritimatiellia bacterium
CCGGCCGGTCAGTCCGTTCGAGTAGACGGCTTCGACGTAACGCGGCCGGGCCTTGTTCCCGATCCGGCCGCCGAGAAAGACGCCGAGCTCCTCGCCGCTCTTTGCCCAGAACGTATTGTGCCGGGGCTGGTGTTTGTCCTGAGTGCCCAGCACCAGCGCGCCCAGAGCCCGATGCCAGATGCTGTAGAACTTCTCCTGGCCGAGCCTGAACGGACTTCTCGGATTCACGATGGACGTGTGGACCGAGAAATTGTACTGCCAGCCCTTCTCCCGGACGAAGCACGCGCCGTTGCCAAGGAACCTTTCGCCCCGCCACAATGCGCTCTTCGCGCGCGGCCCATCCTGCCAGTTCACAAAATTCTCGAGACACAGGGCCGATTCCTCGCCGGTCAGGTTCGGATGCGCCTTCAGCCGAGCCCTCATCTTGCGCTTTACAAAGGACCTGCCTTGCGGCGTGAAGCTGTATCCGAGTCTTGTAGAAGTAGGCGAGCGGGAAGATGAACTGCTTTTCCCAACGACTGATCTCTCCCGGGGAGCCCCGCCAGAAATAGCCTTCAGGATTGAGGCGCTTGAGCATGGACTCCACCTCTTGCAGGACCGCCGCGCGGAAGAGGGCGGGGACGTCGCTGCGTTCAGCTTGCTTTGCGGACATCTGTCTTCTCCTTCGCCATGATGATGGTCGCCATGGCTGATTGTGGGGCAACGGCTATTGGCTGATCCGGGAAGGATTACCGTTGCGTTTGCGCCCGTCAAGGCGAGTTTGAAGGGCGGATTCCTCGCGGAATCTTCTTGATTTACTGTCAAAATAATTGTACAGTATATCTATGAGAAGACTTGGGAACATGCTGGGTTCGGGGGCTCGTTCAGAGATACTGCGAGCGTTGGTGAATCAACCGGAGCCGGTGGGGCTGCGGTACCTTGCCCGTCTTGGCGGGGTCCATCCGCACTCGGCGGAACGCGCATTGGCCGGGCTTGTCAAGGAGGGGCTGGCCACGCGCACCAAAAGGGGGGATCGGCCGCTGTACGCGATCAATCCAGACAACGCCGAAGCGGGCATTCTGAAGGTCGTGTTTGACGCTGCCGCCAGAGCGGAGAGCCGGGTGCGCGCTGCGAATTTGGCCGAGAGGGCTCGAACGTTGTTACCGTTCATTGAGGAGACCCTGCGGTTGATCGCCCGTGCACGGAGGAGCCGCCGTGAGTCTTAGATCGTTGTTCCGAGGTGCCGTTGCCGAACTGCGCGAGCGGAAGATCACGTTCGCCGTTGCGGGCGGGTTCGCCGCGGGGCTATACCGCTCGGAGCCTCGTGTAACCATGGATGTCGACCTGGTCGTGCTGACCGGTGCGGGTGGCCACCGGGCTGCCGTCTCCGTTATCGAGGCGCTCGGGCTGCACGCGGGCACGGCGCGCAAAGCCGACCTTGCGGGGGGACCCCTCTTTGCCATTCGACGGCGAAGCACGGAGCCGAGCATCATCGTCGGCCGACCCGCCGGCAGGCCGTCCGGCGAGGGGGTCGACATCCTGTTGCCCGCCATACCGTGGGTGCCCGATGCGGTGGAGCGGGCACAGGACAACAAGGTGGATTTCGGCTTCGGTCGCGTTCCCGTGCTCACGCTCGAGGACACGATCATCTCCAAGCTGTACGTATTGGGATCTGCGCACCTGCGCGTCAAGCATCTCGATGACCTGCAGTCCATCTTTGAGGCGGGGCATGAGGTGGATACGGCCTATCTGGCCGGGCAGATGCGACGCTTCGACATCACTGTGCCTCGGAAAGCGAACCCGTTCCTTCCGGACATCCTCCTGAAGATCTCCCGGGACATTGTCCGCTCGCGTCCAAAGCGGTGATACGCCTCTTGCGAAAGACTGGGTATTCAATTGACAACCGTCTCGGCGTACGCCACCCTTTGAGGAAGGTCAATCGATTGACTGGCGGAGGAAGACGCCGATGACGGACAACAACGCTGCCCTCCAAGCCCTGCTCCGGTTCGAGAAGCCCGAGGAACTGTGCCAGTTCGAGTGGGGGTACTGGCCCGAGAGCGTAGCGCGTTGGCGTGAGGAAGGGATGCCGGGAGACACGCCCTGGGACGCGGTCGGCATCACCCGGTATCACCGGGCGCCGGTGGCGGTGCGGATCTTCCCGCCCTTCGAGGAAGAGGTGCTGTCCGAGACGGCAACCACGCGGGTGATTCGGGACGCGAACGGAATCGTCAAGGAGGTGTCAAAGGACACCACGGCGCTTCCCCGGTATCTGCGGCACCCGGTCGCGAACTTGCACGACTTCGAACAACTCCGCGAACGGCTCGATCCCGCCGACTCCGCCCGCTTTCCAGCCGATTGGGAAGAGCAGGCACGGGCGCTCAACGACCGCAACAGCGTGCTTGTGATGGGCGGAACGGAGATCAGCTTCTTCGGCTGGCCGCGCGACCTGATGGGCGTCGAGAATCTGCTCCTGGCCTACTACGATCAGCCCGAGCTGATCCACGCCATCAACGCGCATCATCTGCGCTTCATCAAGGAAGTCTACTCCCAGATCCTGCGCGACGTACACTTCGACTTCATCTTCGTGTGGGAAGACATGTCCTACAAGAACGGGCCGCTCATCTCGCCGGCGCTGGTGAGGGAATTCATGCTTCCGTATTACAAGGAATTGACCGGCTTTTTCCGGCAACTGTGCGACTGCAAGTTCCTGCTGGACTCCGACGGCGACGTCGCACAACTGATTCCGCTTTGGCTCGAGGGCGGAATCGACGGCGTGCTCCCGTTCGAAGTGGCTGCCGGCATGGACATTTGTCGCATCGCGGAGCAATACCCGGACCTGATCATTGCGGGCGGGATCGACAAGCGGGAGATTGCCAAGGGCCGGGAGGCGATCGACCGGGAACTGGAAGCGAAACTGCCCTTGATGTTCAAGCGAGGCGGCTACTTGCCCTCGCTCGACCATCACGTCCCGCCGGAAGTCAGCTACGCCGATTTCTACTACTACATCGAACGCACCCGCGAATTGTACCACCGGCACCGCTGACGCTTTCTCTCTCAAGATACAGGCCTGAGCGAACACCTTCTGGAGGGCCGGCCTCCGTGCCGGCCGAGGGTCATCGTGTACGATTTCCCGTGAGCGGTCGGGACGGAGCCCGGCCCTCCATTCGAATTGCGGGTAACACCCGTTTTGCTCTTTTAGCGCGGGGTTGAAAACGGCAGGCAGTCGGCCTAGACTTCGCTGGGGACCGTCTGCCACCGGCCCGTCGCGGCCCCGCGGGAGCCCAGACGGGCAATCGCAATCGAAAATCGAAAAGCTGACGGGAGTTGCACAACCGTGAACCTGCAACAGATCACGCGTGCGTTGCAGCGGAAACTCTGTGGCAAGAAGCACGACGGCATCATGAACGCGTATTTCCGGGAGAAGCTGCCGAAGATTCGCTATCCTGCGAATCCCGCCGAATGGCGGCGGCGTACCGCCGCGATTCGCAGGGACCTGCTGGCCAAGGTGTATCTGCGCGGGCACCAGCGCGGTATCCTGAAGGCGCCACCGAAGGTCCAGTGGCGCGGCGTTATCGAGACGGGGAAGGGCTACCGTATCCGCAAGCTGCGCTACGAGGGCTATCCCGGCATGTGGATTCCGGCGCTGCTCTACGAGCCCGCCGGCCTGAAGGGGAAGGTGCCGGCGGTGCTGAACGTCAACGGGCATCATGCCGGCGGCAAAGCGATGCCCTACAAGCAGGTGCGCTGCATCAACCTGGCCAAGCGCGGGATGCTGGCGCTGAACACCGAGTTCGTGGGCATGGGCGAATTGCAGGGCTGTGGGCTGCACATGCAGCAGGGCCACATCGACCTGTGCGGGGTCGCCGGCGTCGGGGTGATGGTCCTGGCCATGAAGCGCGGGCTCGACGTGTTGCTCGCGCACAGGCATGCGGATCCTGAACGCGTCGCCATGACGGGCCTTTCCGGCGGCGGCTGGCAGACGGCCGTCTTGTCCGCCCTGGACGAGCGGATCCGGGCCGTCATCCCCGTCTCCGGCCACTCCCCGATCTGGCATCGCGCCACGGTTCGCCCGCAGGACCACGGCGACCTGGAACAGACGCCGGTGGACCTCTGCACCGTCGCCGACTATGACACGCTGACGGCCATGTTCGCGCCGCGGCCCGCGCTGCTCGTGCACAGCGTGAACGACAGTATCTTCCGGCCCGAATTCATGCGGCCCGCGTTGTTCAAGCCCGCCAGACGCGTCTACGGCTGTCTCGGCGTCAAGGACCGCATCCAGTTCTATGCCAACGAGGACCCGGGTACGCACAACTACGAGAAGGATATTCGCGAGCAGCTCTACGTCTTTCTCAAGGACGCATGGGGACTCGACATGCCCACTGCGGACATCCCGTGCGACGGCGAAATCTTCTCGGAGTGGGATTTGGCCGTGGGCCTGCCGCCGGACAACCCGACCTTCGTCACGATCGCCGCGGACTTGGCGAACGGGCTGCCGAAGCGGCGCTCTTCGCTCCACACCCGCGCGCAGGATCGCGAACGGCTGGCGAAGGTGCTGCGTCTGCCGCCGGCGTACGCCGTGCGCGCACGCATGGCCGGCAAGCCGCGCAGGAGCGGCGGCGTCCGCGTCGCGCACGTCGTACTGGGCATGGACCGTTGGCGCGTGCCGGTCACCGAATTCAGGCCGGCCCGAGCGGGTATCCCGACGCTCGTGATTTCCGGGGCCGGCCGTGCGAAAGCCGGCGCGGCGGTCAAGGCCGCGCTTCGGCAGCGCCGTCGCGTCTTCGCGGCCGACCTGTTTGCGTTCGGCGAGCAGGTCATCGCCGGCGGCGAGCGCCACTACCTCTTCATGGAATGCGTGGCTGCCGCCGGCGATCGCCCGCTCGGCCTCTGCGTGGCGCAGCTGCTTGCGCTGCTGGGCTGGGTTCGTTCGCGCGCGGGCGCCGCACGCGTCGACATCGTGGCCGAGGGCCTGTCCGCCGGCCTGGCGGCCCTGTGCGCCGCGGCGCTGCGGCCGAAGGGCATCGGCCGCATCCAGGCCGACGTGCCGGATACACTCCGCCGCCTGATCGATCGGCAGGTCAGTTACGTGGCCGAGCCCGTCGCCTTCTGCTTCGGGCTGTTCGAGCAGTTCGATATCCGGGATCTGGTCGCCCTCTCCGATCCCGTCGAACTCGAGATCGCGGGCCGCGGCCCGCTGCGGCCGATGCGCCTCACGCCGCCCCGCCGGCCCACATGACGCAGCCGGCGATATGCTGCCGGAACCAGTCCCGGCTCCACAGCTCGTCGGGATGGCCGAGCGCGGTATTCATCACCCGGCCCTTCCCGTTGATAGACGCGACAGTAGTCGCACGGCCGTCGGGTTTTCAAGACCAAAGCCATTGCTAGTCGGGGCCCGATCGGGTATGGTCTATGCGTTGACGGCCCGCTGCGGGGGCGGCGGGCCGTGCGGGTCGGCCGGGGTCGGCCGGCCTTTTGCGTTGTGCGGGAGAGGGGAGCAGGACAGGAGGAACAGCGACGATGGACTATGCATGCAACACGTGGGGCTACAAAGGCCGTACGCTGGACGAGGCGGCCGGCAAACTGGCGCAGTTCGGGTACACGGGGATCGAGTTGATCGCGCATCAGCCCTGCTTCCATCTGGACGTGCGGGAAGGACCGGACTCGTGGCGGAACAGCAAGGCGGTCACCGCCAGGCACGGCCTCCAGATCGTCGCGCTGAGCCCGGCAACCGACTTCCTCTGCTTTGACGAGGTGAAAGAGCAGAAGCAGTTGGAGATGGTGGACATCTGCCTGAAGGCGGCGGAAACGCTGGATGTGCCCGTGCTGCGCATTTTCTCCGGCGGCAAGATCCCGGAGGGCCGCACGCAGGAAGAGTGCATTGAGGAAGTGGCCCGGATTCTCAAGAAGACCGTGCCGGGCGCGGAGCGGCTGAACAAGAAGCTGGCCATCGAGAGCCACGGCAAGTTCGGCTGCGATTTGGACGCGATGCGGGAGATCCTCGACCGGATCGGCTCGCCGAACATCGGGGTGACGCTCGACACGTCGAACTTCCAGGTCTCGGGTGTGGATCCCGTCAACGCGATCGACGTGCTGGGCGACCGCATCCTGCACACGCATCTGAAGGACAAGAAGGTTGTGGCCGAGGGCAAAGCCCAGGGGACGGTGCTCGGCCAGGGCGATGCGAAAATCGCCGAAGTCGTCCGGAAACTCATCGCCAACGGCTATCCCGGCGTGATGACGGTCGAGATTGAAGGCTTCCCCGAGGAGGAATTGGACCGCGTGCATGAAGAGGGGTTGCGGTTCCTGAAGGGACTCTAGAAACCCGTCAGAGTTCCGCCTTGAGACGGAAGCTTTGACGGGGCTTTAGCCCCGCCTCCCCGCCGGGCGTACGCCCGGCGGGAACCCGCGCACCTCAAGCCGCGCGGAGACTTCCGGCTGAAGCCGGAACTCTGACGGGTCACCGGAACTCTGACGATTCACCTCTAATGGTTTAACCATGGACACCATCTATACCACAACGATCACCGATGAGGCGCGGCGACGCGGGATCGCCATCCGGGTCATCGACTACGATACCCCGATCTTCGAGCTGTCCCACGGGGGCAGGCGAGTGCGGTGTTACAATTCGCTGACGGACAAGGTCGGGGCGGTCACGTACGAAATTGCACAGGACAAGCATCTGGCCAACCAATTCCTGCGCCAGAACGGCATCTCGGTGCCCGACCAGGCCGTGTACCGCAACCCGCGGCAGGCGGAACGGTTCCTGCGCAAGCACGGCGCGATTGTCGTCAAGCCGAACAAGGAATGGGGCGCGCGCGGCGTGGCGGTGGCCATCAAGACCCCGTGGCAACTGCGCCAGGCCGTCAGGGATGCCGCGAAATACCCCGACGAGAAGATTCTGCTCGAACAGTGCGTCGAGGGTGTCGATCATCGCCTGATCATGGTGGACTATCGGTTCGTCGCCGCCATCGAACGCACCCCGGCGCGCGTGGTCGGGAACGGGAAAGACGACATTCGCACGTTGATCCGAAAGAAGAACGCGGATGCCGAGGACCCGAGCAACAAGGTTCCGCTCGACAACGAGACGCGTCGGAATCTGGCCTCCTTCGGCCTCTCCTACGGCGCCGTGCCGCGCAAGGGCCGGCGCGTCCAGGTGCGCAGGACGTCCAATTACCACACCGGCGGGACGATCCGGATCATCACCGAATCCGTGGACCGCGAACTGGTGAAATACGCCGAGAAGATCGCCCGGCTCTTCCAGGTGCCGGTCTTCGGCGTCGATTTCCTCGTCAACCGCAGAGCGCGGAAGTGGTGGGTCATCGAAACCAGCGCCGACCTGGCCATCTCGCCGCCGGAAGGCGAAGAGGTCGCACGCCACTTCCTTGATTATCTCTTCCCGGCCACGAAACGGAACCGCGAATGAACGCGAATGAACGCGAATAGGGCCGATCCGGCGCCGAGAGGAAGGAGACAGGGATGCAACGGGTTGCGAAGGAGAAAGTCGTCTATGCGTTGTCGGCGGCCAACGAGCCGGCGCTGCGTGTAGCCGAGAATGAAACGTTCTGCCTCGAGTTGCAGGACTGCTACGCCGGGCGGGTTCGCTCCGAGCAGGACGATTTCCCGCGCGAGATGGGGCCGTTCGCGAACCCGGCGACCGGGCCGGTCTATGTGGAGGGGGCGCGGCCGGGCGACGTGCTGGGGGTGAGCATCCAGGCGATCAGCATCTGCGATGCGGCGGTGATGGTGGTCGGCCCGAAACCGTGGGCGGCGGGCGCCTATCCCGACGGCCGGAAGACGGCGGTCTACCCCGTGAAGGATGGGGCCGTGCTCCTGAGAGAAGGGCACAGCGTTCCGGTCCGGCCGATGGTTGGCGTCATCGGCACGGCGCCCCAGGGCGAGCCCGTGCCCACCACCACGCCCGGGCCGCACGGCGGGAATCTGGACTGCAAAGAGATCGTGGCGGGCGTCACGGTCTACTTCCCCGTGAACGTGGACGGCGCGCTGCTGGCCGCGGGCGATCTGCACGCGCTGATGGGGGACGGCGAGGTCTGCGGCTGCGGCGCGGAAGTCTCCGGCGAGCTCGTCCTGCAGTGCCGCGTTCTGCCCGACTTCCTGCCCACGCCCTGCGTGGAAAGCGAAGGATGGGTCCACCTGCTCGCTTCGGCCAGGAGCCTGGACGCATGCGAACAGCTTGCGCTCGAGAAGGCGCATCAGTACCTGACCGGTATCGCCGGCCTCGACCCGAGCGAGGCCGTCCGCCTGATGAGCCTCGTCGGCGAACTGCACGTGTGCCAGGTGGTCGACCCGCTGAAGACCGTGCGGTTCAGCATCCCGAAGTGGCTGGCCGCGCGCTAGCCCTGCCGCACAACGGTTCAGCCGGGCACGAATTTCCGCGGAAATCCGGCGAGCTGCAAGCCGGCGCCGCGCGGACGGCTCATGTCGCCGCGCGGCCCCCGTTCCCCTCTTTCAGCTGGGAATAGACCTGGTCGAGCCTGCGGATGCGTTTGAAGATGGAGAGGCAGATGAAACCCATGAGCCGGAAGGCGAGGTCCGACCGGCTATCGATGAACGCCTCGAACGTCTCGCTGCCGGTGAACGCGAGCTTGGCCGGGGTCAGCGTTTCGACGCGGGCCGAGCGCGGTTTCTTGTCGATCAGCGCCATCTCCCCGAATATCTCGCCGGCCTGGATCTCCGCGAGTGCCACCCGCTTGCCGTCGTTGCCCGCGACCGAAACGGCGACCTGCCCCTCCAGTACGAAGTAGACGCCGTTGGCCTCGTCCCCCTCGTCGAAGATTCGTTCGCCCGTCTCGAAAGCGAGGACTTCCTCGCTGATCGTGAGGGCGTCGTCGACGGAGAGCGTGGCCAGGAAATCGGCGCCCAGCCAGTCGCCGCGCGCCTCGGTCTGGGTGAGCAGGACCAGCTCGCTGGAATCGTTGCCGGAGACGAGCCGCAGCTTCTGGATCGCCGCGCGGTATTTCTCGTTCATGTTGCGCAGCCGCTGCGGCAGAATGCTGTAGAGGCGGAAGACCAGCTCGTGCACGAACGGCTGGCGGCTCTCGAGCAACTTCGCCAGGTCCGTGCGGGTCAGCACCCCGATCCGCGTCCCCTCCTCCGCCGCTTTCACGGTGGCCGAGCGCGGCACGTTGTAGAAGAGGCTGATCTCGCCGAACAGTTCGCCGAGCCCCAGCGTCGCCACCTGGACGCGGTCGAGGAAGACGCCGACGGAGCCTTCCTTAATGAAGTACATCTCCGTGCCCGTCTGGCCCTGTTCGCAGACGACCTCGTCCTTGCGATAGAGGCGATCGGTCTCGAACACGTCGTTCATGTGTTCGCTCGAGATCGTCCAGAACAGGGCCCCGTTCAGGTTCTGGCAAATCAGGTCGAGCTGCGTCTTGCGGATGGTGCCCGTTTCCGTCTGGACCGGCAGCAGCAGGTCGTCGATATAGGTCGTGAGGTCGCGCTTGAGGCGGGCGGGCATCTTCATGAAATCCTGTGACAGCTTCTTGGCTTCGTCGACGGAGAGGAACTTCTTGTCCTGGATCCGGCGATACACGGCGTATTCGCGCAGGGCCGCCACGTCGTGCAGGCCCGCGACGAAGCGGTAGGCGTCCTTCTCGAGGAACTCGCCCGCGAGGAAGGCGTCGAACTCCACGTCCGCGAGCCGGGCACGGCCCAGCTCCACGTAGGCTTCGAAGGGCTTGTCCAGGCCCCCGGTCTGGGCGTCGTCGATCACGTCCACATCCTCGCGCGTGAGCGGTTTGATCTGCTCGGCTACCACACTGAACTGCAGCCCCATGCTGCGCAGCATCCGGATGATGAGCCCGCTGTTGATGCCGCGGCCGGCCACGTTGGCGTGCACATCGGCGCTGTAATGGGGCGGTCCGTACAGCAATCGCCCGTAGTTGTCCGTCGCATGCACGCGGAGGTAGATCGCCCGGTCCCGGCACCAGCGGCCGACGGTTTCCGCGCCGACCAGCGGGTCGTCCCCCTCGATGTTGAGATGGCCCAGGTCCAGCGTGATGCCGAAGTTCCGCGCTCTGAGTTCCGGCGGCAGGCGCGAGACGAAATCCTCAAGAAACGCGACGTACGTTTGCGCGTCTTGCGTGGCGGGCAGGTGGCAGTAGTTCTCCAGCGTGACGCGAACGGCGCTGCCCGCCGCCGCCTCCACCAACTGGAGCAGCGGCCCGCTATTCGCCATGTCGATCAGGTGCACGACCACCGCCTCCGCGCCGATAGCCCTGGCCAGCTGGATCGTCTCGAGCTGGATCCCCAGCGCCTTGGCCGGGTCGAAGAAGCTCTGCTTCCCTTTGCCCGGGTCGGGCGACGGGACATACGGGCCGATGATCGGCGAATGGATGTCTATCTTCACGCCCGTGCGTTCGCACGCGGCGCGGATCTGTTCGCGCTTGTCGTCGGCGATCTCCTCCGGCAGGAGCCGGGCGAAGTTGAAGGGATGGAAGTCCACACTCAATTCCAACCCTTCCAGATTGTCCTCCATGGTCTGCCGAATCAGGTCCAGCGGATCGAGCACTTTACTTTCCCAGAACGTGGTGCGGCGGAGCCGGCTCGGGTTCGTCTGGCGGCGCCACAAGACCGAGCCGACCGAATGCTCCAGAAACAGCAGCCGGTACTGACGCGCGAGGTCCAGGATCAGGGCATCCACTTCTTCGGCCCTGCTCGAGCCGCGGAAGATGAAGAACGGCGCGTGCTCGGCGAGCCAGGCGGCTTTGACCAGGAAGAAGGGCCGTTCCAGGCATGCCGTCAGATGGCCGGTCTTGCCCTCCCGGTCCGCCAGTTGGACGATTCGATCGAGCGTCTCGGGGGCGGGCACATACCCGTACTTGTCGTAGGACCTGTGGTAGGCAAGCGCCTTCAGTGCCGCCGGCGGGGCGAGGCCCATCTCGACCAGCCGGGCCTTCGCGGCCCGGCTGCAGGGGTCGACGTCGTTGAGGTCGGCCTCCAGCGCCCTGCGCACGAGTCCGATGTCGGCCGCGCCCCCAACGAGCTGTCCGAGGTAGTCCTTCACTCCCATCGTGCGCACCACCTTGTCTGCCGGCTGCCACACGCCCGAGAGAATGCCGGGCGCCGCCCGCCTTGCTCGCCTCGCCTGCGCCGAGAGCCTGTTTTCTTCGAGAGTCGGTCAGTATACACCATTTTCGCGCCGAGATACAGCGTAGAATGCAGGCTGGAAGGCTTTTTGTGGGCCGCCGGCGCCCTCGCCCGCCTGACGGGAAGAAGGCGGCTGAACCGATCGTCACCTTTCCGGCAGCCGGCGCGAAAAATACCAGTGCAGCGCTGCCCGCGCGCGCAGTCCGTCTTCCAGATCGATGCGATTATCATTGCGATCGCTGTAGCTTCTCCCTTCAAAGTAGAACCGCGCCACGGCGTAGTCGCAGGCCAGTTCCAGGGCCAGGCCGCGGGCGGGCCGGACGATGAGCCCGAGCCGCGCCACATGGTCGAAGGCGAACAGGTGCTCGCGCGCATCGTCTCGCTCCGTGCGGAAATAGCCTTGGCGGTCCGTCGACAACTGCGCATATAGCGTGAGCGGACGGACGGGCGTGTATCGCACGCGTGCGGTGCCGCCCGGCGACGGGTTCGCCGCCGCGTGCCACTCCCAGGCCGCGGATGGCCGATACGTGCACGAGGCAAACGGCAACCCGATCACCGCCCGGCATCCTTTCGGCGAGTTCCACATATACGCCACGCCGGGCAGCGGCACGTAGGGCAGGAACGCGCGGTTGTTGGAGAACGCCACCCCGAACAGCCAGGCGTTCGGCCCGCCGCTCGGCCTCACGTAGTAGCCGAGCACATCGATGGCGGTTTCCGCGTAGCTGTTGAACGGCTTGTCGCTGGCCGAGCCGACGTTCAGACTGGTGACCCAGCCCGTACGGTCGCCCGGATAGTGGCTGTACGAGAACAGGGCGCCGATCGCGTACAGGTCTTCGGGCAACGGGTCGCCGGTATCCGGCAGAGACGGCGTGCCCGCATGGTGCCGGCGGTGGAAATACGGCCTGAACACGAGCCGCCTGCCGTCGGCCTCGTAAAGCGGCGCGCCCAGCTCGGCCTCCCAGATGCAGGTTTGCAGACGGACCTCCTGTTCAGCTACCGGGACCTCCTGATCGTACCGGAGGGCGGATTCGACGTTCAACCGCCAGCGCAGGGGCTGGCCCGGCAGCGCGTCGCGAAGCGTGCCCTGGCCCCGAACCCCCGCGGTCAGGGCCAGGCACAGGGCGGGCCAAAGCGAGCCGTGCGCGCGCAGATGCCGTGTGCTCATTCCCGTGAGGATAGAGATTCCCGGCCGGCAAGGGAAGCCGCAATGCGCGGCGAGGCTCGAACGCCAAGAAAACGCGCCTTTCGGGTTAAGTGCCGGCCGCCGGTTTCCGATTAGGACTATGTACGGGTGGTCGACACACGCGGGCGCGGAAGGCTGTTTGAGCCGGGCAGGGGGGCAGCGATGCAAAATTTCAAAGGGCGCGTTCGGGTGCGGTGTCCGTACTGTAAGTCGTGGCAATCGACCACCACGTGCGGGCGCCAATTCTGCTTCTCGTGCGGCGGGCGCTACGTGGTCTCGCATGAGGATGGCGGGCCGGAATCGGGGCACACGACGCCCGGCGTGTGCGGCACGTTTTGCCTCTTCATCAGTGTGGGCGCCCTCCTGGCGGCCATGGCCCTGAACAACGTCTGTCTTCGTCAGAGTGCGCTGTGGCTCATGCTCGGCGGCCTGGCCCCCAGCATCGTGTTCTGGGCGCTCGACGCCCGCCAGCGGTACAGACGCGGGGTTCGCATCAGGTGGGCGAAGGGGTGGGTGCGAGGGATGCTGATTCTGTTCCTGCTCGCCTTTGCCATCCACGATCTGCTGGCGATGGGCCCGTAGCCTGATCTATTCATGAGCCATCTGCTGCGGCTACGACGACGTTCATGAATAGATCAGGCTAGTGCGGGCTTCGCCCGCAACCCAGAGGGCAGAGGTCGGAGTTCAGAAGTCAGCGGCTCTTGCCCCGGTCCAGCCTGGCCGGCAGATCAGCCGCCATCGTGAGCAACTCCGCCGCGGCGAGCGGCCGGGTCAACACCCGAAACGAGGCGGGGAACAATCCGCGGCACGCACGCGGGACCCCGCTCACCAGTCCCCGCCGCCGGCCGCAGAGGCGGCCCAGCGCCTTGATCCCGCCGGCCCGCAGCAGGAGCGGGAAATAGGCGTGCCGCACCCAGGTTGCCGGGTCTTTCAGGTTCAGACCGCCCAGATCGCCGGCGAACGCGCCGACGGCCGAGCGCCGAGCGAGCGCCGCCCACGCCAGCAGGGCCGGCAGCGCGACGGACCCGCTGGCCACCAGCGTCAATGACGGCGGCGCGACGCCGAGTTCGGTCGCCGCCATCACGGCGGTCGTCACGATGTCGTCGGCCTGGCACATATGCGCCGTCTTGTTGAACGACGTGTACAGATAGGAGCCTTCCAACTCCAGGCGGCGCTGACGGACCGGATGCGTGCTGCCCTGCGCGAACAGGAGCGGCATCAGAACGCCGTCCCCGCACCGGATCCGGCTGGCGACATGCCGGGGCGGTTTCCGCACGGCCTGCCGCCACTGCCGCAGTTCCCGCCAGTCCCGCACGACGATGAAGCAGCGCTTCCCGCGTTCCGGCAGCACGAAGTGGCACGACAGCGTGCTGTCTTCCGAAAAACGCCCGTACGTGACGTGGTTCTGGCCGAGTTCGCGGGCCCCGCGCGCGTGCCGGGGCGTCACCCCCCGGATCAGAAGGTCCCGTTTCGGCGGGATAGCCAGGCACAGGGCGGCCGCGGTGTCTTCGGCCCGGTCCGGTTCGCTATGAAGACGGATCCAGATGTTGAGGAGGCTCTTCTGCGACCGGATCGCATTCCGGCGCGGGGGCACCGCCGACTTGAAGACGAGCAGCCGATCCGAGGCAGGAACCGGCTGCTCGGATTCCGGGATCCGCGCGGCGCGGAAGCGGCTGTCCTGCAGCCAGCGCTTCATCCAGGCGTAGACCGCCTCGCGCGACGGCTTGTTGTAGTTGTGTGGCGCGTCCTGGTAGAAGCAGGCCAGCGCCCGCTCGGCACCGTACAGCCGGTAGAGCTTCTTCAGGCTGGCGTATTCCCGCTCCCTGGCATGATGTGTCCAGTCGCCCGTGCAGGCGAGCAGCAGCAGCGGCCGGGGCGCGATCAACCCGGCGTAGTGGACGGTACTGTACGGCAGGTGCAGCAAGGGCGCGTTCTCGCAGACGCAGCCGCCCTGCATGTGCCCCGAGAGCATGACCGCCGGGGCGGCCACCCGCACCCGCTCGTCGAGCGCGGCCAGGTAGTAGGTCTGCGTGCCGCCGCCCGATTCGCCCGTGCATCCGATGCGTGCGGTGTCGATGTCGGCGCGGGAACAGAGGTAGTCCAGGACCTTGATCGAGTTGTTCAGTTGCAGCCCGAACATGCTGAGCCCGTACAGGTTGCAGAGCGCCTTCTCGTCACCCTGCAGCAGGGAGCGGTGCTCGAGCTGTTTGGTGTCCTCTTCATAACCGATCATGGACCACGCGAACGCCGCAAAGCCGAGCAGCGCCTGGTTCATCGCCCGGTGCGGGACAGAGGCGCCCGACATCGGCACCGTGCGGGACCGCAGTCCGTGCCCGTGCGGGTTGAGGATCAGCGGCCGCTTCCCTTTCCCGCCCGCGGGCTTGTAGAGGTTGCCCTGCACGTAGAGCCCGGGCAGGGTCTCGATGCAGATGTTCTCTACCGTGAGCCCTTCGTGCCGAAAGCTCGCGATGACCTTGCCCTTGGCCTTGAAGGCGGCCGTCCCGGCGTTCAGCCCGGAACACAGCCACAGGTGCCGCCGTATGCGTTCGCGTTCTTCCCGCCAGCCGGCCAGGTTCCCCCACGCCGGCATGGGAAAGACGCTGTTGGTGTGCCTGAACCGATAGTAGCGTGCGTCGTCGGGGGGGCGCGTGTCCTTGAATTCCATTCTGAATCGCTCCTTGCGTTATCCTATCCCGTGCAACCGGACAGGATGCTGTTCGGCCGAGGTGCGTGCGGCCCCGCGCGGCGGACACGCACGAAGCAGGATAGGCGCGCCGGTCCCGAAATTCAATACTCCAGAGTTTCCTTGTGTCCGGCGGGCGACGTCTGGTAAAATGAGGCGGTGGCCGGGCGGCATCCATGAGACAGCCCTTCCTTCTATCTCTCAGGCGGCGGGCCGGCGGCTTTACGCGGGCTTCGCAACGGTACGTGTATGCGGCGCTTTGCGCGCTTGGCCTCCTGCTGCCCGACTCCGCTCCCGGCGAATTCCGCCCGGACGCCCGCGCCGTGCCGGCGCGCGGCCGCGGCGCGCCACCCGTACCGACCGCTGCGGAGATTGCGCGCGCCCGCGGCGCGCCGATACCCGACGATCCGCATGCCGTCGCCGATGAGATCCTCGTCCGCTTCCGGCCGGCTCGGGCCGAACCGGCCATGGCGCAGTTGGCCGCCACGGCGGGCATCCGGGTGCTGCACAGCAGGCGCTTCAACTTCGGGCGGTGGCAGCGCATCCGCGTGAACAGCGACAAGCCCCTGAAACAGGCGATCGAGGCCTGCCGACAGCATCCCGATGTGCTTTACGCCGAGCCGAACTACATCGTCGAGGCCTATCTGACCCCGGACGACCCGCGTTTCGATCAGCTCTGGGGCTTGCGTAACACCGGCCAGACCGGCGGCGTGCCCGGCGCGGACATCAACGCGATCGAGGCGTGGGACATTGCCACCACCTCTCACGTCGTCGTCGCCGTGATCGACAGCGGCGTCGATTACAACCACCCGGACCTGGCCGCCAATATCTGGGCCAACCCGGCCGAGATCGCCGGGAACGGCCTCGACGACGACGGCAACGGCTACGTGGACGACGTGCGGGGTTGGGACTTTTATGATTCCGACAACGACCCCATGGACGTCGGCGGGCACGGCACGCATGTGGCCGGAACCATCGGCGCGGTCGGCAACAATGCCGAAGGCGTCGTCGGCGTGTGCTGGCAGGTCCGGATCATGCCGCTGAAGTTCATCGGGACCTTCTCCGGCAGCACGGCCGACGCGATCGAGGCCATCGAGTACGCCACGGCGATGGGCGCGCAGGTCATGAACAACAGCTGGGGCGGCGGGGGTTATTCGGTGGCCATGAAGGAGGCGATCGAGGCCGCGCACGCCGCCGGCCTGCTCTTCGTCGCCGCCGCCGGCAACTCGAGCGAGGACACCGATACGATCGCGCACTACCCCTCGAGCTACGACGTGTCAAACATCATCGCCGTGGCCGCCACGACGGATGCGGACCTCCTGGCCAGTTTTTCCAGTTACGGCGCGACCACCGTCGACCTCGGTGCGCCGGGCAAGAACATCTGGAGCACCATCCCTTCGCATCAGTATGGGCAGAAAAGCGGCACGTCGATGGCCACCCCGCATGTGGCCGGCGCCTGCGCGCTGCTCTGGGGCGTCGCGGGGCCCGGCATGTCGCACATGGAGGTGCGCCAGGCGCTGCTGGACGGGACCGAGCCGCTGCCCGCGCTCGCCGGCAAGTGCGTGACCGGCGGCCGGCTCGACCTGATGCAGGCGGTCGGTTCGGTGATGACCTCACGCGTGGTCCGCCTCCGATACCCGGCCGGCGGCGAGGGGCTCGAGCAAGGCGCAACCGTCGGGGTCGAGTGGGGCGCCTTCGGACAGCTCTGGACCAACGGCGACGCCGTTCACCTCGAATACTCCGCCGACGCCGGCTCGAACTGGCAGGATGTCGCCGGCGCCACCAACGTGCCCTACGACAGCGGCACGTACGCCTGGGAAACCGACGCCCTCCCGCTCGGTACGCAGTATCTGGTCCGGGCGTCGAGTGCCGCCGACACCAACGTGACCGACACCTCCGACTCGACCTTTGCCGTTGCCGGGCCGCTCGCCGCCTTCGCTTTCACCATGGCGCCCACCCAGGCGAACGGGTATGCCGTGTACGGGGAGTGTACGATCGAGCCGCTCGACACCAACGGCGTGCTCATCACCAGCTTCGACAGCTACGTCCCGACCGGCCGCTTCCCCATCGCCGTCCAGGCCCCGGGCGTGACGGTCGGCGGGCTGGGCGGAAGCGGCGACGAACTCGCCCCCTCCAACTTCGTCAACGGCGTCGCCGATCTCACGGGCCTGGGCATGACCGTCTCGGTCGCCGCCACGCCGACTACCGCCGTGTTCTCCGCCGTGTCGCAAGACGCCATGAGCGGAGCAAGCGGCGAGGTGACCCTCTTTCAGCCGCCCGACTACTTCACCCAATTCTTCGACGCCGAATCCTTCGATCTGACGAACAGTTCGCTCCTGTTCCTGCCGAGCGATTCGCCGGACTTCTACACGGCATACCGCCGCGCGATTTCCGAGCTGCCGACGGACCCGACCAACGGCACGCCGCTGGACCTGCCCGACGACGGCTGGGCCGTGGTGCCGCTCACCAACGGCGCCGTCGCGCTCTACGGGTTGAGCCGCAGCAATGTGTTCGTCGGCAGCAACGGCTACATCACGTTCGACGAGGGCGATATGAGCTATATGCCGGGACTCGATTCCCACTTCGAGCTGCCGCGCATAGCCGCGCTGTTCGCGGATTTCTGGCCGGAACCCGGCGACGTGAGCTGGAAAGAACTGGCCGACAGGCTGGTCGTGACGTACCAGGGCGCGCCTGAATACAGGATCGAGAACAGCAGCACGTTCCAGGCGGAACTCTACCACGACGGGACGATCGTCCTCTCGTTCCTCGGGATCGACGCCGGCGAAGGGGTCGTCGGGCTTTCGGCGGGCGACGACACGCCGGCCGATTACTTCGAGAGTGATCTGTCCGCTTGCCCGCTGCTGCCGGCCAGGCTCCTGCGCCTCATCGCGCCGAACGGCGGCGAACGCGCGGTGACCAACGCACCGGTGGCGGTGAGCTGGCGCGGGTACGGCGACGGGTGGGAGGCGACCGACACGGTGTGGCTCGACTACTCCGACGACGGCGGCGCCGCCTGGACCCCCGTGCCGGGCGGCACGAACCTGGATTGGGATGCCGCCGGCTTCGACTGGGACACGGCCGGGCTGGGCACCGGCCACGCGTACAGAGTCCGCGTCTCGTTCGCCGGCGACACCAACGTGTTCGATGCGTCCGACGCCGGTTTCTCGATCATCGAGGATCGCACCCTCGCAATCACCGCTCCGCTGCCGGGCGACCTGTTCGACCTGGACGCCACCGTCCAGGTGACCTGGACGCCCGCCGGCTCGGCCTGGGGGCCGGCCGACACCGTCCGGCTGGACTACTCCGACGACGCAGGCGTCACCTGGCAGACGATCACCGGCGCCGAATCGCTCGCGTACGACCTGAGCGCTTTCGACTGGGATACGACCGGCTTGGCGCGCGGCGACGGCTACTCGCTGCGCGTCGTCTGGGTCGCGGACCCCATGATCGACGGCACGCTCGGCGCCACGTTCGTCCTGCGCGCCGCCTACTACGTCAATGACGGCAACACCGACAATGACCAGTGGTGCACACAGCCCGGCGCCGACACCAATGCCGGGACGTCGGCCGACAGCCCCAAGGCGTCGCTCCAGGCCCTGCTCGACACCTGCGACCTGGAGCCGGGCGACGTGGTCCGCGTCGATACCGGCGTCTACGACCTGGACGGGACCGTCGTCGTCGGCAGTAACGACGCCGGCCATGCGGTCGCGCCGATGACGATCGAAGGCTCGCCCGGCGGCGTGACGCTCAACAACACCAACGGCAACACCGTCCTCCTCGTCCAAGACGCCGACTACGTCACCGTCCGGACCGCGCTCGACGTCGAATCGCCCGTCGGCAACCTGCTCATGCGCGTGAGCGGCGGCGACAACGGCGTGGAACTGCAAACGGCGGAACACGGCGCGCTGGAGTCGCTCGAGCTAGCCGCGAACGACGCCGCCGGCGTCCACGCCGAGGAAAGCCACTACCTGTCCGTACGCGGCTGCATCATCCGCGAGAACCTGGACTCCGGCATCTGTCTCGACTACGCCGATCGCGCCGTGCTGGACGGGAATGTCATCTGCAGCAATGCCTCCTACGGGATCGACCTGCTGGTGGCGGATTACACCGCGATCAGCAACAACGTGATCTGCGAGAATGAGTTCTACGGCGTTTCCCTCTTCTCCGACTACAACGTGCTGGGCAACAACACGCTGGCCTGGAACACCTACTGCCAGATCGATGTCTCCGGCGCCGCCACGATCTACAACAACATCCTGTGCGCGCGCGATACCGATGTCCTCATGGAGGTGTACTGGGACGAAGGGCTCGACTCGGACTACAACCTCTTCCACACGACCGACGGCGCCACGATGGGCTGGTACATTTCCGACGACTACGCCACACTCGCGCAGTGGCAGGCCGTTGCGGGCCAGGACGCGCACAGTATCGAGGCGGACCCGTCGTTTGTGGGGGAGGACGACTACCACCTGCAAAGCACGGCGGGCAGCTATCACGGCGGGAGCTGGCAGGCCGACGCGTCCAACAGCCCCGCCATCGACGCGGGGTTCGGCGATGCGGCCTGCGAACCCGCGCCGAACGCGACCGCCTGGGCGCCCGACAACCTGCTCCGGCGCAACCAGGGCGCCTATGGCGGGACGGCGCAGGCCTCCAAGACGCCGGCCGGTAGCGCAATTCGCCTTTCGAAACCGCGCACCGGGTACAGCCACCCGGACCCGTCTGTGCCGCTGACAATCGATTGGGCGTGGCAGGGCACGGACTGGGCCAGCAACGCAACCGTGCGGCTGGACTACTCCCTGAGCACCGGCGAAACATGGACCGCCGTCGCCGAGGCCACGAACCTCGCGCTGAGCGCCGCCTCCTATGAGTGGGCCGTCACCGGCCTGACGGCCGGCCTGTTCTACCAGGTCCGGATCATGGCCAACCACGACACGAACATCACGGACCAGACCACGGCCACGGTGCGCATCGGCGGCCCGTTCCTCTGGTACGTCAACGACGCGTCCGTCTCGAACGATCTGTGGTGCACCGCGCCGGGCAGCGACGCCAACCACGGCCTCAGTATCGAATACCCGAAGGCTTCCGTTCAGGCCGTGCTCGACGCCTTTGACCTCGAGCCGGGCGACACCGTCCGTATCGACACCGGCGAGTACGCCCTTTCAAACGCCGTCAGCCAGGAGGCCTGGCACCGCGGCGCCTCAAACGCGCCCGTCACGTTCGAAGCCTCGCCGTACGGGGTCGTGCTCGACCGCGGCGATCCGACCGGCTCCTACAGCCGCGTCTGGGAGAACTGGGGCGCCGCCTATACCGAGCTGCGCACCGTCGGCATCACCAATGTGCCGGCGCCGGGCCAGGCGCCGATGCAGATCGTCCGCGGCAGCGACGGCCTCTTTCTGTATGCCGACAACTGCACCGTCGAGTACGTCGACGTCGCCTCCAACGGCACGTACGGCGTGAAGACAGACGGGATCGGGATCGCGCTGCGGCATCTCAATGTCCGGGAAAGCGGGTCGTGCGGGCTCTACCTGTACAGATTCGACGCCGGTTTGCTCGAGGACTGCGTCGTGGCGGACAATGCGCTCTTCGGCGTGCAGGTGCGCTACACGGACTATGCCGCGCTGCGGAACTGCCTCGTGCGCGACACGACCGGCAAGGGGATCCAGCTCTACTACTCCGACTTCACCGTGCTGTCGAACAACACCGTGGCCGCGAACACCGACGACCAGCTTTGGGTCGAATACCGATGCCGCGGCGTGACCCTGCGCAACAACATCTTCTGTTCCGGTAACGCCGGCGCCTACGCCCTGTACTGGGGGCCGACCGACGAGATGCCGGACTCGGACTACAACCTGTTCTTGGCGACCAACACCGCGCCCATGGCCTATCTTGCGACTCAGACCGTGTCGTTCGCCGAGTGGCAGGGCCTGACGGGCCAGGACGCGCACAGCCTGGAACGCGACCCGCTGTTCGTCGACACCAACGCCGCCGACTACCATCTCCAGAGCACGGCGGGCAGCTACCACGCCGGTGCGTGGAGCGCCGACGCCACGAACAGCCCCGGCATCGATACCGGCGAGCCCGGCGCGGGCTACGCGCTCGAAACCGACTGGAACGGCGGGCGCGTGAACATGGGCGCCTACGGCAACACCGTGCAGGCCAGCCGCTCCGCCGACACCGACGCCGATTCCCTGTCCGACACGCTCGAGCGGTTCGTGTTCGGGTCGGACCCCGACAATCCCGACACCGACGACGACACGGTGTCCGATTGGGGCGAGTTCATCGCCGGCACCGACCCGACGAACCCGGCCTCGCTGTTCGAGATTGCGGAGGCGGACTGGGGCGCCGCCTCGAATTTCGTCGTGAGCTGGTCGAGCGTTACGAACAAGAGCTACACGCTCGAACGCACGACCAACTCCGCGCCGACCGGCTTCTCCGTGCTCGGCAGCAACATCCTGGCCACCCCGCCGCTCAACACGTACACCGACGATATCACCGGTGTCGAGCGCGCCTTCTACCGCATCGAAACCCAGCGGTAGCCGAAGACCGCCGTCCTGAACGGCGCTCAGACCAAGGCGGTTCGGGATGCCTCGCGTGGTAGGCCGCTGCCTGCCCGCCCGTGGCGGAACGGCCCGGCGCGGCCTCCGCGCGCCTTCCACCCTTCCACCCGCCCTGCACCGCATATCACACGTCCGGTTCCAGCAGCGCGGCCGCGTCGTCTTCCACGGCGATCAGCACGTCCTCCCCGCCGGGCGCAGGGCGTCGCGTGCCGGGCAGGCGCAGCTCGTACCCTTCCCGCGGCGGGACGGCCAGGTACGCGTCGACGAATGCCTGCAGCGCGCCTTCGTACCCGTCGGCGGCTACGAATAGCGACTTGTCGAACCCCACGATCAGGAACCCGTAATGCGTCCCTGCATCGGGGATGGGCGCCGCGCCCGTGCAGACCCCGGCCAGGAGCTGGATGGCGACGGCCAGCGCCGAACCGCGGTGCCGGCCGAACGGGAGCAGGGCGCCGCCCTTGGCTTCGGCCGGGTCCTGCGTGGGATTCCCCGCTTTGTCCAGCGCCGCATCGGGCGGCAGCGGCTCGCCGTGCGCCAGCGCTTCGCGCAGCTTGCCGTACGAGATCTCCGAGGTCGCCATGTCGACCACAATCGGGTCCGGCGCGCGCGGGAAAGCGAACGCGATCGGGTTCGTGCCCAGCAGCGCGCGCTTCCCGCCGAACGGCGCCATGATCGGGCGGCAATGCGAAACGGCCATCGCCACGACACCCGCGCGCGCCGCCTTGTCCACAAAATAGCCGAGCATGCCCGTATGCCGGCTGTTCTTCAGCCCCACCATCGCCAGCCCGTGGCGCGCGACACGCTCGATCACAAGGTCCGTGCAGAAGACGCCGCCCACCGAACCGAACGCGTCGTTGCCGTTCACCAGCACGGCGGCCCCCGTGTCCTTCTCGATCGCCGGCCTGTTCGCCTTTACGCCTTGCCGCGCCTGCGACACCACGCCCGGCAGGCGAATGCCGATCCCATGCGTCCGTTTCCCCCACAGGTCGGCCGTGATCATGTGGTCCACCACCACCTGCGCCTGCTCCTCCGCCAGCCCCTCGTGCCGCAGCCGCGCGATGGACAACTCTCGCAGCCGTTCCGCCGGTATGTGTTTCATGTGGGTCGCCCCTGCATGCAATCAATCGTTGTAATCCGTGGTCGATCCCCCAACCCCCATATAGCATACCCGGTCCGCAATCGTCATGCCTATCCTAGTCAACACTCGGAGTTCGACCTCAGGCGTGCAAGCGGCTCGCGAGACGCTCGCCCTCCACCGGAACGGCTGGCTATCCGCATGGAGGGGCTCATGACAGACGAATGGCCCTCACAGTCCCGAGAGGAACCTTTTCCTTCCCCGACAAACGTGATAGGCTTGGTTGGTCCTATCCAAGCGACGGAGTGAGCGATGCGACACAGTGATGCCACGCGCAGAGAGACCTGCCGTCTCGCAACGTGTCTTCTGTTCCTCTCCCTCCCCCTCGCCGTCCACGCGGACCCGGGCTACGGCGATCCGCTCACCGTGACGACGGGCACGGTCTATACCGTGAGCACCGTTTCCCAGCTCCAGGACCGCATCGATTCGGTGAACGCAGCCGGCGTGCCGGCAACCATTCTCCTCGAGGACGGCACCTACGTGCTGACTTACTCCATGCTCAACATCACGTGCCCGGGCCTGATCCTGCGCAGTGCGAGCGGCTCGCGCGAGGCGGTCGCGGTCCGGGGCCCCGACGAAGGCGCCGGCGCCACGGCGGATCACATCTTCCTCGTCGGCGCCTCGTACGTCACCATCGCCGACATCACCTTCGGCTACTGCCGCTATCACGGCATCCAGGTGCGCGGCGAGAGCCCCGCCGACGTCGCCGGCCTGTGGGTGCACAACTGCCGTATCCAGAACGTCAACGAACAGTTCATCAAGGGCTCGTCGGCGCCGGAAGACCCCGTCGGCGCAACCGACGGCATCATCGAGAATTGCCTCTTCGAGTTTACCGGCGGCTGGGCCTACCAGTACTACACCGGCGGCATCGACATTCACAAGGGCGTGAACTGGATCGTGCGCGACAACCTGTTCAGAAATATCCGGGTCCCGAACGAGCAGGAGGACATGGCCGAGCACGCCATCCATTTCTGGAACCGGTGCCCGACCCAGCCGCAGAACGTGGTGGTGGAGCGGAACTGGATCGTCAACTGCGACCGCGGGATCGGGTTCGGACTGGGCAGTTACGACGGCGGCCACAACGGCGGCTCAAGCGTCATACGGAACAACTTCGTCTATAACAACGGGGCCGGCGACCACACCGACGTCGGGATCGGGCTGGAATACGCGGAAAGCGTCAACGTGGACAACAACACCGTCTACACGCCCTACTGGGCCCCGATTGAATACCGGTTTGCGGGCAGCTCGAACCTCGTGTTCCGAAACAACCTGTCCAACGCCGCCATTCAAAACCGGGACGGCGCCCCGTCGCCCGTCATGTCCAACAACGTCCAGAACGCGCAGGCCGCCTGGTTCGCGGACTTGCCGCAGGGCGACCTGCACATCCTGTCCAACGTCACCAGCGTCATCGATCAGGGCTGCAGCATCCCGGCGTTCGCCGACGATCTGGACGGCGACTCGCGCCCGCAGCTCGGCGGCTGGGATGCCGGCGCCGACGAGTACACGCCGCCGCCCGTGCCCGACACCAACCCGCCGGGCCGGCCGGAGGACCTGAACATCGGCATCCCGTAAGCACGCGGCCGCCATGCTTCACGCACACCTCGCTCGTATCATGCCTGCCGCGTGTGCGCCTCGGCCGGGGCCGTGCGTGCCGGGCTGTAGCCCAGACTGCGCTCGCAGTCGTCCAGCCATTCCGTGAACGCCTCAATGTCCAGCGGCTTGTCGAAAACCTTGCAGCCGGTCTCCCGCGCCCGTTGCCGTTCCTCCCGCGACAACGAGCCGGACATCAGCGCCACGTGCGGGATCCGGCACCCGACCACGTCCAGCCTGTGCACGAGTTCCAGCCCCATCAGATTCGGCATCTGCATGTCCGTGATGAGAATGTCCACGCACGGATATTCGCTGGAGCAGTGACCGTCCCGTTCGGAGACATGCGGGCAGAGTACGGGGTCGGAAAACGTCTCCACCTCGTAGCCGCGTGCCTTCAGAATGGCGCCCATCACCGTGCGCACGATCTCTTCGTCGTCGAAAACCCACGCCTTGATGCGTTTCATCTGCGCCTCCCCGCCGGGGGCCGGCTGCCGGCCCCCGGCACCCGACCGAACTCTATTTCTTCGCCTGCCGGACTTCGTGCCCGGCCGCGGCCCATCCCTCGATGCCGAACGAGTACTCCACAACGTTCTTGTAGCCCAGTTGCCTCAGCCGGTTGAACAGCGCCTCGCTCGCCGGGCATTTGAGGTTGCTGCAATAGGTGACCACCAATGCGTCCTTCGAGCCGATCGCCCGCTCCGCTTCCTCGGCCGTGGCTGACGCGCTCAGGCTGCCCGCGCCCGGAATGCGGCGGCCGTCGTCGTACTTGCCCGTTCGCGCATCCAGGATCACCATCGGCACACGCGCCGCGATCAGTGTCGCCAGCGTCTCGGTATCCAGATGGGGATTCGAGCGCGCTTTCGTCTCGGCCGCAGGCGCCTTGCTCGCCGGGGCGCAGGCCCCGTCGGGGCAACCCGCCCGGACCGTCGCGGCCGTCATCACAACGGCCGTCATGCCTATCAGTATGCCCATGCCATTCATCGGTTCGCCTCCTCTGTCTGCTGTTACCCAACCGTTGCTGACCTCGCTCCACTGGCCTATCTTAACGCAGTCGCATCCGGGTTCGTTCGCCTTACGCGCGACACGGGCCTTTGGCGCCGCCAGGCCGTCGGCGCCTCCTCTTGACAAGCGCGCCCTCATACGTTAGTTTGCTCGAGTAAACTTGAATGTTGGCGGAGGAAGACGGGAGCGCGGGATGGCGACGATGCGGCAGATTGCGGAGCAGTTGGGCTTGTCGCGCGCGACGGTCTCCCTGGTGCTGAACAACAAGCCGGTCAAGATTTCGCCGGCGACCCGGGAGCGCGTGCTGCGCAAGGCGCGTGAGTTGAACTACCGGCCGAGCTACGTGGCGCAGACGTTGAAGGAAGGCAAGACCTACTGCCTGGGCATACAGGGCAGCGTGACGATTATCGCATCGAACTCCCCCTATTTTGCCACGGTGGCGGCGGGCGTGGAGCGCGAGTTGATCGAGACGGGGAGTCCGTACTTCTCGATCATCTTCGGGCCCGGCATCCGTGAGGCGCGGCAGCGGCATCTGGAGCTGACCCAGCGGGGGCTGGTGGACGGGCTGATTATCATCGTCCTGAGTTTCGACATGCCATCGTTCGAGCAGGACATCGTGCCGCTGCTGAACCGGGGCGGGATTCCGTTCGTGGCCGTGCACGCGAGCGATTGCGCGCTGCCCTACAACAACGTCGGGTTCGACAGCCGGCGAGCCGGCTACCTGGCAGGCGAACACCTGGCGACGTGCGGCTATACGGATATCGGGTATCTGGCCACCGGCTTGCCGGCGCGCCGGCGGGACGAACCGCTCGAGGGTCTGAAGCTGGCCCTCGCCGAACACGGCGTCCCTTGGGACGATCGCCGTCTGTTCCTGCCCGAGGACCCGCACTGGCCCGCGCCGGGCGAGGCGGAGGAATTCATCCGCGTAACGATCGCGGGCCTTATGGACCCGCCGCGGGCGATCTTCTGTTGTTCCGATGTTGTCGCGTGGGCGGCCATTCGCGCCCTGCGCGAGCGCGGGCTGGCGGTGCCCCAAGACGTGGCCATCGTGGGCTACGACGACGATGACGCGCGCGGCGAGACGTTCCTGACCAGCATCCACCATCCCTGCGAACGCAAGGGGCGGGAGGCGGCCCGCATGCTGACCGCGATTCTCCGCGGCGACTTGCCCCGCGAGCAGGCGCACCAGGTGGTGCTCGCCCCCGAACTGGCCGTGCGTCGGTCCTGCGGGGCCAAGGGTTGAGGGGCTGTTGCCCAAATCTACTTGAGCCAAGTATATGTGGGCAACAGCCCGCCGATTCTGAGCGTTCCCGCGCTCTTTTCTGCCCGCGAAAGATCGCGGAAGAAACGCGAAATGCAGAGTAGTGTGCGGGTGACGATGCCGCAACTCTGAGCTGTTGGCGCCACGCGGTACACCACGATCAGGGTATCTTCGAAGGCGCAAACAACTCAGAGTTGCTGCGTCCGCCTTTCCATCCGATTCTGAAGGCGACCGTTGCGGGAATCGAGGATTGCCACGAGGCCGAGCACGCCGTATGGCTTGCCACAGTCTCGCCTCGTGGCAATCCCTTCCGATTCCCGCAACAACCGTACGCAAGTCAAGCGTGCCGTCGTTACCCCGCGACTTTCTCGTTCTCCTTTTCGCGCCTCTTTCGCGCCTTTTCGCGGGCAGTTCTTCCTCGACCTGTCGCCATGACGTCAGTCCTTACTCAGAACATCACGCGCGTGCCCACATACAGGCCGAAGTCGGTGTTCTTCGGCTCGTCGTCGCGCATGAAGATGTCTTCCGTCGCGATCAGCAGGCGGCCGTCCAGCGCGACGGCGAGATAGTCGGTAATGCGGCGAAGCCGGGTTCTCGATCAAGGTTTGGTTGCGCGGGGCCGCTCAGCGCTCTGCGCCGGGCACCGCGAACACGGCCACTTCCCCTTCCTGCGTGCCGGCCACGACCGCGTGGTTCTCCGAGCGTACCACCTCGATCGCGCCGTTGAGCCGCGCGGTTCGCAGCGTTTGCCCGGCCGGGCCGAGCAAGTACAGCATGCCGCCGCCGCAGCCGACGACCAATGTGCCGGGTTCGCCCGTCGCGCAAACGCTCAGCACCGCGTGCGGGAATTTCTTCTGCCAGACGGGCTCGCCCCTGTCGTCAAAGACGCACAGCCAGCCGGTTTCGAGGCCGGCGACGACTTCTTTCTTGCCGTCGCCGGTCACATCGACGGCGAGTACCGCTCGCAGCGTGCGGCTCATCGGCCAGCCGGGTCCGAAGTAGCGGCGCCAGAGCCACTTGTGCCAACCCTTGACCTCGCTCGAATACACATCCACTTCGTTCCAATGCCCGCTGAGCCCCACGATCACTTCCTCGACGCCGTTGTTGTCCAGATCGGCGACGACCAGGTGGCTGAGCTCGCGCTGCAGCCATGCGCCCATCTTCGCGCCGGCGGCGCAGTACCAGCCCGACCCGTTGACCTTGCGGTAGGCTCGGTCGAACGCGGAGACGGCGCCGTAGCCGGCCAGCAGCCAGGCCGGCCTGGGTTTGCCGCCCTCCTCGCCCCGCTTCGTGCACGGCGCAAACGCGCCGACCCTCCCGTATCTCACCGGCCAACGATCGAGCAGCTTCCCGGAGAGATCCCGAAACGCGACGGTGCTCGGGCGCCCCACGGCGATCACCTGTTTGCCCGTGTTCCAGAAGTCGCCGGCCTGCAAGCCGCCGGGCCGCTTGACTACCCCGGGATCGGAGAACCAGGGGGCCTTGTATCGCGTGCCGTCCCGCCAACTCTCATGGACTTCGGTCTTGTGCTTCCACAACTCCCGGCCGTCGGCCGCGTAGGCCCGGATCGTCTCGTCGCCGTATCCGGTCACAAGTACGGCCGAAAATGCCGCCGCCTGCGTGGGGTCGGCTGCCGCCCACAGCGACAGGGTCGGTGTGCCGTATTCCCGCACCCCCACCACCTTGCCGTCCGTTGAGAGCAGGGCAAGTCTACCCACATCCTTCTCTTTGCGGGTCTTGGGGTCGCGCTCCCTGCCCTCGGTGACGGCCCAAACGCGGCGCGGCGCGGAATGCAGCGCGACGGCCACGTCCGTAACGCTCCCCTTGATCTCCGCCTTCCACCGCGGCTGCCAATCGGCCGCGGTGGCGCGCTCATCCTCTCTGGAGTCCTCCGCCTGGATGGCGTTCTCCAATCCGGCCAGCGCATGCGCGATCGTGCCGGGAAGGCCCGCCGCGGGCGGCACGGCGCCAAGCGCTTGCTCGCCGGCCGCAACCCGCAAGGGGTCCGTCCCGTCGGTGGCGAGCGTGATGCGGCCCGCTTCCGCCGCGTGCACGGCCAGCCGGCCGCTGTCGAGTTGCCACCTCACGCAAACCGGTTTCTCGCTCTCGAATACCGTGCGCCCGCCGCACGCCAGCCGCGTGGCGTCGGCCAGAAAGATGCTGTTCGAGGATACGCTCGCGATCCCCGCTTCCACCGTCAGCGCTTCGGAAGAGTAGGGGCCCACCCCGACGAATGCCGTGCGCGCCCCGCGCACGAGATTGGCGCGTGCGCCGAGCGGGTCGATCCTGAGCCGATCCTGGCGGGCCTCCCCGGCCGTGTGGATCAAGGTGTTCAGTGCGAATGTCGCGCCCTGCTTCAGTTCGCCGCTCCACGCCTGTCTGCCGGTCGCACCCACATGGACGGCCTGGGCACAACACAGCGTCGCGCCTTCCTTCATGCTCACACGCCGTTTCTCCCTGAGGGCGGGAGCCGGCGTTCCGAGCAGGCTCCATCCGGAACGGATGTCGAACGTGCCCGGCGCGCGTGCGGTCAGTTCGTCGCACACGAAGAGGTACGCGCCTTGCACGAAGAGCAGGTGCCGGTCCCAGGCCGAGAAGGGCATGTTCGGCACGTGCGTCTTGACGTAGGCAACGCCGTTCAGGGCAACCGCTTTCTTCAGCGCCGTCGTCCTGGCGGAGTCTTCCTCGACGATCCCGTTGCGCCGGACGCTGAGGTGGTTGCCGAATCCCCTCAGCAGCGTCCGGCCGCACATACGCAGCTCGTGCAGCGTGTTCACGTGGTACGGATGCCGGCCTTTGCCGTAGAACCCGTCGATCATGAACCAATCGTCCTCGCCGGTCAGGCCGCCCCGGTAGGAAAGGAACCGGATTCCTTCATCTTTCCCGATTGCCTTGCCGCCGGCGTTCCAATCGCTTTTTGGCATCGGCACGACGGAGATCCGCCCGACCCGGTCGTCCGGCGGCTCGACCGTCAAGTCCGGTGCCGGCCAGAACGACTGTCCGATCCGGAACACATCGAAGTCGAACCCCAGTTTCCGGAGGAACCAGATGTACCGGCCGTCTTTGAGCATGTGGGCGGCCTTGTGCAGCAGGCTGATCGGGATGTACGCGGTCGAAGTCTCGTTCGATTCTCCCGTCCAGATGGCCTCCAGCCCGCTCATCATCTTGCGCGCCGCGCCGCTCGATACGAACTCGTCGAACCCGTCGAGCATGAAGAAGTCGAACGTAGGCTCCATGTACGTTGAGATCCAGTAGAGGGTGTCGTTGCCTCTCAGTTCGTCGCCGATGCTGCCCCGATACGCCTCGCGCACGTTTGCCATGCGCCGCTCCCAACGCGGTGCGGGATAATACTTGGCGAAGTAGCGGCTGCCGGTGTAGATGCACATCATGTGCCACTCACCGTGCCGGCCCCAGCTGCGGTAGGTGTCCTTCGGGTCGTAGTGGTTCTGCTGGTCGAGGAACTTGTTGGTCAGGAAGAGGCGCTCGCGGTCCGTGAACAGCGGGCTCTCCTCGATCAGGTCCCAGACCAGGCTCGTCAGATGCGTGTGGTAGTGGCTGTTCTTGACGAGCGGGTCCAGCGGGTCCTTGAACACGCTCTCCTTTCGATTGGCGCGGGGCGCGTTGTCCGGATCAGGCATGGCCATCTTCTTGAAGTACGCCAGGTGTTCCGGAACGCCGGTCATGTAGTACAGCGCGCCCGCCACGCTGATCTCGTTCCAGCCGAACGTGGCGGCCGGGCCGTAGCCGACCTCTTCATTCCCGATCTTGCGCCAGCTGTCGCGCCAGCCGTACACCGTAGGGCTCCAACCTTCGCCGCCGTCTCTGAGCGTCGGCGCGGTGATCCCGTCCCCCAGTTGGATCTGCATCAGCCAGCCGACCTTGAGCGGGTCGCTTCGCGTGAGCAGGCCGGCGAACACGGCGGCGGCGCGGCTGACGCCGGCGTCGTCCGAGCCGCCGAGCCAGATCACGTTGTGCCCCGTCCCGTACGGGTTGTGGCAAGACCGCACGACGTAACCGCCTTTGCCCGGGTACTTCACGTCGAGCAGCACGTACCACTGCCGGTACATGTGTTCGATGAACGGGTTCGTCGCCATGTTGCCGAGCGCGACGACGTGCGTCGTCTTGAGCAACGCTTCGGGGCGCGCGCCGTCGCGTCGGACGGGAAGTGTCGTCCCGGCGCACGTGCGGACGGCGGCCTGTACGGTTTCGATGGCGTCCGCGTATCGTGCCCCGGCCGGCGCCACGATCACGGCCGCCGGCTGCCCGCGCGAGACGAGGACCGTATCCAGATGGAGGTCCTTGAGCCTGGTGATCCGGTTCGCCGGCTCCGCGGCCGGCGCGGTGGCCGCGAGCAGCAGGATCAAGACGGTCAGGCTGGTGTATCCTATGGCCATGCGTTTCTTGCGCATCCCGGATCTCCTGTCTCGCTCCGACCGATCTGTCGGATCCGTCCGATCGGACTGATCTGTCCGGCTACTCCCCTCCGTCAAACCGGGCCAGCTCCCCTTTCCCCGTAGCCGCCAGCAAGAAGCAATCCCGCTGCCCGGGCGTCCTCGCCCCCACCAGCCCCGCGATACCCCCATCCATCTGCGCGGCGCGGGTGATCGTCCCGGTGGCCGACATCAGGCTGATCCGGCCCGACCGATCCCCGACCGCCAAGCTCTTCTCCAACGCCGCCAACGCCCGTACGCCCGAGGAGAACCGGTGCTGCCACAACGGCGCGCCGTCTGCTCCGAACGCGCAGACCCAGCCGTCCTCCAGCCCGACGAACACCTCCCGCTTACCGTCGTTGTCGAGATCCGCGATTTCGAGCGCGCACACGAACCGCGACAGGCTGGCGGCCGGCCCGAAGTAGTGCATCCAGCGGCAATTTCCGCGGCGGTCATACACGTCCAACTCGTTCCAATGTCCGCTGCGGGCGGCGATCACTTCGTCGGCGCCGTCGCCGTCCAGATCTGCCGTCGCCAGGTGGCTGTTGCCCTGTTGCGTCCACGCCGTCATCTTTTCGACGCCGCGCGGAAAGTCCCAGCGGTAGCCTTCGTGCGTGACGGGTTCGCCCTTCTCGTTGATCACGGTCAGGTCCGGGAAGCCGCAGAAGAATTGGCCGGCCAGCAGGAGCGGCGGCGCATCCGGGCCCGGCCGTTTCGGCAGGAGCGCGAGCGTCGTGTTGTCGCCGTACAGGACGGGAACCCGCTTTACGAGTTCGCCGTCCAGCCCGCGCAGCTCGACGGTCGAGGCGCGGCCGAGCGCGATCTGCTCGTGCCCGTTGCCCCAGAAGTTGCCCGCGAGCAGGCACAACACGCCCGTCTTCTCACGCGTGTAGGGCCACGGCTTCGGGACACGCTCGGTCTTGACCGTCCACGCTTTCGTGCCGTCCGCTCGGAATGCGTGGAGCTGTTCGTCGTCGCCGCCGACCAGCGCGCCGAACGCCTGCGCCTGGGCGCGTGAGGACGCTGCCCAGAGCGAGCGCGCCGGCGAGGCCAGCGCCTCCCGCCACAGGGCCTTCCCGTCGATGTCCGTCGCCGCCAGGCTCTGCTCGCCGGCGGTCCATATCGTGCCGGGTCGGGTGTGCGGCGAGAAAGCGAGGTGCGCCACCTCGCGCTCGAGGGCGGCGGTCCAGACCGGCCGCCATTCCGGCGCCGGGTCGGCTGCCTCGCGCGCTGCCGGTTCGGCCGGCGCCGCCTCGGCCGGCGTGATCCGTTCGAGGATCGCGGCCAGCTTCCGGCGTGCCGGGTCCGGCAGGCGGCAGTTCGAGAGCAAGTGGCGCCCGGCCGGCAGGTCCACCTGCGCCATCGACTCTCTGACGCTGACGTGCACGTCGCCGGTCTGAGCCGCGACGTGCGCCGGCTCCGCGACAAGCAGGCTGAGCCGAACCGGGGCAACCGTGTCGACCTCGACCCGGCCTTCGGCCGGGCGCCACAGCAGGGTCGCGGGCTGGTCGGCCCCGGCAACCGAGATCCCGTCCCAGACCAGCCTGCGCAGGTTGGCGCCGAACACCGTGCCGGGCGCCAGATAGGCGGCGTCGGCGTCGACTTCGGTCTCACCCGCCTGATACGGCCCGAAACACGCGAGCGCCGGCGCGTCACCCCCGATCCGCAAGAGGCGCCCGCTCACGGAATCAACCGTGGCGTGCGCGTCGCCCGGGCCTGTCGGGTAAACGAGATTGCCCAGCGCACAGGCTTCGCGCGCGGCAAGTTCCTGCGACCAGCTCTGTGTGACGTGGCCCTTCTCGCCCCGCACCCGGGCGCCCACGCTGCAGGCGACCGTCGTGCCGCCCGTGAAGCGCATGCAGCGCGCGTCGTTGGATTGCAGTTTGTTGCCGCCCGTGCCGCGCCATTCGCACGTGATGTCGAAGCGGCCCGGCTCGCGCGCCTCGATCTCGTCGAGGATGATCGTATACAGATCCTTGAGATAGAGAATGTGCCGGGTCCAGGCCGAGAACGGCATGTCCGGCACGCGCGAGCGGACGTACAGCCCGCTGCCGGAGCACACGGCGGTTTCCAGCGCCGCCGCCTTGGCCACGGCCGGGGCCACCATCCCCTGCCGCCGCACGCGGATCTGGTTCTGATCGCCGTTGAGCAGGAGCGTGCCGCCCATGCGCACGGTGTGCAGCGCGTTCACGTGATACACCGTGCGGGAGGCGCCGTAGTAGCCGTCGAGCAGCAGGTAGTCGTCCTTTGGGCCCAGCCCGGAACGGTAGGACAGGAACCGAAAGCCCCGGCCCGCGGGCGAGTCGCCGTCCTGGCCGGCCGCGCTCGGCCGGCGCGGCGGGAAGACGGAAATGCGGCCCACAAGATCCGTTGGCGGCGTGGGCTCGAGCTCGGCCGGCGGCGCGAAGGACTGGCCGATCCGGAACACGCCGGGCTCGTACCGCGCCGCGTCGGCCAGCCACAGATAGCGCCCATCCTTCAGCAGGTAGGCCGCTTTGCGCAGCATGCCGATGGCCTGATACCGGTTCGACTCTTCGTACGCGCCGCCTTTCCACAGGACTTCCAGCGCGCTCAGCATGTCGCGGATCGTCCCGCTGCTGGCCAGGCCGTCCAGGCCGCCCAAGACGCAGAAGTCCACGATCGGCTGCGTGACGGTGTTGCGCCAGTACGGCGAATCCGTGCCCACCGTCGGCCGGCCGACAACGCTCCCAAAGGATTCGCGTGCATTCGTCAGGCGCTGCGCCCAGCGCGGGTGCGGGTAGTACTTGGCGAAGTAGCGGCTGCCCGTGTAGATCGTGAACATGTGCCACTGGGAGTGGCGGCCGCCGCCGCCGCCCCGGTAGGTGTTGTTCGGATCGTACTCGTTCTGATGCTCGAGCAGCGCGTTGGTGATGCGCAGCCGCTGGCCGTCGCTCAGCAACGGGCTCTCTTCGATCAGGTCCCAATACAGCGCCAGAAGGTGCATGTTGTAGTGGCCGAACTCCGCCAGCGGTTTCAACGGTTGCTTGAACTTCTTGAATTCGCGGGGGATGTTGTCCGGGTCCGGCAGGATCAGCCGAACGAACCGCTCCATCCAGCCCGGCTCGCCGGTCATGTAATACATCGCCGCGGCAATGCTGATGGGGTTCCACCCGAAGACCGTTGCCGGCCCGTAGCCGTACCCCTTGCCCTGCGGGCCGGGCCGGTGGCTGTCGAGCCAACTGCAGACCCGCTCGCCCACCGCCGGCGGCTTGAGCGCGTCGCCCAGCTTGATCTCCATCAGCCGGCCGACCGTCAGCGGGTTGCCGGGCTTCAGGATCGCCGCGAACACGCGCGCCGCCTCTTCGACGCCCGCGTCGTCGGACCCGCCCAGGAAGATGACGTTGTGGCCCGTCCCGTACGGGTCGTGCAGGGAGCGCACCTCGTGCCCGCCTTTGCCCGGGTACCACAGGTCCGTCAGGGTGTAGTATTCGCAGTAGAGTCTCTCAATGAAGCGGTTCGACGCCATGTTGCCCAGCGCAATGACGTGGCTTTCCGCGAGCAGCTCGCGCGTGGCCGCCGCGGTGTCCGCGCGGACGGGCAGCAGCACGCCGGCGCACGCCTTCACGGCAGCCTGGACCGTGCGGAGCGCCGCCGCGTACCGATCGCCCGCCGGCGCCACGATGACGGCGCGCGGCGCGCCGTTACCGGCCAGAGTGGTGTCGAGGTGCAGGTCTTTCAGCTTCTCGATCCACTCGGTGCGGGTCTCTTCCGTCGCCGTGAGAAAACGCAGATTGTCGATGTGGAAGCGGACCGCAACGGGCCCGTCCTCGGCCACGTCGGCGAGGGTGATCTGGCAGCGGTGCTGGTCCAGCCCCATGTCCCAGGTGCTTCTGAACTTGCCCGTCAGCGTGACCGGCGACCACTCGCCGGGCGTTGTATCGGTGATGCGCGTCTGGCCGGCCTGGCGCCCGCCGGCATAGACCCGGACCGAAAGCCCCTTCTCGGGAAGCGCCGCCTCGGGCCGCACCCAGAACTGGACGGCCTTCACCGGCTGCCAGTTGGTGTTGACCGGGAAATCGAACTCCAGCGCCGCGTCGCGTGGAGAGCCCGGCCGGTCGATCAGCTCCACGAACACCGGAGCGCCGCCGTCGGGCTGTTTCGCCGTGCCCGGCGACAGCTTCACCTGCTCGCCGCTCGGGTCGCAACTCGCCCAACGGACCGGCACGGGCCCGTCCGGGGTCTGCAGCACCGCATCCACCTGCCCGCGCGCCGCGCGGCTTCCAAGCGCCAGAAGGCCGGCCATGATCATGGCAGCACGTTTCATTCGCATGTCGTTGTCCTCCCTCTCGGGTCGAGCAGCGCGACGCTGCCCGCCCGCGTCCCGGCCAGCACGAACCCGTTCAGCGGTTTCAGCACGTCCACGGTCGAGTCCAGCTTGGCCGCGCGCCGCGTGCGGCCGTTCGCGTCCAGCAGATGCACCGTGCCGCCCGAACAGCCGACGGCGAGCATCGCCGGCTTCCCTACGCCGCACATCGCGCGGGCGCCGCTCGGCAGCTTGCGTTGCCACAGTTCCGTGCCGTCCTTGTCGAACGCGCAGATCCACCCGTCTTCCATCGCGAGTGCGACCTCCATCGCGCCGTCGCCGGTGAGATCCGCGACGACCAGTCCCCGCATGAACCGGCTCCTCGGAGCGGCCGCTCCGAAATAGCGCACCCATCGGCAGTTCTTCCAGTGCGGGCCGCTGTCATAGACCATCACCTGGTTCCAATGCCCGCTCAGCACGACGATCACTTCTTCTGTGCCGTCCCCGTCCAGGTCGGCCGCCGTCATGTGCGAGAGCCCGCGCTGCATCCAGCCGTGCATGCCGGTGGCGCTCTCCGGCAACATGCAGAACAGCCCGTTGTTCACCAGTTGATGGCGCTCCCAGATGGCCGATACGCCCGGGCCGCCGCACCACCACTTGCCGGCCAGTACGTAGGCGCCCTGCTCCTTGCCGTCTTTCCGGCCGCGCTTCTTCACCACCGCGAGCGTCTCGTTGTCGCCCCACTCCGTGGCCACGCGGTCGATCAGCTTTCCGTCCAAATGCCGGAACTCGACGGTACACGCGCGCCCGATCGCGATCTCCGGCTCGCCCTTGCCCCAGAAGTCGTCGACCAGGATGCTGAGCACGCCGTGCTTCTTCTTCGGGTCCGTGAACCAGGGCGCGGTGTACCGGTCGCCGCGCAGGAAACTCTTCGGAATCTCCGCTTTCTGTTCCCAGAGCACCTTGCCGTTCGCGGCCAGCGCGCGGATCCGGTCGTCGTCAAACCCCACCAGCACATCGAACGCCGCCGCCTGAGCCGGGTCGGCCGCCGCCCACAGGGCAAGGGGCGGGTTGTCGAATGCCGCGCGGCGGTCGACGACGCCTTGCCCCGTCAGCGCGTACACCGCGCCGGTCCCGTTCTTCTGCTTGGCGTCGGATCCGGCGGATGCCGCCTCGGTAATGGCCCAGATGCGCCGCGGCTGCGAGTGCGCGGCCGGCGCGAGGTCCCGGATCGGCCCCCCGAGCTTCGCTTGCCACTGCGGCGGCCAGTCCGCCGTGGGCGCCGCCGGCTTCTCCGCCGCGGCCACGGCTTGAGAAACGATGGCCTGCTCCAGCCCGCGCAACGCCTGCTCGAGCTCCGCGCGCACGCCCGCCGCCGGTTCGACGCCCGCCAGACGATGCCGGCCCTGGGGCAGGACCCGGGCCTGCCCGTCACCGCTCGCGACGGTCAACCGGCACGAATCGGGCGCCTCCGCCTCGAGCCGGCCGGTGCGCAGGTCCCAGGCGATCGAGACCGGCTTGTCGCACTGCACAACCGGTCGGCCGGCGCACGTCAGCCGGAGCGCATCGGCAAGGAAGATGACGTCCGGCGCCACATGCGCCGCCGCCGCCTCCACCGCGAACCCGCTCGACGCGTAAGGCCCCGCACCCACAAACGCGCGGTGCGTGCCCGTGACCAGGTTCGCGCACTCGCCCAGCGGCTCCAGCATGAGCGAACGCTTGCTCGCCCCCTCCGCATAGACCAGCGTGTTCAGAGCGAATGCCTGGCCGGCCTGCAGGTCGCCGCTCCAGCTCGCATGCCCGTACTCACCCAGCCGGACCGGCTGCGCGCAGCACAGGACCGCACCCTCACGCGTCCGGACCCGGCGCGGCTCGCGCCGCCCCGCGTCCGGTTCGCCCTGCAGCCGCCAGCCGCAATCCACCTCGAACCGGCCTGATTCTCTGGCCGTCAGCCTGTCCAGCACGCACGTGTAGTGCCCGCCGGCGTACAGCACGTGGCGGTCCCAGCTCGAGAACGGCATGTTCGGGACCTGCGTCTTCACGTACGCCGTCGCGCCGAGCGCCACCGTCCGCTTCAGAGCCGCCGCCATCGCCACTTCCGTCTCCACCATCCCGTTGCGCCGGACGTGAAGCTGGTTGGAGTAGCCGCTCAGCAGCGTTTGGCCGTCCATTCGCAGAAGGTAGACAGGATTGACGTGGTACGGATTGCGGGCACGCCCGTGATAACCGTCGATCTGGAAGAAATCGTCCTTCGGACCGAGCCCCGCACGGTACGACAGGACCTGGAACCCTTCTTCCTTCGGGATGGCCCGCCCGCCTTTGTACCAGTCCCCCTGCGCGAGCGGGAAATACGATACCGGCCCCACGCGATCCGTGGGCGGCGCCGGCTGCAGCGCATCCGGCGGCCAGAACGACTGCCCGATTCGAAAGACATCGAAGTCGAACCCCAGTTGCCCGAGCAGCCAGAGGTAGCGGCCGTCCTTCAGCATGTAGGCGGCTTTGTGCAGCAGACTGATCGGCATGTAGCGGTTCGACTCCTCTATCCGGTTGCCCGTCCACAGAATCTCCATCGCACTCATCATCGTGCGAGCCGTGCCGCTCGCGACAAACTCGTCGAAGCCGTCCAGCATGAAGAACTCGAAATACGGCTCCGTCGACGTGCTCACCCAGCACAATGTGTCGCTCTCGCCCCAGCCCGGGCTCTTCAACCGGCTGTGGAACATGCGGCGCACGTTCGCCATTCGTTTCTCCCAGCGCGGGCCGGGATAGGACTTGGCGAAGTAGCGGCTGCCCGTGTAGATGCACAGGTTGTGCCACATCCCGTGCCGGCCGCCGCCTTTGAAGTCGTCTTTCGGATCAAAGTGGTTCTGATGATCGAGCAGCTCATTGGTGAGGTACAGCCGCTCCTTGTCCGAGAACAGCGGGCTCTCCTCGATCAGGTCGTAGACGCAGTCGACCAGGTGTGCCATGTAGTGGTAGTTCTTCACGAGCGGGTGCAGCGGGTCGTTCAGGGCGCCGTCCGTGCGGTTCGGGATCGGAATCCTGTTCGGGTCCGGCATCGTCATGGCCTTGAAGTAGTCCAGGTACTCCTGCCGGCCCGTCATATAGTACAGGACCCCGGCAATGCTGATCGGGTTCCAGCCGAAACAACTCGATGGGCCGTAGCCGGTCGTCTGCTCGCCGATCTTGCGCCAACTGTCCCGCCAGCTGAATACGTTCCGGCGCCAGCCCTTCACGGCGTCCCCGATCTCCGGCGGCATGACGCCGTCGCCCAACTGGATCTCCATCAGCCAGCCGACCTCCAGCGGCCGTGCCGGCTTCAACCGCGCGGCAAACGCCTTCGCGGCCCGCAGCACCCCTTCGTCGTCCGAACCGCCAACCCAGATCACGTTGCGGCCCGTGCCGTACGGATTGTGGCAGGAGCGCACCACGTAACCGCCCGGGCCCGGATACTTCAGATCGAGCAGCACGTACCACTGCCGGTACATGTGCTCGATGAACGGATTCGTCGACATGTTCCCCACGGCGATCACGTTCCGCTCGCGCAGCAGCAACTCGGGTGCCCGCGCCGCGCCCTGCACCGGCAACTCCGTCTTCGTACACTTGCGTACCGCCGCCTGAATCGCGGACACCGCCCCCCCATAACGGGCGCCCGGCGGCGCCACAATCACCGCTTCCGGACCGTCCGGGCCGACGAGCGAGGTGCGAATGTGCAGGTCTTTCAGCACCGTGATGCCGCCCGCCGCCCCGGCCGGCGCCGCGTACAGCCGTACGCCCGCAAACAGCGTCGCAAGAGTGAGTCCGACCACGCGTGCTGTGCGCATGTCACGCCTCCTTCGGCTTGATGATCTTCGGATCGGGTGCTCGGCGCAAGGATGAACCTCGCGCACGGTTGGGTTACTGGAAGAGGGGGCCGCCTGATTCAACGTCGCTCGCCGCGCCCGTGCTCGGCACGGCGTTCGAGCCAGTTATCCGTTCCCAATCTAACTTGCTCGATCAAGTTCTTTTTCGGATCAGATTCCGAGTCAAGTTGTGCCTGCCAACCTAATTATACGCGACCCTCCCTCTCCCTCTTCAAGCCGAAATCGTGCGCTTGACATCAGAAAAGAATCAAAGGTATCATAATGGGGCCGGGATGGCCATGGTCGGCTGCCGGCTTCGCCGGCCCGCAGCGCGCGCCGCGCCGCCTCGTACGCCGTGCCGATGAGAACAGACACGAAACCGGACTGGATCGCCGGGCAGCTTGAAGCCGCCATACGCCGCGGCCGCCTTCCGAACCGCACGCGCCTGCCGCCGATCAAGACGCTGGCCCTGCGCTACGGGGTTTCATATGGCACGGTACAGGCGGCGCTCAAGGTTCTGGCGGCCAAGGGGCTTATCTGTCTTGTCGATGGCAGCGGCAGCTATGTGCGGGCCGGGCCCGCAGCGCGCGGGGCGGCGGCGTTGGAGCCGGGCACGCTTGCCTTCAAGCCGCGCGCGGCGGAGATTGAGGAGGCAGTCGTTGCCGACATTCTCGACGGCCGTTACCGGTTGGGCACGCACCTGCCGGCCCAGAAGGCGCTGCGGCTCCAATACAGAACCTCGAACGCCACGCTCAAAGCGGCGCTCGAGCATGTACGCCGCCGCAAGCTCATCCATCGCCGGGGGCGCGGTTTCATCGTGGGCGCCGGCATGGCCGTGCGGCCGGGCCGCGCACAGGGCCGGATCTACGTGGTCGGAGCGGGGCAGCAGTTCGAGGTTGTGGGCCACCACAGGCTCTCGCGTGACTTCATTCGTTCCTTTGAGAGCGAAGTCGACCGTTCCGGTGTGCCCGGCATTCGGGTGCTGGACCCCGTCCAGGACTCCGGCGCGCTGGATCGGGCGTTGGCGGACAAGGCCACGCTGGGGTTCCTGCACCTGGGTGTCGGCGTAACCGGGATCCCGCCGCCCGCGGAACAGCGTCTACAACGGGATGTGAATCGGCTCGTGGCGTCCGGCCTTCCTGTGGTCGTGTTCACCTACAACGACCTTCTCCTTCGGTTCCCGTCCCTGAAGGTCAAGATCGGACGCAACGTCTTCCTGCACTGGACGGACAACGCCGGGGCGGGCGAGGCGGTCGGCGCCTACCTCGCCTCGCTCGGCCATCGCCGCGTGGCGTGGCTGACCTTCTACGGATCCGGCAGCTGGGCACAGGCGCGGTTGAAGGGGTTTCGCGCGGGGTTCGGCACGGCCGCCGGGCCGCGGGCCGAGGTACGCACGTTCGGGCCTACGGCCCCGCGTGCCTATTCGAGCACGCGGAACATCGATGCGCCCCTCGATCGCCTGGTCGCCGAGTTCAGGACCGAGCACGGCCTTTCCGAGTCCGCGCCAACGTATCGGTTCCGGTTCGAGGCGTACCGCATGGTGGCCGAAGACAAGGTCGGCCGCGCCATGGAGCCCTATTTCGCCGAGGCGCTGGCCGACAAGACCGTCACCGCCTGGGCCTGTTCCGACGAGAACCTCGCCGTCAGTGCCGTGGACTTCCTGCGCAAGCGCGGCGCCCGGATTCCGGAGGACATGAGCGTGATCGGCATCAACAACGACGAGGATGCCTTCGTGCGCCGCGTCACCACCTACGACTTCCTCAAACGGCATCTCGGCTATCTGGCCGCGCACTGCATCCTCGGCGACATCCCCGTGCGCATGCGCCGCGGCCGGCTCCTCCTCTGCCCCGGCCAGATCGTCGAGCGCGGCAGCGTGCGCCGCCGCTCGGAACCCGTTACCCCGACGACCTGAAACCTGCTCGAAAACCCGCCTTCGCCAAAGGCTTCGGCGGGCGCGGCCCGCCTTCGCCAAAGGCTTCGGCGGGCGCGGCCCGCCTTCGCGCTTGCGTTCGCGTGCCGTCCGTTCCTATCATGACTGGCCGGCAGGATTGTTGCGATCAACAGGGAGAAGCCGACATGAGCGAACAGGAAGACAGGCTGGAGGAATGGAAGGGCAGGACCCTGATGGTGTTCTGCGCGCATCCGGACGATGAAATCCAGATTTCGGGCACGCTGGCGCTGCTGGTCAAGAACGGAAACCGGGTCATCGTCGTGCTGTATACCAACGGGAACAAGGGGACGCAGGACCTGGAGATGACCAGCGAACGGCTGGCCGCCATCCGCAAGCAGGAAGAAGAGGCGGCATCGGCGCTGATCGGCATTCCGAGCGAAGACATCCTCTGGCTGGGCTATGACGACGGCGAACTGGAGTATGCGGACCGCAAGACGCTGTGCGGCCGGGCGGCCCGGCTCCTGCGCCTGCACCGGCCGGACACCGTTTTCTGCTTCGATCCGGGCCGTCAATTCGAGCAATGGCACAAGACCGATCACCGCACGGCGGCGTTCAACACCGTCGACGCGGCCCGTGCCGCCGCCTACCACCTCTACTACCCGGAACACCTGCTGTACGAGGGGCTGAAACCGTTCCGGGTGCGTGAGTTCTTCTATTTCGGCAGCCACGAGCCGAACTACGAGGTGGACGTCTCCGCCTTCTACGAATTGCGGCTGCGCGCCGGCGCGGCGCACGTCAGCCAGCGCGGCGCCGCCCAGTCGACATACGCCGCCAGCCCCACGGCGGCGGAGAAGAAAGCGCTCGAAGAGCGCATCCAGGCGGCGAAGGGGCAGAAGCAGATCGAGCGGTTCCGACGCGGCGGCACGTCGTACTGACCGAACGGGGGCTCACGCGCCGCGGTACGCAGTCGCGTGCAGCCGCGGGTTCGCGGCAGCGTGTCGGTTTCAGTTCGCTGTCAATCATTCTCTTAATCATTCTCGTAATCAATCCTCGAAAGATCACGTGGCCCCGGGAGTTTCGATTGCTGATTACGAGAGTGATTACGAGTGCTGATTCTCGCCCGTGTGTGGCTTGTCTCCCGTGTTCCCTTCAGCTCGCGACTGGCCGGCGGTCGGCTACCGCGCCGTCGGCGTGTCCTGGTGCACGGTCACGCCGTCCTCGGACGTGATTTCGCGGCCGGGATAGACGAGGATCACCTTCCCCCCGCGCTTGAACCGCATCTTCGGCTCGCCCAGCTCGCGGCGCACCTCGCTCAACGGGCGGCCGACCATGCTGGGCGCCGGCGCCTCCGGCTTCGCCGCTGCCTTCGACGGTGCCGGGGCGGGCGGCTTCGGCGTCCAGGCGGGCGGCGGAGTCCAAGGCGTCGCCGTCGGCGGCATGACCACGCCGGGCTCGGCAGCGGCGCCCGGCCCGCCGGCCGACGGCGTGGCGCCGTGCTTGCGCAGCAGCGTCTTCATGGCGTCGGACTGCGCCAGATCCAGCGCGCTGTATCCGCCAGGGCCCGGCAGCGGGACAGCCCCCCTGTGCCGCAGCAGGAGCCCCGGGTTGGGCAACGCGCGGATGGCCGGGTCCGCACCGTGTTTCAGAAGCGCGGCGGCCACCGTCGTGTAGTCGTTCAGCGCCGCGTAGTGCAGCGGCGTCGCGCCGTACTCGTCGCGCGCGTTCGGGTCCAGCCCCGCTTCGACGAGTCCGTTTACGCTTTCCGGGCTGGACTGATCCGCCGCCAGGTGCAGGAGCGTCCGCCCGTTCTGTTTCTTGACGGTCGCGTCCGCGCCGTGCTCGAGCAGGGCGCGCACCGCGTGGCCGTGCCCGCGGCCGATCTGCGATTCGAGCGCCGTCACGTTCCCTTCCGCCAGGTGTTTCGGGTCCGCGCCGTGCTCGAGCAGCACGCGCAGCGCGCCGGGATTCGCCACCGTGTGCAGCGGCGTGAGGCCCTGCCGGGTCTGCGCCGCCACTTCGGCCCCGCGCTCGATGAGCAGCGCCGCCACATCCGCGTTGCGCGCCGCGTGAAGCGGCGTCCATTCATCCTGATCCCGCGCGCTCACCTCCGCCCCGCTCGCCAGCAGCAGCTCGGCCACCTCGCGCGAGGCCGCCTCGTGCAGCGGCGCGCGACGCCGCCCGTCCTTCGCCGGGTCGCGGTGGTTGGCCAGTTCCGGATAGCGGCGCAGCAGCTCGCGCACGCGCGCCGCATCGCCCGCGGCCGAGGCGCTGTGGATCTCGGCCTGCGCCTTCTCGTCCGGCTTCCCGCACGAGACCAGCAGCGCCGGCAGCGCGATGAGCGCGGCGCCGTACAACAGCCGATGCGTTGTCTTCATGGGTGTTCTCTCTTCTGAACTCCGAGCTCCAGCCTGAAACTTGCTCGAGCTTCCTCCAGAATGTGCTCGAGAACTTGCTCGAGAACTTACTCGAGAACTTGCTCGAGAACCCCGCCGCAGCGGCGGGATCGACAAAGCTTACAGCCTGCCCCCCGTGGCGGAACAAAGTCTCAACCTCGTTATATACGGCGTCGCACAGCGCGCCTTGCCGACCTCTGGCTTGCGGGCGGAGCCCGCATCAATGCAGGAACAGCTCATACAGCGTCAGGAAGATCTCCACGACGATCAGGATGACGATGTACCACTCCACCCGCAGCGTGCGCCGCGCCTGCAGCAGGCTCAGCGCGGTCTCCGCCGTGCGCGAGACGAGTTCCAGCTTCTGTTCGAGCGCGCGGTGCCGCTCGGCAATCTCGTATTCGGCCGCCAGCCGCGAGTAGAGCAGGTCCAGTTCCGGGTGTTCCCACAGCACGCCGGGCTTCTCGTGCACCTCGACGCGGCCGACCATCGTCGCCAGGCTCATGAGCGCCTTGCCGATCTGACGAAGCAGCCGCTGCGGGCGCCGAACGTCTCGGCCCCGCCCCGCGAGCGTCGCGCCGAGCGGTTCGATCTCGTCGAAACTCTCGCGGATGCTCTGCTCGTAGTCGTCCAGCACGGCGCTGCGTGCCAGGACGGTGGCGATCAGTTGCAGGCGCGGCACGTCCACGTGCGCGAGCTCGATGCGCCCGCCATGCATCCCCTCCTTGGCCTCCGGCTCCACGGTGATGCCCGCCTCTTCGATCCGCGGCGTTTCGACCGGGTCGCGCACGAAGGGAGCCAGCTCCTTCAGGAAGGCGGCCTCCTGGACCGGCGGCGTGTTGATCAGCACGACGACCCCGTACCGGAACAGCACGGCGAACGCTTCGTCCCGAATCGCGACCACGAGCGGCGACTCGCCCATCACCCCGCTCGAGGGCAGCGCATGCAGGTCCAGGCGCTTGCCCAGGAATACCGCGCGCGCCTGGAACCGGGTCAGGCCGGCAAAGGCGGCATCGGACTGTAAGGCTTCAGACATGGCGGCATGGTAGCCGGGCCCGGGCCCGGATTCAAGGAGATTACCGAGGCCGGGGTCCGCCCCGCGCTTTCGTCTCGTAGAAGCGGCGGGACGCCGCTTCCACGGCTTCGCCGCCCCGCCCGCCGGCCGCCGAGGGACGAGCGGGCGAACTGTCCATGCAGGACCCGAAGGGCAAGCGTCTGCAAAGCGGTCCGCGGCCGATCCGTTTGGCGAGCGGGCCCGTGCTCGGGCGGAGTCACGGCTGCGCCAGCGGCAGGCGCACAAACACCCGCGTGCCAGTGCCCAGACGACTTGTCATGCGCACCTCTCCGCCGTGCGCTTTGGCGGCCGCATGCACGAAACTGAGGCCCAGGCCCGAGCCGTCCATGTGCCGCGTGCGGTCGGAACGAAAGAAGCGCTCGAACACGTGCGGCAGGTCCTCCGGTGGAATGCCGCTGCCGGTATCCTCGACCACCAATTCGAGCCAGCGCCCTTCGGCGGGACGGCAGGAAACCCCGACGCGACCGCCCGTCGGCGTGAACTTCACGGCATTGTCGAGCAGGTTGGCGAGCATACGTTCGAGAAGCGGTCGATCGCCCAGGACGCCGCACCTGTCAACCTCGCACTCGACGCTCAGGTCCAACCCCCGGTCCTCGACGAGCGGTCCGTACAACTCGACAGCGGCGCGTACCACCTCATCCATGGCGACCGCTCGCTTCGCGATCGTGTCGGCCCCTGCCTCCATTCTGGCGATCTGGAGGATCGTCGAAACCATTCGCTCCAGCCGGTCGCATTCTTCCACAACCAGCGCAAGAGCCTCCTGTTGACCCTCCGCGTTGGCGTTCGAAGCCACCGCCGCTTCCGCCGCGGCGCGCATGCGCGTCAACGGTGTGCGGAAGTCGTGCGCCATGTTGTCCATCAGCACGCGTAATTCATCCACGGCGCACGCGATCCTTTCGATCATCGTGTTGAATGTGACCGCTAGCGCCCCAACCTCGTCAGCACCCCCTGGGACGGGGATGCGTTCACGCAGGTTGCCGATGTAGATGCGCTCCGCGGCCAGCCGGACGCGCTCAAGGCGAGCCACCGCGCCTGCGGCAATGCCTGAGGCAAGCGCCGTGCCTGCCGCCAGGCACACGCCGAACCCGAGGAGCAAAACGAGCCTGTAGGTTCGCAACAGGGTTTCCAGCGCCGCAAGGGAGCGGCAGACCTGGACCCGATGTCCCGCGTGGCTACTCAGATAGACGCTGCGTACACGCGCGCCGCTCGGGAGTTGGTCGGAGCGAAACCTCGCGACGGGCGCGGGTGGCGGCGCGCGCACGAGCACGGCCCGCGCCAAGGCGCCTGAGGCCTCGGTGTCCGAGCAGGCCAGCAGTTCGCCGGAGGAGGAAAACAGCCGAAGAAGCACGTTGTCTTTGCCGTAGTGCTCCACGTAGCGACGCATGTCCTGCTCGACGATCCCCGCTTTTCTGCGCGCTGCCAGATCAAGGATGCGCTCCGCTTCGGATACCAGCAAGCCGTCCACCTCGCGAATCGCTCGGCGGCGCAGGGCTTCGCCAAGCGCGAAGAACAGAACGGCCAGGCAGACGGCAAAGGCGCCGGCATACGGAAGCACAAGTCGAAGCCTCAGCGTGCCGCCGAACCTACTCCTCTTCCCTGAGTACATAGCCAACACCGCGAATCGTGTGGATGAGCGCTCGGGCGAACGGCGCGTCGATCTTCGCGCGCAACCGCGACATTCTGCTCTCGACGACATTTGTCTCCGGATCGAAGTTGTAGTCCCAAACGTGTTCCATGATCATCGTCCGCGACACGACGCGCCCGGCATTCCTCGCCAGGTATTCCAGCAGCGCGAACTCGCCCGGTTGTAGTTCCACCTTTCGCCCCGCCCGCCGGACCGTTCGCGCCAGCAGGTCCACCTCCATGTCGGCCACTGAAAGCCGCGTGAGCGGCGGCTGCACGCCCGCCCGGCGAATCAGGGCGTGAACACGCCACAACAGCTCGCTGAACGCGAACGGTTTCGTCAGGTAATCGTCCCCACCGGCGCGCAGTCCGCGGACACGGTCGTCAACCGAATCCTTCGCGCTCAGAATGAGCACTGGCGTGCTGCTGCCGGCTTCCCGCAGACTGCGCAGCACGGACAGCCCGTCCAGACCGGGAAGCATCAGGTCCAGAACGACGGCGTCGAACTTTTCGTGCAGGGCCTGCAACCGGCCCTCTTCTCCGTCCTGCGCATGCGCAACCGCGAAGCCTTCCTCCTTCAAACCGCGAACAATGAAGGACGCCGTCTTGCGGTCGTCTTCTATGAGGAGAATACGCATCGAACATCCCCGGGGCCGGCTGTTCCCGACAGACAATTCTATGGCGCCGATTCCCCGCTTGTCGACTCCTTTTCCACCCGCGCGGCGCGGAAGGGCGCCAGTAGCCCCCGTGTAGGACCCACGTTGCCAAATGGTAACCTTTGCGCAACATCCGCGCAAGGTGCCCGGCGGTAGTATGCCTGTATGGAAACCGAAAACTGGCGCCGGAGCGCGCCGCGTGCCGCGGCGCGATCGAGGAGGTTCTCCGTATCGCCGGCGGACGCGGAAGGCGAGCGCGAATTGAGAAACATGCTGCGAGTCCTGCTGCTGTTGGGCGTCTGCGTTGAGGCGTCGTGCGACGCCGTCAAGACGAACGTCGCCACGCGCGACGCCCTGGAGCGGCGCCTGCGTGAGGCCGCGATGACGCGATTTGACGTGCGAGAGATCGAAGGGCCTTCCGGAGTCTGCTTCTGCCCTCCGCGCGGGACGCTGTTTGTGGTCGGCGATAAGGGCGACCTGGCGGAAATGACGACCGACGGCGCGGTACTCCATTGCGTGCGCTTGCCCAACAGGCCGGACCTGGAAGGGATCACCTATGCGTCCGGCGTGGGTCTGCTCTACGCCGTCGTGGAAGGAGCGGAGAAGATATTGGAGGTCGAGCCTTCCTCGCTCCGGGTCCTGCGAGACTTCGTTCTGCCCAGAACGTGGCGGGGCAAGACCGTGCTGGGCAAGAAGGGCCAAGGTCTCGAAGGCGTCGCCTTCGTTCCCGCCCCCGGGCGCCCCGATGGCGGAACGTTCCATGTCGTCAACCAGGGCGCCAAAGCCCGGGCGGGCGACATGCCGGCGTTACTCCAGATTGGGATCGGCGTCAACGAACCTCACCACGGCAAGCGCGGCGCGGTCATCACGGACTACGTGGAGTTGCCCGTCTGCGATCTGTCCGACATCTGTTGGCTCGAGTCGGAGGCTCTTTTCGCCGTAATCAGCGACAAGAACGATCTGCTGCTGCTCGTCACGAGCGAAGGCCGGATTGTCCGGCAGGCGGCCCTGCCGGGCGCGGGTCAGGAAGGGTTCGCGGTGGATCGCGAGGGCAGCGTCTACATCGCACAGGATTCCGGGGGCGTCCTCAAACTGCGCCATGCGTGGCCGGCGGCGGCCGCCGACCGTGGCGGTGTGCCAATGGAGGAGAGCCATGAGTGAGGGCCCGACGGCGGAGTTGGAAAGCGGCAACGGAATGCGCATCTACGTCCGGCCCAAGCTTTCGCGCCCGGCCATCTGGTGGAGTCTCAAGCGCAAGGCCAAATGGCCGTTTCTCGTCTGGCTCGCCTGCGCACTGGCGGCGATGGCGCTGTACTACCGTAGCGGAGGCGCCTTGGGCATGTTGCAGGGCGCGGCGAACACCGCTTCGGCCGAAGTGGGCGCCCCCGACACGCTGGTCCTGATGTCGGTGGAGTGCGAGCCCGGGCAGCGCGTGAAGGCAAACGACGTGCTGGCCCGCCTGGATACGCGAATCATCGACGCCGAAATCGCGATTCAAAAGGCCTTGATGGCGCAACCGCTCGGCGAAGAAGACTACGTGTTGCAGATGACGCATCAGTTTGCGGCCGAAATCGCCGGGATCGAGGCCGACCTCGCTTCGGCCCGCCTGGAAATGGCCCAGGCGGAGGCGGAACGAGATGTTTTGGACAGGGAAATGGAAACGCTGGACCGGCTGCTGGAGCGCCGGATTATCCAGCCGCACGACGTTTCGCCGATCCGCGCCAGACGTGCCGCTCTCGCGCAGGCGGCGCAGGGGTACTCCAATCTCGTCGCCGTGCAAGAATCGCAGCTTGCGGATGCGCACCAGCGGGAGCAGGCCCTCAGACGATGGCTTTCCCCCGAAGAACGGTTCGACCTCGCCAAGGTGGTCGAGCGGAGGGTGTCGGACAAGACTCGGGTTCACGCCGCGACGATCGAGATGCTCCTGGCGACGCGCGAAACCTATGTCTTGCGCGCGCCCAGGGACGGCGTGGTCTCCCGAGTGTACTACCGGCCTGGAAGCACCGTGCCGGAAGGCGAACCCATCGTTCGGGTCGCGGATGAAACGCCGGACGAGATTACCGCCCTGCTGCGAGACGACCAACTTCGCTTGCTGCGGGTGGGGATGAAAGTGTTCGCCCGGCAGCCCGGCGGAACCCGAGAGACCGAAACGGTCGTCACCAGCGTCAGTCCGGACATATCCGCTCTGCCCACCCGCGCCAACCGCATCCCGGACCCCGACATCATCGTCAGGGGGCGACGGGCTACTCTCAAGATTGTGGGCGAAACCGATATTCTGCCGGGCGAGACGGTCAGCCTGCGCATCCCGGTCTCGTCCGTCCTGCCGTTTTTGTAGGGCGACGTGAAGGGTCGCCGGGCCGCCGCCGGCGGCCGCGGCGGCCCGGCGGGATTTTGTCCGCGCGTAAAGGGGGATGCGCGTGGGGCCCAACGCATAGCAGAGAATGAGGCGATGGCAGAGGAAAGAATTCTCATCATCGAAGACGCGCCGGCCATGCGGGCTGTGCTCATCGACACGCTCGCCGGCGCGGGGTATGCCGTGACCGGCGCCGCGGACGGAGCGGAAGGGGTCCGGTTGGCTTTGAGCGAGGCCCCCGATCTCGTCATCCTGGATGTCATGCTCCCGATAGTGGACGGCTACGACGTCTGTCGCACCATCCGCGATCACGGCTTGAGCATGCCCGTGTTGATGATCAGCGCCATGAGTCAGGAGACCGACATTGTGGCCGGGTTGCGCCTGGGCGCCGATGGCTACCTCACCAAGCCCTTTGGCGCGCGACAACTGCTCGCAAGAGTGGAAAGCCTGCTCCGGCGGCGGAGAATGAACACGGGAAGCGCCCTTCAGCGCGGCCGCGACCGGAGCAGGCGATCGGGAAGCGGAGCCGCGGGCGAGAGGGCATAGCCCGCGTCTCGCGGCGGCGTCAGAGCGCTCAGCGCCACGGGCGCGCCGGCTCGGGCCAAGCGCCGACGATGCCCGGCGCGCCCGCGGCCCGCCTACGGGGCATGCGGCGCCGGCACACCCGCCACCATGCCCAGGGCGGCCTGCAGCGCAATGCCCGCGAGCCGGTGGTTGTGCTCGAGTTCGGCCTCGGTGCGCCGCAGCTCGAGCAGTGCGGCTTCCAGCGCGCAGCGCTCGGCGGGCAGCATCGTGCCGCCCGCTTCGAGTTCGCGCCGTCCCCGCTCCACATACGCCCTGGCCAGCGCCGCCTCATGTTCGTGCTCGGCCCGCGCGGCCCGGCTGCGCCGGAAACGCGCGATGGCGTCGAGAACCCGCCTGACGGACGCCTGCCTGGCGCTCTCGAGCGTCTCGGCCGCACGTGCGCACTCCACCGCGCGCGCGCGCACCCCACTCTTCCGCCAGGAGAAGAAGGGAATGCTGAAGGCCACTCCCACGTACCACTCGTCGCCTCGCTCCTCAACGAGGGTCTCCTCTTCGCCGCGGCTGGTCTGCGTTTGAGTGCTCGTATGCCGGGCGATGCTGGTTTCCACGCTCTCGCTCGTGCCGTGGCTGGTTTCGACCGCGCCGCTTTCCGTCTCCGTAGCGTCCCGTACCTGCCCGCCGGTCTGCGTCGCGTCGGCGCGGCCCGCATCCGTCTCCCGGGAGGCGCCCTCGCTCCAGCGGTGCGCACGGCTGTCGCCGGTGCGCTCGCCGTAGGCGAGTTCCACCTCGCACAACCACGGCATGCGCAGCGACAGGGCCTCCCGCCGCCCGGCCCGCGCGGCGGCAAGACGCCATTGAGAGGCCGCCACGTCGCCACGCCGGCTCTGCGCCTCGGTAACCAGACGCGCCGGCGCCACCTCTGCGATCTCGAGGGGCCATGCCGACCACCCATTCGTCTCGGGCCGCAGGTTCTCGGCAGGGACCCCGGCCAACGCCGCCAGCGCCTGCCGCGTGTCCTCCAGCTTTCGGACGGTCGACTGGCGCTTCGAGGCCGCGGCCAACTGCTGGCGATGGACGCGCAGGTCGTCCGCCACACTGATCAGGCCTTGGTCGAACAGCTCGCGGGACGCCTGCAGCGCGGCGGCGTAGGACGCGCTCAGGTCCGTCTCTATCCGGGCGGCTTCCTCCATGTAGAGCAGCTCGGAAAAAAGCGACGCGACCTCCGCGGCCAGATCGACTTGCGCCTGGTGTAGCTCGGCCGTCAGGGCGTAGGCGGTCGCCCGGGCCGCGTTCCGTTGCGCCGAATAGGTCCAGGGATTGGGCGGATAGAGACTTACGTCGACGTTCCATGCGTCCCGCGCCGAGCGATCGTTCCCGCCCTCCACGCTGAACGCCTGCGCCGCGCTTCTCTCGGAGGAGCGGGACAGCGTTGTGGACTGGGACACGGTCTCGGATGTCGATTCGCGGACTGGCGCGCCATATGGCGGTGTGGTCACCCGGTTCTCCGTTTCCGTTCCCGTCGACATTTCCGTTTCGATGCCGTTCTCCCGGCCGTAGCCGCTCGACAGGCTCGACCCCCAGCGAGTGGCCCGTGAACGGGTGTGTCCCCAGCCCGCTTGCACGCGGGGATCCCGGATATCGCCGGCCACCTCGGCTTCCTCGCGCGCCACGTCGACCTCGCTCCGGAGTGACGCCAAATCGGGACTACAGGATAGCGCCCGGCTGACGACTTCGCCAAGGGTGAGCGACAGGCCCGTCTCGGCCGTCTCCGGGAACGGCCGGTTCGGCAAAGGCCGAGGGCCGATATAGGGCCCCACCGATGCACAGCCGCCCCCTGCGGCCAGGCTCAGCGCACACAAACACACCTGCAGCGCATGTCCGTTCATCCGCCGTACTCCAAAAGACTCCGCACGGTTCACGCCCCTCGCTTCATGGCCCTCAGTCTACCCCTGGCACATTGCCCGGAAATGGCGCCGAGATTACGGTTTGACAATGTGCAAGGGCAGGCTGGCGGCCGGCGCGGGAGTGCGCTATCGAATTTCCACGCGGAAACACTTGTAGGCCGCGCCGTCGTTGTTCGTGTGGGTGAGCAGCCCGCCCGTGCCGGCCCCCTGCCACAGGTTCGTTTCCCAGGGGCCCGCGGCCAGGTTCGTGGTGGCGCTCACCTCGTAGACGCGGCCGGTCGTGGACGGCCAGGCCAGCACGAAGTCGCCGCTGCCCGGGTCCGCGGCGGCCTCCGCAATCGCGAAATAGCTGGTCGCCGCGCACGGGTCCGTGCCGGCATAGACCTCCTGCCAGTCGGTCTGCGCGTCGTAGTCCGTGTTGGTCAGCTGCGGATGCGTGTGGGCCTGCTGCTCGCCGAGATTGTCCAACAGGTCGCCGTCCTCGTCGCCCGTGCCGGTGGGGCCGGCGACGTCGCCGAAGCAGAGCGCCTCCCACCAGTCGTGCAGCCCGTCGGCGTCGCTGTCCGTCACCTCGCACGGGATCCGGTACGCGATGCGCTTGATCAGCGGGAGCGCGGGCTGGTCGCCCGCGTAGTCGAAATCGGAGGGGTAGGTCGCATAGTCGCGGCCGCCCGTCGGCCAGCGCCCGATCGCGCAGTTGGTGATCGGGTCCTGGCTGTCGCCGCCGATCTGCGAGATGTCCTTCACGGCAAAGTGGATCGTCGTGCCCGGCGTGAGCAGGGCGGTGTCGTTGGTGTCCGCCAGTTCGAACGGGGCCCAGACGGACTGATAGTAGGGCCAGTACTTCTGGAACCGGCCGTCCGTACGCGCACTGATCTCGAAGCGCGGGTCGGCCAGGATGTGGACGGGCGTGGCGTTGCTCCAGTTGCTGTTCGAGATGGGCGCGAACGCGTATCGGATCTCGTAGGTCGAGTAGCTGTAGGCGAAGTTCTTGTACTTGTCCATGAACCCCAGCTCGAACGTCTGTGCAGCCGGGAAGTAGACGACGGACGGCGAACAGATCGTCTCGTTGTTCTGCGGTTCGGCGTCGTAGGTGAACTCGACTTCGTCGAACCAGGCCGCGTAGGGCGCGGTCGCGATGCCCGAATAGGGGATGAACGTAATGTACCAGCGGTACCAGTTCGTCGTGTAGGCCATGCCCATGTCGCGCAGGCTCCGGTTCGGGTACGGGTAGTCCTCCTCACTGCTCCAGGCGTTGTTGTGCTGGGGGTGCCCGTCGCAGATCACGCGCGTCCAGCCGCCGCCCTGCGTGCAGATTTCGTGGTACCAGTGCCCGCCCGTCCCCTCGTACGGGCCCACGTGCACCGTGGGGACCGGCCGGTTTCCGTACCCGCCCGGCCCGTTGTTCAGCGAGGCCGGCGCGTGGTAGTACAGGCTCAGCCGGTTCGCGCCCTGCGCCTCCGGAAAGGCGACGGGCGAGGATTGGGAACTCGTATTGGCGAAGTAGAGGTAGGGGTGCCCGACCGTCACGCCGTGCGCGATCGGATTCTCGCCCCACGCCACGCTGTTCGTGTACTGCGCCCGCGTCGTCACCTTCCAGCCGTTCGTGCCGGCCGGGTTCACCCCGCCCGTGACCACGTAGCGCAGGCTGTGCCCGCTCACCGTGTTCGTCGCGTCGATCTCGAGATACCCATACGTGCCGAACCCCATGTGCGTGTTGTCCGTCGTCGTGAAGTACAGATAGAGCATGTTCCGGATCGAGGGGTTCGGGGCCGGATACGCGTTCGTGCTGCGCCAGCCGGCCCAGTCGCTTGTCGTCATCACGTAGGCCGGGTCCGGATTGATCGTCGCCGTCGTGTACAGCCAGGCGCCGCCGCTGCCCGGTACGCCGTCCGGCGGCGTCGCGGGCAGTTCGTCGAATGAGACGAAGACCGACTGCGCCTCGGCCCCAAGGCAGAGACCGAGCTGCAGGCAGGCCATGGTCAGCGCTTTTCTCATACGGTCGTTGCGGGGGGGGGATGCCCCGAGCCCCGAGACAACGGCCGGCAGCCTAGCACGGATGGCGGACCGAGTCCAGCGGGTCTGCTGGCTGGCCGCCGTCGGCCGAGCGGATGAATTGCCTGTACAGCTCCGTGTACAACCCGCCGTGCGCGAGCAGTGTTTCATGCCGGCCGCGTTCCACGATCTCGCCGCCGGCCAGGACCAGGACCAGATCCGCATGCCGGATCGTGCTGAGCCGGTGTGCCACCACGAAGCTCGTGCGGTCGGCCAGCAGGGTGGCAAGCGATTTCTGGATACGCGCCTCGGTCAGCGTGTCCACGGAACTGGTCGCCTCGTCCAGAATCAGGATCCGAGGGTCGGCCAGCAGGGCCCTCGTGAAACAGATCAGCTGCCGCTGGCCGAGGCTGATGCCCGCGCCCCGCTCGCCGACACGGGTGTTGAACCCGTCGGGCAACTCGGCGATCAGGTCCAGGCAGTCCAGCTTGCGCGCGGCCTGCACCACCTGTTCGCGTGTGGCGTCCGGCTTCCCGTATCGGATATTGTCCAGCACCGTGCCCGTGAACAGGAAGTTTTCCTGCAGGACGATGCCCATGCGCCGCTGCAGCGATGCGGTGCGAATCATGCGGATGTCGCGCCCGTCCACGAGCAGGTCGCCGCTGTTGGGCAGATAGAATTTGGAGATCAGATTGATGATCGTCGTCTTGCCGCTGCCCGTGTGGCCGACCAGCGCGACCGTCTGGCCCGGCTCCGCCACGAAGCTCACGTTGCGCAGCACGGGCCGGCCGGGCACGTATCCGAACGCCACGTTCCGGAACTCGATGCGGCCCCGGACCTCCGCCGCGTCCGCCGCGTCCGGCGGGTCCGTCCAGAGCGGTGGCGTATCCAGCAGGTGGAAGACGCGCTCCGCGCCGGCCATGGCCGTGAGCGCCTGGTTGTAGTGGCTGCCCAGCGCCTGGATCGGGCCGAAGAACAGGCCCGACATCAAGATGAACTGGTACAGATGTTCCACCTCCATCTGGCCCTGCAGCACGCGCCGGCCGCCCACCAGCAGCACCAGCGCCACGAAGACCTGCGTGCTGAACTCGAGCATCGGGATGAACACGCCCGCCGCACGCGCCGCGTCCAGGTTGAAGCGCGAGTGGTCCGCGACCAGGTCGAAGAAGAGCCCCGCATTCTTCTCCTCGCGCACGAAGCCCTGTGTCACCCGAATGCCGCCGACCGACTCGGCCAGGGTGGCCGTCACGCGGCTGAAACTCTCCTGCACCGCGCGATAGGCCCGGCTCAATTGCCTGCGGAAATAGTCCGTCAGCAGCCAGATGCCCGGACTCATCAGAACGATGATCAGGAACAGGAACCAGTCGTACCAGGCCATCACGGCCGCGGCAAACAGCATCTGGCCCGCCTGAACCAGGCTCATGAACAGGACGTTCTGGACCCCGGCGCGAACGGCCTCCGAATCCGAACTGAACCGGCTGATCACGCGCCCGAGCCGCGTATCCTGGAAGAAGGACATCGGCAACCGCTGCAGGTGCCGGAAGAGCGCTTTGCGCAGATCGCAGATGACGCCTTCACCCAGCGTCAGCGCGTAGAGCGAGCGATAGTAGAACGTCCATTGCGTCAGCAGCGCCAACAGACCGTAGCCCGCCGCGCCGATCGCGAGCCCCACCGGATCGAGCCCCGATATGGGCCCGCCGATGACCCGGCCGATCAGCCAGGCGAGCGCCGGGAGCTGCATCGCCCGGATGAGCACCAGCACCAGCAGCGTGTTGCGCGTGTGCCTGTGCGGGCGGGTAAACGTGAACAGCCGTCGGATCAGCCGCAGGCTCAGCGGCCGCGTTTCCGCTTCCGGCGTTTCACGGTGGACCTGCGTCAGGACGGACACGCCTCTTGTCATCCGCCGAACTCCCCGCTCAGGCTCAGAATCCGAAGGCTCTCTTCGTCCGGGCTCTGCAGACGCGCCGCGTGCCGGTAGTGGCCGCGGCTGCGCATCAGCTCGCCGTGCGTGCCGGCCTGCACCACTCGGCCCTGTTCCAGCACGAGCACCCGATCGGCGCGCCGCAGCGTGCTGAGCCGATGCGCCACCACGAAGGTCGTGCGCCCGCGCATGGCACTCTCCATCGCGTCGAGCATCTCGCCCTCCGTCTCCGGGTCGATCGCCGCGGTCGGATCGTCCAGCAACAGAATCGCCGGCTCCAGCAATATCGCACGCGCAATGGCCAGCCGCTGCCGCTGCCCGCCCGACAGGTCGGCGCCCCCTTCGCGCAGGACCGTGTCGTAGCCTTTCGGCAGGGCCATGACGAACTCGTGCGCCGCCGCGATCCGCGCCGCGCGCTCGATCGACTCCGCCGACGCGTCCGGACAGCCGAACGCGAGGTTCGCCCGGATCGTGTTGCTGAACAGGAAACTCTCCTGAAACACGATCCCGATCGCCCGCCGGAGCCGGTCCAGGTCCAACGTGCGGACGTCGTGCCCGTCGATCAGGACGCGGCCCGCCGTCGCGTCATAGAAGCGCGGGATCAAGCTCAACAGCGTGCTCTTGCCCGAGCCCGTCGTGCCCAGCACCGCCACCACCTGGCCCGGCTCGACCGAAAAGCTCACGTCAGCCAGGGCCGGGCTGCCCGCCTTGTAGGCGAACGTCACCCCGTCGAACGCGACGGCGCCGCGAATCGCCTGCAGCGGCGCCGGCTCGGCCGGCGAGCGCACTTCCACAGGCGCGTCGAGAACTTCGAATACCCGGCGCGCGCTCGTCAGGCTCTGCTGAACGCCGTCGGCGATGTTGCCGATGTTCGCAACCTGCCCCGAGAACTGCTGAAGCAGCCCCGCAAAGACGAGCAGATGCCCGATCGATAACCCGACAGCCGCCGCGGTTGCCGCATCCGCCGCCTGCTCATACCGGATCGCCAGCAGGCCGCCGTAGCCCAGCAGAACCACCAGGTTGGCGTGTGTCAGCAGTGTAAGCGCCGGATGGAACAGACTCACCCCCCGGAAGATCCAGGCCTTCTGGTCGCGCACCGCGTGGCAGGCGCGGTCGAACTTGGCGATCTCCTCCGCCTGGCGCGCGAACCCCTTCACCACGTGCATGCCCTGCACGTTCTCGCTCAGAACCAGGATCTGGTCGTCGAACAGCTCGCGGCTCCGGGAATAGGCCGGCCGCACGACACCCGAGAAACGAGCGGTCGCATACCAGAGCAGCGGGGTCGTCGCCAGACACGCCGCCGCCAGCCCCGCGTGCAGCCGTGCCATGTAGGCCGCGTAGACGGCCAGCGAGATCAGCACGATCACCGCCTGCATCAACACGACGTCCACGAACATCCGCACACCCTGCACGTCGCCCGTCACACGGTTGATCAGCGAGCCGCTCGCGTTCGCGTCGAAGAACCGAAAACTCAGCCGCTGCATCTTGGCATAGACCTCCGCGCGCAAGCGCACGACGAGCCGGCCCTGAACCAACCGATTCACCATGATCGTGCACACGGCGTTCAGGAACGAACGCACGAGCGCGAACAGGAGCACCGCCAGCGCAATCAGGCTGAGCACCGCCGTCCGCGGCCAGCCTGCCGGGGGCTGCACGCCCAGCGGCCACCGCGGCGGTTTCGGAAGCGGAGCAACCCGCGCCGGCCAGACGCGGCCCGCCCGCGGCGCGTTCGCGGCCGGAGCGGCGGACAAGGTCGATCGGTCGGCCGCCAGCTCGCAGCGCAGGTAGTCCACCCCGAGCCCGGTGAAACTGAGGCCGATCATGCCCAGCGTCAGAATCGTCAATTGAATCGCCAGGATGCGGACGCAGCCCGCACGGTATTCCCACGCCAGCGCCAGCATCCGCCGCGTCAGTGCCCATGTGCCGTATGGGTTGCCGCCGTACCGCTCTGTGCCGGCCTCTGTCAACGCAGCAGACACGTCCCCGAGCCCCAAGATCCGCAGCCCTTCGACCCCGTTGCGCCGGCAGCCCGCCCGCGCACACATGCCATGAAGGCTATGCAAACGGGACCGGAACCGCAAGCCGCTGCAGACGCCGTTCCTGTCCACGCTCGCCGCGCGCGGGCGTGGGGAACACGGCGACGTGCTGAACACGCTGGGGTGGCTCCGGCTCCGATCCGGGTCTGTCCCCACCCGCCCAACCCGCGCCATGATCCCGGCGAAAGACCCGGCGTCGCCCCCCTGCGCCAGCAGGCTGCCAGTAGGCGCTGCGGCTAGGCAAGCGGAGCCGCGCCATCCAGAACCACACGATGTTGTGTTGGATGGCCCGTCTGTTTGCCGCTAGCAGAGGCTTTGCGATAGAGGCGAAGGTATCTCTTGCCAATCTTCTTCCGAATCTTCACCTTGACAAAAGCATCAGAGCTATATAGACTAGGAGCTATATAGCACTCACGATGTGGGCGGCGGTTAATGGGATTCTGCAATCCGGGCCGCCGCGGGCAGGGGACCGCCTGGTGAATACACAGGGATTGGACATCACGCAGTTGGCCAAGACACCTATTGGCCGCCGCGCACTTCCGGCGCTGCCCAAGTATGTGGCTGTCGCCGAGTCCATTCGCGCCCAGATCACGTCTGGCGAATACCGGGCTGGCGACAAGCTGCCTGCAGAGCGGCAGATCGCGGCGGACTTTGGGATTGCTTACTGCACGGCGAGGCAGGCCGTGGGGCTGTTGGTGCAGGAGGGTCTGGTCGAACGCCGTCACGGGCACGGGACCTTTGCCGCTGACCCGGCCGAATCCGAAGCGCGTCGCGCGCGTTTGGATCGGGCGCCGGCGACGATTGCGCTTGTCGGCTTTGAGAATGCGTGTGACGAGTCCAGCGTTTCGGCCTATTGGGAGTGGCGATACCGCCTCTATCAGGGTGTCGTGGAAGCCTGCTTCGCACACGGAGTGCGATGCGAAGCCAGAGAGCTTTCTGTTTCAGACGAGGATCCCCGTGCGCTAAGGGACAGCCTGGCGGGGATTGGCGGCATCATTCTGGGCAAGATCTGCATCCCGGAGGAGGAGGTCAGGGTCTTGCGCGCGGCGGGGATACCGGTTGTGTCGCACGGGAACTACGCGCCTGGAGTCTGCAGTCTCGTTTGGATCGACAAAGCCGGCGGGGTGCGCGATGCGTTCAGATACCTCATTGGCCTGGGCCACCGCGACATAGGGTTCATCGACCACGCCCGGCAAACGCGGGCAGCGGAAGAGCGCCTGCAGGCGTACCGCGATGCGCTCGCCGAGGCGGGGATCCCGATTCGGCCGGAGCTCAGGGTGGCGGCCGAGCATTCCCGGGAACCGCAAGGCCGGGAGGCGGCATTGCGCCTCCTGAAACTCGACCAGCCTCCCACCGCGATCTTTGCCCTGGCCGATTTGCTGGCGATCGGCGCCATGGACGCGGCCAAGTCTCTCGGGCTTCGCGTGCCCGAGGACGTCGCCCTCGTCGGCAATGACGACATCTCGGTGGCCGCCACGAGCGACCCGCCCCTGACGACGATGCACACCCCGTACAGAGAAGCCGGCCGGACGGCGGTCGACGTGCTTCTCGGCCATATGAACGGGCTATACGCGGACCCTCAAACGCGGATCCTATCGAAGCATTTGGTCATTCGCGGGAGCTGTGGGGGCGCCGAGAGCCGCGAGGGGTCCGCGGCGGATTAGATCAAGAAGACGGCATCGTAGAGGCTGTGCCCAAGTAAGCTCGGGTGACGCAACGAGTCCGATCGTCGCCCGCTCTCCGTTTCAACAACATCATGGTCTTGCCTGGCTCGCGACAATTTTGCGGCCTGCAAAACATTAGAAGGAGACAGGATCGATGGGGATCGAACTGTGGCTCGCCGTGTGTGGTCTCGGCGCCCTGCTGGGCGCCGTGGTGGAGGGTGCGGTGGTTGTCGACTATGCCCTGGATCAATCCTTTTCCGGCACGATTGCCGGGCGGCACGTGGCGGCGGAGCCGGGCCCGGGCGCGACCTTCGTTGAATCCGCCGAAGGCTATGGCGTGGCGCCGGGCGCGGAGGGGTGTGCGTTGCGGATCCCGATTCCGGCAGGGACCTGGCAGAGCCGCGGCGCGCTGGCGTTCTGGTTCCGCGCATCGCGCCGGATCGGCAAGGGCGACGCGGAACTGACGATTCCACTTGCGCAGAGCGCTTTCATCAACGTGTCCCTTGTCGAGCCGACGCACATTCGCTCGTACGAAATCAGTCCGCACTATCCTCACTTGAAGATTCAACTGCGCACTCAGGACGACGTGCTGCCCGACGGCGAACTGGAACTGAGCCACATCAAGCCGAACCAATGGTATCACCTGATCGTCGCGTGGAACCCGGACGCGAATCGACTGGACGCCTATCTGAACGGCATTCCGCAGCCGAGCCCGCTCGGGAAGTTCCGGAAGAAGAACATTGCCTGGCGCCCGGTGGCGGGTGCGTCCGGCGACCTGGTCCTGGGCGGCGTTGCCGGCACGGGGGAGCGGAAAGTCGCGATCGCCGTGGATTCGGTGCAGTTGTTCGACCGCTATCTATCTGAGCGCGATGTCGAGGAACTGCTCAAGGGCCGGGCGATGCCGCGGTTGGCTGGCGAGGGCCGGACGCTGCATCCGGACAAGCCGTTGGATCTGGCTCCGTATGAGATTTCGCCGGTGTACGAGGCGGATTTCAGCAAACCGCTGAACGTTGTGCATGAGAACGCGTTGGTTGAGAAGGGAAAACGCGTGCGCCGGCCGGCCGGCGCGGATTGGGTGCTGGAAGGAAAGGGCAGAGTCTGGACGCAAGACGGGAAGCTCCACTTCGATCACCGGCTTTCGGAGGGCAAGGGCGACAACATTGTGCTGTGGAACACGCGGGTGTTCCCTGAGAATTTCCTGCTCGAGCTCGGCATCGCGCCGGAGGATTCCGAGAACGGGCTCGCGATTATCTTCTTGTGCGCGACGGCCCGGGCCGGCGGCGGCATCTTCGATCCGGGCGTGGCCGGGCGCTACGCCAGCTTTCGCCGATACGTGGCGGGCGACATCAACTGCTATCACGTCTCGTACTGGGCCGGCGGCCGCACCAGCACCAACATGCGCAAGAACTCGGGGTTCCACCTGGTCTCGAGCGGGATGGAGCGCATCACCGAGGCGGGTGCCGGGCCGCATCGGGTGCGGCTCTTGAAGGTGGGGGACAGGATCCAGTTGGAAACGTGCGGGTTCTTGACACTCGAGTTCGACGACGACGGCGAGACATGGGGCCCCGTCTACGGCGCGGGCCGGATCGGCCTGCGCCAGATGCGGCATGCGGGCAGTTCCAGCTACTCGTGTTTTCGAGTGTGGGAGGTGCGGGAACGATGAGCGGGCGAAGAATTGACGATTGTCGATTGACGATTGACGATTGTGACCAGAGCTCGGTTGAGGCCGCTCCAAGAATGCGGCTCGCGAGGACCCGCCCTTGCTCAGATAGCTACGGCCGGCGGGCTGCTCGCCCTCCAGTTGATGGACCCGGGGGGTACGCATGGAGGGCGAGCGTCCTCGCGAGCCGCTTTTCAGAGTGGACCATCGGTTGTGGAAAGAATTCGTGGTGTAAGCAAGAAGCACGATTGTGTCCCATGAGGAGAAGAGTGAGATGAGCGAGCGAGATGAGTTGAACGTCTTTCCGTGGCCGAAGACGGCCGAGGCGCTGGACGGGCGGTTCCGGTTCCGGCGCCGCGAGGGGGTGCGGCTGTCTGGAGTGAAATCAGATGGCATTGCGCTGTTCGGCGACGAACTGCACGCGCGGTGCGGTATTCGCCTGGCGCCGTCGCCCTCGGGACGCGTGGCGATCGCGCGCAACGCGCGATTGCCGGCCGAAGGGTACGAACTGAAGGTCACATCTCGCGGCGTCGCGCTGGCCTGCAAGGACAACCGAGGGCTCCTCTACGGGCTGGACACGCTGGCGTCGCTGATCGAGCGGGACGGGGATGGCGCCGGCGTGCCCGCATGCCGGGTCGAGGACGCGCCGTACACGCCGGTGCGGGGCGTACACGTCTATATGCCCGCGCGCGAAAGTATGGATTTCTTCAACCGCTTCCTGCGTTTCATGGTGCGGCTGCGTATGAACACGCTGTTCCTCGAGATTGGTGCGGGCATGGAGTTCAAGCGGCATCCGGAGATCAACGCGAGCTGGGAACACTTCACACGGACGTTCGGCAAGTATAATGAGGAGGTCGGCCCCAAGGTCCAGCAGCAGTACGGGTGGTGGAAGGACTCGACCCATCCGGAGATCGCCGGCGGCAGCTTCCTGAAGCAAAGCGAAGTCAAAGAACTGGTCCGGGAAGCGGGACGCCTTGGGATCGAGATCGTGCCCGAGGTGCAGTCGCTGAGCCACAGCTACTGGCTGTGCCTGGCGCATCCGGAGCTTGCCGAGCGTGTCGAGGATCCGTATCCCGACACGTATTGCCCGTCGAACCCAAAGAGCTATGCGTTGCTGTTCGATGCGATCGACGAAGTGCTGGCGGTCTTCGAGCCGCGCATGGTGCATATCGGGCACGACGAGTGGTATACGATCGGATTGTGCCCGAAATGCCGCAAGAAATCGGGCGCGGAACTGCTGGCGACGGACGTTAAGAAGATATCGCGGCACTTGGCGCGGCGCGGGGTAAAGACCTGCATGTGGGGCGACAAGATCCTGAATTTCGTGGGTGACGACGGGAAACGGTATGGCGGCGCGCGCCGGGAGATCGTCAATCCACGCACCGGCAACCGGGAGGTGATGCGTCCGTGCTCCGATGCGATCAAGACGCTCCCGCGCGATGTGGAGATCTGCCACTGGTATTACAAGCGTTCGGACAAGGGGGATAAAGCGTTGGTCCGGCACGGGCTCAGGTTCTTCTATGGGAATTTCAACCCGTACTGGACAAGCAACTGGGCGGAGCGCAGCCGGCAGAAGGGGTTCACGGGCGGCGAGATTTCCACCTGGATCGAAATGTCCGAGCCCGTGTTCGGCCTGTCGGACACGTTCGTGCCGATCGCACTCACGGCGAACATGCTCTGGTCGCACCGCGCGGGGGAGACTTCCCCGATTCCGGCGGACACGGAGCTGCCGGAAGGCATGCCCGTGGGGGCGCTACGCGGGCAGCACAGGACGCCGGCGTACCGCGCCGTGTCCGCGACGGTCCCGTCGCTCAGGCGGTATCTGGCCGGGCCGGCGCTGCCGTCGGAGCGGATGGAGGCAGAGTTCCGTCCGCTATCGCTGGGGCGGGCCGCGACGTTACGGCTCAAGGGTCGCTTGAACGGGGCAGGCTACAACCTGGACTGGGTTGCCCGAGACACGGGCGATATACAACTCCGGACGCTCGGCGTGCCTTTCCGGCGGGGCCCGGGCGGACGCGTCGTCGGGCTGGCGCTCGGTTCGGCCGACCAGGCCGTGCTTCCGGTCGAAGGGAAGGCCGGATCGCTCGTCTTCGTCCACACGCTTGTGGCGAATCCCGAGGATCTGCGGGCCGGCGGGCATCGGAACCAGCGGCCCGAGGCGCATACGGTGGCAGTCTATCGTGTCGTGTACGCGGGGAACCGTTTCGTCGAGATCCCCGTGCTGACCGGCCACACCATCGGGCTGCTCGATCAGCCCTACGGCGCGGGCCCGCACGCCGAGCCGTTCCCCGCGGCGCCGGCGTTGACGGATGGGCGGCGGACGGTGTATGCGTACGAATGGCTCAACCCGTATCCGGACAGAACGATCGAGCGGCTGTATCTGGAAAGCACGGCGGCCAAGCGCAACGTGTGGGCAAGCCCCGTTGTGATGGAGGGCGCCCCGGGCGGCAAAGGCGGCGTGATTGTCCTGGGCGTGACGGCGGTGGGGCGGGGGACGCGAGAATAGATGAGCCAATCCAGAGACCCGGCTCGCGAGGACGCTCGCCCTCCAAGGGTGCGAGATTCGGGTCGATGGAGGGCGAGCGTCCTCGCGAGCCGTTCTCTGCGGAATGCTGGTGACCGAGGGAGGCACACGATGAGAAAGACGAGATCCACGGAAAGTATCCTGTTGGCCGGCGCGGCAATTCTGTCGTGCGGGTTGGCCGTGGCGGCGCACGCGCAAACGACGTCGCAAAAGGCCGTTCCCGCGTTTCCGGGCGCGGAAGGGTTCGGCGCGCTTTCGAAGGGCGGCCGCGGCGGACGCGTGATGGAAGTCACGAACCTGAACGATAGCGGACCCGGAAGTTTGAGAGCCTGCCTGGAAGCCAAGGGCCCGCGTGTTTGCGTCTTTCGCGTGGCGGGTTACATCGATCTGCTTTTACCCATCCGGGTCACCGACGGGCGGCTGACCGTCGCCGGTCAAACCGCGCCCGGCGCCGGCATCACCGTTCGGCGCCACGAATCCAAGCTGTACGAGTGCACCAAGCCGGCCGTCTTCCCTCTCATTCAGGTCGGCGGTTACCAGGGAGATTACGGCATCAAGGAGCCGGTACGCGACGTCATCATCCGCTATCTCCGCGTTCGGCAGGGCGGCCCGACAAAAGCGAAGGGAAAAGCCGGTGCTCAAGCGGACACGGGCGCCAACATCCGGTCGCTGGGCGTCATCAATTTCATCCTCGACCACGTTTCGGCCGGGTGGGCAAATGACAATCAAATAGCGCTCGGTCTCTCGGGCGCGAGGGCGCAGGCCATCGAGAACGTAACGTTTCAACGTTGCCTGGTCCACGAGCCGATGGTCGGGCACAATACCGGGATTGCGATAGCCGGAAGCGGCCGCGACAAGACCGATCCCCCGAAATTCAAGAGTCTCAAGCATATCGATGTCCATCATAACCTGTTGCATTCCACGGGATACCGCAATCCGAGCATGGGTACCGACTCCGGGCGAGTCATCAACAACGTGGTTTACAACTGGGGCAGTCGCCTGACGGCAACGGGCGGGGAGACCCGAACGGACGTCATCGGCAACACCTGGCGGGCCGGGCCCAATGGCCCCGGCGTGATGAACACGATCAGCGGGGAGAGTGCCAAGACGCAGAAGGGCTGGCCGCCTTCGATCCATCATGCGGGAAACGTTCTTGATGCGGCCGCCGGCAGGACTGCCGCCGGTTGGGATGCCTGGAAGTTCCAGGAGGCCCAGCCACGCCAGGCTCCATACCTGGCGGTGCCGCCGGAGGTGGTCGCGCAAGTGCAGCGCGCGACGCCGCTGCCCGAGGCGCCCTTCCCCATCACCATTCAGCCCGCCGAGAACGCCTATGCGAGCGTCATCGCGGACGTGGGCATGAACCGGCGGCTGGACGCCAAAGGCAACTGGGTCTGGGTCCAGGATGCGGTCGACGCACGCCTTATCGAGGAGGTCAAGACACGGACTGGCTTCAAGGGCGAAAAGCAGTCGGTAGCCGATGCGGGCGGGTGGCCGGAGCTTGACCCCGGCACGCCGTACCCCGACGCGGACCACGACGGGATGTCCGACGAGTGGGAACAGATGCACTTCGGGAACACTCAGCGCGGCGACCCGCGGGACAGCAGCGGCGATCTCGACGGCGACGGGTACACGGATCTGGAGGAGTTCCTGAATGGAACCAATCCGACGGCGCCTTGAATGCATACGAAGGGGAAAGGCAATGAGCTCTGATCGGTTCGAAGCAGCAACGCAGGCGGTCTTGGGAACTCGGAGCTTCGGTGTTCAATGTTCAGTGTCGAGTCCACTCCATGAGCCCGGCTCGCGAGGACGCTCGCCCTCCATTTGTACATCATGTTCTGCCAACTGGAGGGCGAGCGTCCTCGCGAGCCGCTGCTTGGAACGAACTCCGTGTTCGTTTGTGAATCGGCTGTTGATCATCGCATTGGTGGGGGTTGTTGCGCAGACGGCGGTTGCCCGGCACGCGTTTCGACGGGGCGAAGAGCTCCCGGCGGGCGTGCAGAGCAAGAAGAACATCTTCTACACGGAACGCGGCCACAAGAAATTCCAGGCCCTGGATCTGTACTGGACCGAGCCGCGCGGCGAGAAACCGGCGCTGGTCTGGATCCACGGCGGCGGGTGGACAACCGGCGACAAGAAGGACGACGCCGCCTTCTGCGGCTGGCTGGCGACTCACGGCTACGTGGTCGCCGCCGTCAATTATCGCCTTTCCCCGAGTCCGAAGGAGCCGGGCCAGCGAAGGGCGCACTACCCGGCGCAGATCGAAGACTGTCAGAACGCGGTGCGCTGGCTGCGCAAGAACGCCAAGGAGTACGGCATCGACCCGAACAGGATCGCTGCCGTCGGACGATCCGCGGGCGGGCACTTGGCCTCGCTGCTTGGAACAAAAGATGGCGAGGGATGTCGCGTGCAGGCGGTCGTCTCCTATTTCGGTGCGCACGATCCAATGCCGGAGTCCAAGGAAAACGCGGCTACCGTTCGACTGATGGGCGGGACGCCCGAAGATAAGCTGGCGCTCTGGAAGGACGCGTCCGCTTCAACCCACGTTACCCGCGACGATCCGCCGTTTCTGCTTGTTCACGGGGACAAAGACCGAACGGTTCCACTTTCCGTATCCGAGAACTTCCGGAAGAACCTCGAGGCGGCAGGCGTTGCATGCGAACTGATCGTCGCGCAGGGCGGCACGCACGGCGGCGGGCTGGGGCAGACCACCAGCCCGGCGATGGATGAGATCGACAAGCGGGTGTTGGATTTTCTCGATAAACATCTGAAGCAGGAGGTCCGCCTAAGATGACGAAGACAATCGGACTTACGTTGGTGGCCTGTGGGGCAGTTCTTTGTGCCGGCTCATCCGTCGGGGCAGGAGCGCCGGGGGCCGGGCAAGAAATCGTCCCTGCATTTCCGGGCGCCGCGGGCTATGGCGCCGCCTCGCTGGGCGGGCGTGGGGGGCGCGTGATCGAAGTGACGAACCTGAACAGTGGCGGGCCGGGCTCGCTGCGGGCCGCGATCGAGGCTGAGGGCCCGCGAATCGTGGTGTTCAAGGTGGCGGGCACGATCGTGCTGCAGAGCGCATTGCAGGTCGCGAATCCGTACCTCACCGTTGCCGGCCAGACCGCGCCGGGCGGCGGCATCACGCTGCGAGCGCGCGATGTCAAGGCGCGACCGATGATGAACTTCTCGGGCGCCGTCCACGACGTCGTTGTCCGGTATATGCGGTTCCGGAAAGGAAAGGACACGGCCGCGAGGAAGGACGAGGCCGACAACATCCAGTTCCGGGGTGGACAGAACATCGTCCTGGATCATTGCTCCCTCCAATGGAGTACGGACGAGAATATCGGCCTCCATCCGAACGCGGGATCATCCGTGAGGAACGTCACCGTGCAACAGACCATCATTGCCGAAGGGCTGCGCCGGCATAGCTGTGGTGTTCTCACGGCCGGGGAGACCTGTTCGGACCTGGCCTTCTATCGCAATCTCTTCGCGCACAACGCGCATCGGAACCCGCGGATCGGCGTGGAAAACGTCAGGGTCGTCAACAACGTGGTGTACAACTGGCACAGCCGCGTGGGGAACACCCACAGCCAGGCCAGAGCGGATTTCATCGGCAACTACTACAAGGCCGGGCCCTGGTCCAACCCCGACGTCATCTTCAGACACGAATACAAGCTGGCGTCTCCCTATCCTTCGCTCCACCTCGCGGGCAACATCGCGATTCCCAAACAGCCGGACCCGGACGCGGACGGTCGGAGCCTGATTCGCTATTCGGAGCATTGGAAAACCAACCCCAAGCGTTTTGGCCAGCCGCCGGCGACGATCCCCGCGGAAGCGTTCCGTGCCGCGCCCTTGGCCCCGGCCCGGTTCCCGGAGCCGATCCTCCCGGCGCAGGCGGCCTACGAGGCCGTGCTCGAGGACGTGGGGGCGAACCGGCGGCTGAATGCCATGGGCGACTGGGAGAGCATGCAGGATCGCGTGGACCGGCAAATCATCGAGCATGTGCGCAATGGGACCGGCCCGGCCAACGATGAGGAAAACGACCACCAGGACGACTATGGCGGCTATCCGGATATTGATCCCGGCACGCCGTACGCCGACAGCGACCATGACGGCATGCCGGACGCGTTCGAAAGCAGGCACGGGTTGGATCCCAAGGACCCCGCCGACGGAGCGGTCGACGCGGATGGGGACGGATACACGAACGTTGAGGAATTCCTGAACGGGACGAATCCAACGGTGCGCGAGTGAGTGTGCCGAAACGACGACGATAGGCCGTCTCGCCCGCTCGCCTTTGCATCGACGCTGGCGATGAAGAGCGGGCTGGCGATGGCGAGTTCGATATGGAGGTGGTCATGAACAGGACACGCTTCGTGGAACGTATCCTGGTGAGCGGCGCGGCCGTTCTGTGCTGCGGCCTGGCCGCCGCCGCGGCGCGGGAATCGGACCAACAAACTGCTCCCTCAGGCCCGGGCGCGGAAGGGGCCGGCACCGGATCCGTCGCCGGCCAGGTTGGCGCGGCGGTGCTTCCCGCATTCCCCGGCGCAGAAGGGTTCGGTGCCATCGCGCTGAACACGTCCCGAAAACTCCCCGTCGTCGTGCATCAGGTGACCAACACGAACGACTCGGGGCCGGGCAGTCTCCGGCAAGCGGTGGCGGACTGTCGCGCTGACCGATACGACATTATCACATTCCGTACCGGCGGAGTCATTGACGTCGAAAAGGAAATACAATTCAACAAGCCTAATATTCGCAACATTTACATTGCAGGGCAGACGGCGCCCGGAGACGGCATCTACCTCACCGCCCGCAAGACGCACAGACCCGGAGTCTTCTTCCAATATGGAACGGAAGAAATCAACAACATCGTTGTCAGGTACATCAAGTTCAGGCTGGCCAACCCACGCCCTAAGAACCGCGGTGGCCGTGCGTTTATGCTGACCGCCGTGAACAATTTCCTGATGGACCACTGCTCGATCAGTTGGAACTCCGATGACCTCATGGCCATTCGTGTAAGGAAGACCAGCGTAAAAGGAGTTACACATAGCATTACGGTCCAGCGTACCGTATTCGCCGAGACAATTACCGGGCATCTCACCGGCCTGGGATTGGGAGGTCCCGGTGAGATTGCGGGAGCGCATAGCGTCCACCACAATATCTTCTCGACGATCAGCCACCGGCTCCCCAGCTCGGGGCCTCTTACACTCGAGGTCATCAATAACGTGTACTATAACTATGGTCGAACGGGCGATGCGTATGGTGGAGGAACTATTGACTATATCGCAAACTATTACAGAGTAGGCCCCCGTTGGCCGAATCCCAATGGAATCCTGTTTCGTTTGTCTGATGAATTTCCCAGCCATATCCCCACTGTATACATGGCAGGCAACATGGCTCCGCATTTCGGGATAACCAGTCCCACCCAGGACAACTGGGCACTAACCGAAAATCACAGTAACTGGGACACATGGAATGAGCCTGCGATGCGACGGTCTTCCCCGGTGAGCGCGCCGCCCGTGCCCGTAACGGTGCAAACAGCCAAGGACGCTTACACCTCCGTTTTGGCCGATTCCGGCGCCAACGCCCGGCTGGACGACATGGGCAACTGGGTCTCCAACCGGGATTCGGTGGATAAGAGAATCATCGCCCAGATTCAGAACGGCACCGGATTAGACAGACTGATGACGATCGATGATATCGATTTCCCCAACGTTGACCCCGGCACTCCCTACCCAGACACCGACCAGGACGGCATGGCTGACGTGTGGGAAAGGAAGCACTTCGGCGATCTTGCCCGAGACGGGTCCGAAATAACCGGCAGCGGCTACCTTGCCATTGAGTGTTTCCTGAACGGCACGGACCCGACCCGTCGTTGAAGGTGCAACGTCCGAATGCCGCTCGGTCAGGCTGTGGTTCGGATGATCGTCGGGATGCCGGCGCGGCGTCGCGCCGCGCCATGGTAGAAGCGCCGTCCCGGCGCTTCTCGCGGCACGCAGTGCCGCGCGGAGCTCCGGGGCCTTCGGCCCCGGAAAAGCGGCGAGACGCCGCTTCTACTATGGCTGCCCGGCAGCCCTTGACTCAGCGCCATTCGCGCTGAGGGAGTACGAAGGCCAACATGACGAAATTGGCGCAAGAGGAGGAACATCGCATGCCATCACCGAAGACCGCGCTCAAGCTCACCGCGACGGCTCTATGTCTCATGCTGCTGTGCAGCGCCGCGACGGCCGAGAAGCAGCAAAAGCGGCTTCCTGCATTCCCCGGCGCGGAAGGGTACGGGGCCACCGCGTTGAACACGTCCCGAAAACTTCCCGTGGTCGTGCATCAGGTGACCAACACCAACGACTCGGGGCCGGGCAGTTTCCGGCAGGCGATTGCCGATAGCAGCAGCGACCAGTATGATATCATCATCTTTCGCACTGGAGGGGTCATTCGGCCCACCACAAAAATCAACTTCGAGACTGGGCCGGCATGTCATGTCTACATAGCTGGGCAGACAGCACCTGGTGATGGAATATTCTTCACCTCGGAGAATCTGAACGACCAGACGAATATATTCGATCAGGGGACCCACGCTTCGGTGGCGCACCTGTCCGGATTGGTCATTCGCTACATCCATTTTGATATGTATAGTCCGTTCCCGGAAAATCATGGTGGGCGTGGGTTCCGTCCGTTGGGAATGGGCGATTTCATTCTCGACCATTGCACATTCAAATGGAATGGCGACGATTTGGCGCGTATCTCTACGCAGAGGGGTACGGGTGAGGGATGGGTCGGAAATATCACCGTTCAACGCTGCATCTTCGCTGAGAGCATTACCGGTCATCCGACCGCGCTGTGCATCAGTGGAGATAATGGCCCCCCTATCGGTTCGACATCCGTACACCATAATCTGTTCGCCAGTGTTGGGTGGAGAAACCCGCGTTTCGTCCGAGTAACTGCTGAGTCAGTCAACAATGTCATTTACAACACACAGAGAAGTGGTGAATTTGCCAGGGAAGTCACTGTGGATTATGTGGCAAACTATTTTAAAACAGGTCCCTGGGAGCGGAACCCCACCAAAATTCTGTTCGGCAAAAGTGCCGCAGATCCTGCAGCACCACCGTCAATATATGTGGCGCGGAATTACGCGCCACATTTTGGAATAACCAGCCCTACCGATGATAACTGGCCGCTTATGGGAACTACCCCTCCCAATACCAGATTCTGGGCTCCCATCACCAGCTCGATGAGGCGATCTACCAGGCTGCCGCAAGCCCCTGTACCGGTTACCGTGCAAACCGCGCCAGAGGCGTATCATGCCGTTCTCGCTGACGTAGGGGCAAACCGGCTGTTAAATGACGACGGCACCTGGCGCAACGCGCAGGAACCGGCCGACGCCCGTATTATCAATTACGTTAAGAGCGGCGGCGGGCCAGATCATTTGCTGTCTCACGGTGAAATTGCTTTCCCATCCGTTAACCCCGGCACGCCCTACCCGGACACGGATAAGGACGGCATGTCAGACGATTGGGAAAGGAAGCACTTCGGTCATCTTGCCCGGGACGGCTCAGAAGCAACCCCCAGCGGCTACCTTACCATTGAATGTTTCCTGAACGGCACGGATCCTCTCGGTCGATGAACAGGCGAAGAGAACGCACACATGCCTCGGCGCGGAAGGATTCGGCACCCCCGGTGGGGGTCGCCATCCCCGAAAGCGTCGAGGGCACTAGTGTGTTGCCCTCGCTTGCTGCCTCCCCGGCCGATGTTGGCTGGAGGGATTATGTCCACGCGGGCGAACCGGAGAGTGAAGACCGTCTTGTGTGCTGGCGGTCGCGAATGGTTGCCGAATTGGCGCCGCGAACGGAGGATGCATTGTCCGACGGCAAGCGGCTGTTGTCCGGCAAGACGCTGCCTTCGGTCAGGGCTTCATTGCTCGGTTGAGCCGGGCGTCGGCTTCGTCAACCGATCCCGGAAGTCCCGGCGGCAAAGAGATCGTCAAGGGTGACGACCGCATGCACGTGACGACGGCGAAATTCGTTGTCGACAACGCCAAAGGGGGTGACAATGACGAATTGGATTGATTTCGATGTGCCGGACGCCCCCTTGAATCGATCCCGCTTGTTCATAAGATCCGAGACCGAGGCCGCGGACAGTCGATACGGCTTGCTGTGATATTTCATTTCCAGCAGGGAAATGGTTCCATCGTCCCGATCGATGAGCAGATCGATTTGTGCGCCGGCCTTTTCATACGTCGCGGAAGGGCGTCCCCGTCTCTTCCGGCGCGCGGTTTCACGCCAGAGCCCCAGCCGGCAGCGGACATGAGACAAGCCCAGGTTCGCGAGAATGGACGTCACATGCACATAACACACATTCTCGAACGCGCAGCCGGACCAAATCCTATAAGCATTCGAGCGCCGCTCGAAACGCCACCGGGCTCCACCCGTGGTTCTTGACAACAACCCGGCTGGTTGCGGATCCATCCATTTGAGGTGGAAAAGGCAGAAAGGATCGATCACTTTGTACAACGCCCCCGGTTGGTTCTCCATCATCGGTTCGAGTATGTCGATGAAGCCGGCCTCCCTCAGTTCGTCGAGCCATCCGGAGAACGTTCCGCCATCCTGAACGTTCATCGCGTCCAAGAGTCGTCGCCGGGTCACCCCGCTTGGATGAGCGGCTAGCCGGCGGATAATCTCCTCGTGATGTCCTTCTGTCCCGAACAGCGCGTCGAACAGCCGGCGGAATTCTTTCACCAATGGCCCGTCGCCAAAACACGTCCTGGCAATCATACGTTCCGGCGTGTCGCCCTTGCGAACGAAGTCGAGATAAAAGGGCACGCCGCCAAGCGCCATGTAGAGCTCGAGAACCTGATGTCGACTCAAACCGACCTCGCGTCTTTGCAGGGACTGTTCCGTCTCGGTAAGCGAAAACGGTTCAAGCCGTATGGTTTCCGAGACGCGATTGTGGAGTCCGCCCTTGTCGGACACGATATTTTCGATCATCCAAGACGCCGCACTGCCGCAAATGACAAGACGAAGAAACGGATGCTGTTTCAGCATCGTATTCCACGCATGGTCGATGGCCGGTACGAGGTTCGATCGTCGGGTATTCAGCCAGGGAAGTTCGTCAAGAAAGACAACGACACTGCGTGGCGGCCCGCCCTTCGTCCTGCCCAGGCCGGCCAGACAGGCATTCAGGGCGGTAAAGGCATCATTCCAGTTGTTCAGATCGGGGATCCTTTGCCGCTCGAAAAACACACGTTCCATTTCAATACGAAACATCTCGAGCTGCCGGTCAAGCGGTTGATTCTTTTCGCCGGTGACGTGGAAGAAGATGTCAGCCCGGGCCTTGAAGAACTCCGTGATCAAGAAGGTCTTGCCCACACGCCGTCTTCCGTAGACAGCCACGAACTGAGCGGCTTGACGGGAATCACGATCGCGCAGCGCGTCGATCTCCCGCTCCCTTCCCACAATTGTCTGCGATTCGCCCATGCTATCGACTGCCTTGATATCCGCTGGTTAAAAGGATAATATGAAGCGGTAGTATATGTCAATGACAAATGGAGCGCTTCATATAGCATTTTATATTGGGCGGGATACGGGGGTGGGGGCAGACCACGTTGTAAGAGGAAAGCCGATGGAAATGGACAGATTTGCAGCGATTTTCGAATCTTACTTGTTGCCCTTGCGGGATCGACGTCGGCCTAAACCATCTCCTTCTTGACATAATCAACCAGTCTGTTAGACTAGTTGCATGAAAGCGAAAACAATTGGCGCGTTTGAGGCCAAGACCCATTTCTCGGAGCTCCTGGAAAAGGCGCGGCAGGGAACCGTATTCATTGTGACTCGGCGCGGGAAGCCTGTGGCGGAGCTTGGCCCGTGCGGAGCGCAGGCGAACCGTCCGGCCTTCGGGAGTGCCCGCGGGCGTGTGCATATTCGCTCCGATTTTGACGCTCCGCTTACGGATATGGTGGAGTATGAGACGTGAACCTCCTGGTGGACACGCACGCCTTGCTCTGGTTTGTCAGCGGTGACTCGCACATGAGCCGCACGGCGCGCGAGACCATCGAACACCCGGACACGACCAACTACGTCAGCATCGCCTCGTGGTGGGAGATCGCCGTCAAATGCAGCCTGGACAGGCTGAAATTGGACGATCCGCTGGACGTTTTCCTGGCACGGCGCACGGAGGAGGGGTTTCGCGTTCTCTCCATCGAGACGCGACATCTGCCTCCGCTGATCGATTTGCCGTTTCACCACCGTGATCCTTTCGACAGACTTATCATCTGCCAGGCCATCGCGGAGGACATGCCGATCTGCACGGCCGACACCGGTTTCAAGCCGTACCCGGTGCACGTTCTCTGGTAGCCCGCGATCCGCGGGGTGCATGCCGGGGCGACCCATGCGGTGCTCACGAGCTGCGTTTGCGCCCAACAGTACAAAGAAGAATTCCCGTTTGTCCGCTGGGCGCTGGGCATTGCGCGGCGGGAAGTGGCGCGTTATTGGCGCCGCAAGTACAGGCAGCCGGCGCTGGCCCCCGTTTGACGTGCTCGATTCGCTGGCGGGTGCGATGGAGGAGAATAGCGACCTGCTGGCCGCCGAACGGCGCGCGCTTGTCCAATGCGTACAGAGACTCCCGTCGTCGCAGCGGGAGCTGCTTCACATGCGTTACCATGCGGGCCGCTCCCTCCAGGAGCTGGCCGGCAGCCTGTAGGTGGCGGGGTCGGACCACGGAAATGGAGAGAAAACCACGATCCCTGACTACATATAGCGGTTTGGGCGCTCTTAGCGGCTGTTTTCGTCTGGAGTTGCTCCAACTCCATGCGGTCCCACAACTGCCTGGCTATCCGGTTGACAAACGACTCGCTGCCCACCGCGATGCTCTCACTCCAAATCGGCTCGCGCGCCAGCCGACCGCGAGCCACCCACTCGGCAATCGCGCTCTCGTAGTTCGCCGCGAAGTCATCCAGCCGAGCCGTCCCGTACATTCCCAGCAGGCGCTCCATGTCGATCAGACGGTACCGCTTCCGATGCCCAGCCCACTCATCGTACCCGCACCAACGCCACTCGGCCGGATGCTTCACCGCACCCACACGTACCATCACCCAAAAAACGGGGCCAGAAATCGCCGAGTTTCCTCCATCTGCGTGGCCCGACCCCGTCCCGATGCCATAGGAAACAGTCGCCGCTCAATCCGCGCTTTGTGCGTTTCATTCCACGCGCGTTTCGCTATGCTGTCCGATCCTTGCTTGCTGGCGGAGTAGTCCACAGCGGCGTCCACCACGAAGGAGATGAGAAGCAGGGCAGGTCTGGCGACCTGCCCTGCTATTGTCGAGGAGGCAACCCATGAGACTGGGCGGTTTGCTGCGGCAGGTACGGACACCGGATCCTGAGAGTTGGGTACGGGCGCTGCGGGAACACGGGTTCGGTGCGGCGTTCCGGCCGCCGATCCGGACTAACGCGGACGAGTCGGAGATCCGCGTGTGGGGCGAGGCCGCGAAAGCGGCGGACATCGTGATCGCGGAATGGATCTGTTGGAAGAACCCGCTCGACCCGGACCCCGCCACGCGCAAACGGAACCGGGAAGAACTCAAGAGCGCATTGCATCGGGCCGACGTTCTGGGCGCGAACTGCGTTTTGGCGCCGGCCGGTTACCCGAGCGCCGACTGGGACGCTCCGCACGCCAGCGCGTTGACCAAGGAAACCTTCGACGCGGTGGTCGAGACCGCGCGCGCGATCATCGACGAAGTGCAGCCGGCCCGTACCTTCTACACGGTCGAGCCGATGCCGTGGGGATTGCCGGACTCCGCCGACAATTACGTTCGCCTGCTCAAGGCCGTGGATCGCGACCGGTTCGCCGCGCATATCGACATCGTGAACTGGCTGACCAGTCCGCAGGCCTATTTCAACCACACGGCGGTCATCGAAGAGGCGTTCGCCAAGCTCGGCCCGTATATCAAAAGCTGCCACGTCAAGGACACACTCATCCAAAACTCGCTGACCATGCGGATCGACGAGGTGCGGCCCGGACTTGGAACCCTCGAGCACGGCGCCTACCTGCGCGCGATCGAAGCGCTCGGCCCCGACACGCCCGCGATGATCGAACACCTGCAGACGCGCGACGAGGTCGAGCAGGCCGCCAAGCACTTGCGCGCCGTTGCCCAGCGGGAAGGGATCGCTCTGCGCGGTCCAATCACGTGCACGGCGCCGATTGCCTGACTTCGTAGTGCTGCAGTCCACAGACGGCCACGCGCAGGTTCTTCCTGCGAATCACGGAGGGATCCTTGACGTGCGGACATACGAGCCGGTCGGCGCCCTTGGGATAGAATGACCGGAACACCCAGAAGTCGCAGGGCGTGAACACCTGATCTCGCGCGCATTTCGTGATTTTCTCGCGTTCAGTTTTGGTTTTTACTGGAGAGTATTCGTTTGGAGGCAGGCCATGGGCAAAGACCCGCACACAAGGTTTCTGGAACTCCATATGGCGAATCAGCGGGATATTTTCAACTACCTGCTGGCCGCCGTGCACGATTTTCAGGATGCGGAGGATCTGCTTCAGGACGTGACGCTCGTGCTGTGGAAGAAGTTCGACCAATACAAAGAAGAATTCCCGTTTCTCCGCTGGGCGCTGGGCATTGCGCGGCGGGAAGTGGCGCG
>JAFGHX010000385.1 GCA_016929905.1 Kiritimatiellia bacterium
CGGGTATTGGCCCCCCAGCCGCGCCTTGCGCGCCCCGCCGTGGCGCTCCCACTAACGTTAGCGTATTTACGAAAGGCAGTACTAAGGAGAAAGGGCCAATGACGCAAACGCAGATTCAAGAGGTTCTCGATGAGACGGTGCGTCGGATCGTGGATCGCTTTCATCCGGACAGAATCATTCTGTTTGGCTCCTACGCGAAGGGGCAGCCCACGCAAGACAGCGATCTTGACATCCTGATCGTGCTGAACGTTGAGGGGTCGATCCGCGGGAAGGCCAATGAAATCGACCTCGCGCTGGCGGATCGTACGGTACCGATGGATTTGATTGTGGTAACGCCCGAACAATTCGAGCGGCAGAAGAGGACGATCGGCACGATCGTGCGCGAGGCGGCGCAGGAAGGCAGGGTGATCTATGAGCGAGCAGCCTGAGGTCGGGCTTCCGAAGACACACGATCTCGTCCTGCTCTTCAATCTGGCCGCGAAGGAATGCGAGCTGAATATCCAGTTGCGGGAGGTACAGCCATTGAATCGGTACTCCGTGGAGGCCCGCTATCCGGGCGACTGGGACCCTATCGACATGCGCGAAGCAACTGAGGCGGTGAACATGGCCAGGTGCATTCGGGAAGCCGTTCGCAACCTGTTGCCGAAAGAGGCCTTGCAGCAAGGAGAATAGCGCCCATGGAAGCCTGGTACAAAGTCGCCACGCCACGCAAGGAGGTGCGGGAAGGGCGCGAGACGCCATGGATCGATGACGCATGAGACGCAATGGACGGGCATTGAGCGCATGAAGACACGCCGCAAATTCGAGTTGCTCATGAAGGATCTCCGGCGCGTGATCGAGGACGCCGAGATCGAAGACCGGCGTTTCGCCATGTTCTCCCTGACCATGGATCTTCGCCCGCTCATTACCTCCATCTCGGAGGATGCCGAGAAGGCGAGCCAACTCATCGAGGTTGCGCGGATGGCGCGCGAGTCGCGCGGGCCGGGCCGGGCCGCGGCCGAGGAACAACTCATGGGGCATCTCGACTCCGTGGTGCGCGTCTGTTGTGACCGGATCGCCGACTGGAAGGACAGGCACTACAGATGAGCGACGTGGAATGAACCGGCGCGAAAGGCATGAGCATGGAAAACCCTTACTGCGAGGCGCTCGGGATCGACATTCCCTCGGTTGAGCAAGCCGCGGAGAGCCGTGATGCGAACTGGTACTCCCTTCTCATCGCGGTCTTGCTTGAGCGCGGCGGGCCGGTTTCTCTCGATGAGGCGGCTGAACGCATTGCCGCGGCGGGCGTCGGCAACGCCGAAGACGTACTGACCTCGCTCAAGCGTTGCAGGCCGGCGCGCCCCCCGATTTACCGCAACGGCGAGATCTATGCGCTCGATCCGCACGATGACGAGGCGAGCCTGTGGGCGTTTCGTCTCGGGCTGCGTGAGCCGAAGACACCGCACCTGCGTGTTCTGAAACCGGCGCCCGCGCCGCTTCCGGGGCCGGAGCAGCCGCTGACGCTGGACGAACTGGCCGAGGCCTGGCGGCGCTACATACCTTCCGGGTTCTCGCGCCAGCGCCTGGCTGTGTGTGTCCTGGACGCCCACGGCCGGCCGATGAGGCCGGAGGACGTCGTGGCCTATGTCGGGGCTCGGCAAACAACCTGGCAGCCGCTTTCAGTCGAAGCCGCCCCGCACTGGGGCCGGAACGCTGCCGTTCGCGTGCGGGAAGACGGGTTGTGGGAGCTGCGCGCCGCACACGATGCCGTCCGGTCGGCGCGCTGCGCGGTACGCGCGCTCATCGAAACCGAACGCCGCCACCCGCAGCCCGATCCCGCGGACTTGGAGGCGAAACGCCAACGGTGGGAGCGTGAGAGGGAGACGCGGGCGCAAGAGTTGGCGCGTTTGCGCCGGGTCTTGATCTACGCCTTCCCCGCCGACCGGCCCGAGGCGCTGGTGCTTATCGATGTGAACGAGCGCCGGATCGAGACCCTACTCGGGGCACAGGTAGACCAGGCGGGACAGCGGTTGACGGACTACGACGTCATTGCCGGGCTCGACGTGCGCAATGTGCTGCAAGCGCTTGACGTGGATCCCGGCGTTCGGCGACTCGGCGAACTCGGGCCGCCACAGAAGACGCGGCAGATCAACAAGCGCGGCCGCACACTCAAGATCACGACCGAGCTGCTCATCCAGGGCTCTTGCGGCATCGGCAAGCCGTTCGGGGACAAGGCGAAGCTGCTCGAGTACCTGCGCAAAGGGCAGGAAACGAAATTCCGTCGCCGCATCGAGGCGGACGCGAAATCGCTCTTTGCCCTCTACCAGTACGGCCGACTTCATCACAATGTCCGACTTCGATGGGGGTTCCTTGACGAGACACTGGCGGCGCCTTGGGTCCAGGATGACGAAGGGAGCCTTTACACTCTGAAACGGCGTGCCTGCGAACTCGACGTTCCGCTGGAGATCGTCGTGGGCAGCGCGCCCGGCTGGGAGGATCCGTGGTCGCGGGCCCGGCCCGCTCGCGTCATCAAGGATCCCGGCGGGTGGCGTCATGAGCTGTTCGACGAGGACGGCGTCTGGATACACGAACCCGAAGTCCAGGCGGCTCGCTTGATGGCGACAGGGCCATGAAGAGGCAGCAAATAGACAAAGTCAAACTCCGCGCCGCAATGCGACGCCTCCCGGACGGCAGCGTCTATCAGATGCTGGATGAAGCCATTGATCTTTTGCCGCCGACCAAGCTGGCCAAGCTGCTGAAATCCTACATTGCGCTCGATGAGGTGCGGACGGACAGCGAGGTGACCGAGACGTTGCTCGACGCGGTGCGGCGGTTTCAGAAGGAGAGTCTGGCCGGGCGCTACTACCAGTCATTCAACGTGAATTCGAAGAACTACCGGGAGATGTCGAAAGGCACCCGCGTGTGGATTGCCGATTGCACGCGCCTGCTGGGCGACTGTGTGAAGGCCGTCTCTCGGAAGCAGCATCAAGAAGCGCGCCAGGCCTTCGAAATCCTGTTCGATCTGCTCAGAAAGATCGATGAGGATCCGGACTCGATCGTCTTCTTCGCCGACGAGGCCGGGGCCTGGCAGGTTGGGTGTGACTGGCGGACTATCATGCCGGCCTGGTTCAAGTGTCTGTCCGCCACGGCGGCGGACCCGGCCGAATATGCCGCCGAGGTCATTCGAAGCGTGCATGACCTTGTCGGTTACGATCATGACAAGCACTTGGCCGTGGCCGCGCGTGTGGCAACGTCCGACCAACGCCGAGTACTGAAAGCAAGAACGGAACAGGCACGTGGGTAAATCCATTCATACACGCAATGCGCGAATCGTGCAGATGAGCCGGTCCGGCGTGCACCACAGGGAAATCGTCAGCATCTGAGCAGACCGCAGGACGTACTTCTCGGCTGCCGGTACAAGGTCACACGTCTGGGGCGCGTGGACGGTTCCACGCAGAACCAGGTTCGGCTCTGTATCGTTGTCTCGATCGTTGTCCCGATCATCGTCGACAAGGATCGGGACAACCATCGGGATCGACAAAGATCGGGACAAGGATCGCGACAAGGGTCGATCCCGTTCTCATGCCTTTCTCGCATCATGATGTCCCGCCGGACTCATTTCTTGACCGTCCATGCCCGCGGTGACACCATCTTCGTCATGAGCGCGCTGCTTGAGACCGGTCGAAAGGCCCCACTCTCCGCACCGCCGGAAAGGCGATGTCTTATCAGATGGACAGGGAACAGCGCGTCCCTGGGGTGCCGTTACCTGTGGGCGGTGAGTATCGGGCTGTTGACCGCGTTGTGGAACACGTTCAGTGCGGCGAACGGACCCCACTCGCTTCTGGCGATTGCACGTGATGCGGCGGGGAATGTTGCCACCTCGGCCGTGGTGAACGTGACGGTCGCCAACGGCCCGATTGTGGAGGAGACGATCTGGGGCGAGTTGACGGCGTCACTGTCCGCCTCCGACAGCAGTCCGTGGGAGCTGGGCACGGTGTTCTCGCCGACGGTGGACGGCAACGTGATTGCGCTGCGCGCCTACGGCGTGGCGGGCGAGTCAGGCAATCACGCCGCGCGGCTCTGGCGGAACAGCGACAACACGCTGCTGTCCGGCCCGCATACGTTCACCTATTCGGGGGCCGGCTGGCATCGGTTCGAGCTGCCCGCCCCGGTCGCGGTAACGGCCGGA
>JAFGHX010000386.1 GCA_016929905.1 Kiritimatiellia bacterium
CGAGCCAGGACCAGGCCATGCCCGTCACCCCGCTGTTCTACCGCGTCAGGGCCGTCGTCCCGCTGGCGCCTTGACCGTTCGCGGCGAAGACGCCCTCTTCCCGTCAACTCACGAGTGTACGGGACGGGCTGGAAAGCCCGTCCTACATGCAGGCCCGCTTTTGCTCTCTGTCGTGCAACACACCCACCACGCGGGTTCGGATCAGTTCCTGGAACGGCCGCTCGCTCCGCTCGGTCGGCGTCGGCGTCGGCTTCGCCGCCAGCGCGTTGGCCGCGATCCCGTCGCCGCGCGATGCCGCGGGGCGAAATTCGCGCCGTCCCCCCGCAGGCTGGCCTTCCTCAAGGGAGATCCGCCAGGAACGCCGCTTCGGCTTGCTCACGGGCCGGTCAGCCAGACCCGGGCCCGGTACAGGCAGGCGCCGTCGGCCGCCGTGTTGGTACAGACGAACGAACGGCCGTCGGCGAGGATGTCGGACCAGCCCGGCAGGACACACCACATGCCGGCGCCGCTGCCTTCCCTGCATTGCTCCAGCGCGTAGTGCCGCTGCAGCCCCTCGTAGCCCGGCCCGGCCGCGCCGACGGTGTGGAGAATGACCTCGATCGCCCCTGCCCGACGCCGGGTTGCCACGTTCAGAACGGAGAGGCCGTCGGTCGGATCGGAACCCATGATGTATTCGCCCAAATTGGGGATCCCGTCGCCGTCCGGGTCGGCGGCCGAGTCCCAGTTCGCCGCGTCGGCGTACTGCGCCGCCTCCCAGGCTTCGGGCAGCGAGTCGCCGTCCGCGTCGTCCTGCGCCGACAGCCGGGCGAGTTCCAGGCTGAGCACGGCGTCCAGCGTGAGGTCGCTGCTCCCCGCGAGCGAGACGTTGAACGCCTGAATGGCCAGCACGTTCGTGCCGTCCTGAAGCAGCGGGAGGGTTTCGCCCGAATACGTGTTGGACCATACGGTTCCATCCGCGACGCTCCCGGCCGCCACGCCGGTGCACGCCAACAATGTGCCGGGCGAACCGTCCACGTTGCACCGCGCCAACTCCGCCCCGTTCAGCCACGCCACGAATCCGTCGTCGTACCGTACCCGGAGCCGCAGCCCGGCGACGAGCGCGGACTGCGGAGCCACGAACGCGGAACGCAGAAAGACGGAGGAATAGGCGGCGCGCATGTCGGACAGCGTCGTGCCGTACGGGCCGTCCCCATAGCCGAACGGCGCGGCGCCGGCTGCCCACGCGGAGTCGTCGAACCGGGCGGCGCGCCACGCGTCGGGCGGGTCCGACGCCTCGGCTGTCGCTTTCTTGTATCGCCAGACTGATCCGGCGGGGAGCGCGAAGGAGGTCTCCTGCGGAGTGGTGATCTGGATGGGGAGTGTGTAGCTCGAATCGTTGGTCTCCTCGAGGGCCGTGGCCTTGATCTTGTACCCGTACCGCGTGTTCGGCCTCAGCCCGGTGTCGACGCAGGTGACCGCATCGGGCCCCGGCTGGGCGGCGAGCGACCAGCTCTGGCCGCCGTCCAGGCTGCGTTTCAGCTTGAAGCCTGTCTCGTTGCCGCTGTTGTCGGCCCAACTGATCTGCACACGTGTCGCGGACACGGCGATGGCGGAGAGGTGCGTGGGTGCGGCGGGCCTGGCCGGGTGGCCGTAGCCGCGTATCATAAGGCCGTTGGCGTAATACTTGTCGGCCGCGGCGCTCAGCACCAACGCGATCGTTCCGTCCGCGCCCGCCCGTACGTCCGTGAACCGCGCCACGTAACCGTTGGCCGTGTTGTAACCGTTGCAGACCGTGCTCGTGTCGTTGGACAACACCGTCGTGCTGACCGCGACACCCGCCGAGCTATCATTGCGAAAGCCCGGCTCTGCGCCGGACAACTGGACGGCCGTCGTCCTGCCCGTATAAGCGGACACGCCCCGATTGCCGAAGAGCACCAGCTCGTGCCGCAAGCCGGTGTCCAACCCGCTGAAAGACAAGGCGAGCTGACCCGAGCCGTAACCGACCAGTCCGTTCAAGCCGACTCGCCCACCGAAGACGTCTGCGGCGTCTGTCCCCGCCACGGCGGGGAGCCCCTGATCGGCGTGCACGACGCCCGTTCCGGAGACCTGAAGCGTCACGGCCGTCGGCTCCCCCGTCGCGTAGTCCGTCAGCGGCCCGCTCTCGCCGGTGGCGTACCCGGTGATATTCGAGGTCGCGTCCCCGCCGGCCAGACACAAATCGTTGTACGAGACGAACACCGTATCCCCGATCGTGGCTGAAGTGATGGGGCTCGGGAAACGCGTCGAGCGGTAGGCCCTCGCCCTCACGGTTGTGCCCGCGCCAACCTGGAACGGCCCGCTGTAGAGCAGAGATGTCACGCCGTTCGCGCCCGGGTCGTCGCCGTTGACGGTGTACCAGACGGAATCGGCCGGGTCATCCTGCGCCAAGCTCACCGCGGCGACGCCATTCGAGCCCGGCACCGCGGCCTGTGCGATCTGCGGCGCACCCGCGCGATGGGCCGCGAACTCGGCGCGGTTGTCCAGTTCCCGGCGCAGCTCGGCCAGATCGGCCTGGAGCGGATGGTCCGCCGCCAACGGCAGCAGGTTGACCCGTTCCATCGGGTCGTTGCGCAGGTCGTACAGTTCCTCCCTGAACGCCGCCGGGTCAAGCCACGGGATCTGCTGGATCAGCTTGATCCCCTTCACGTTGCGGACCGCCTTCATGGGGCCGCGCCCGTGATTGTCGTCGAACTGCTCCGTGTAGACGTGTCGACGCAGGCATGCCTGATCGGGGTTCATCAGGTAGGGCGCCAAGCTGACGGAATCGAGGGCGACGGGCGGGCCGCGCGGACCCGGAATGCCGGCCGCGAGATCCACGCCGGCCAGTTCCAGAATGGTGGCGAACACGTCCGTCATGTTGACGATTCCGTCCGTCGTCCGGCCCGGGCTCGCCACGCCGGCGCCAGCGACGAACATCGGCACACGCACACCGCCTTGGTACACCCAGTGCTTCGTCCGGTTCGGATCGTAGGGCGGCTGCGTGGCTTCCGAGGTGGTGCCGTTGTCGCTGAGAAAGATGAGGGTGGTCCGCGCCAGGACATCGGCGCCCAGGTTGTCGAGAAGGCGGCCGAGCTCGGTGTCCATCGCTTCCAGCGCCGCGAGCTGCTGGGCCAGTACGTTCGTCGACAGATTGTAGCCGCGCTCGTCGAAGGTGTGCAGCGCGTCCGGCGGCCGGTGAAAAGGCTTGTGGATCGACTGGAACGCGAGATGGAGGTACCAGGGCTTGGCCGGGTCCCTGGCGGCGATCCACGCCAGCGCATCGTCCACAATAACCGTCGTGGAGTAGGTGGAGTCGGTCCGCTCCGAACTCACGATCGATCCGTCCGGCTGCCGCGCGCTGGTGAGATGCGCCCAGTCGTAGAAGCCGGCGTTGGCGAACATGCCGGAGAAATACGAGAAACCGGCCATCACGATTCCGTCGAGTCCGCCGTTCCTGCTGTTCGTCAGATGCCACTTCCCGATGGCCGCGTGCGCGTAGCCCAGAGCCGGGTTGGCGTCCAGCACTTCGGGCGTGGTCACCTCGTCCAGCGGGAGTTGGCTGTCGTTGCGCTCGGTGCAGCCCGCGCCCACGCCCGTGCGGTAGGAATAGCGGCCGGTCAGAACGCAGGCACGCGTCGGCGAGCAGACCGGGTTGCACCACGCGTTACGGAACCACAGGCTCGAGTCTACAAGCGTGTCCAGACGCGGAGTCTTGCGCGCCGGATGATCCCACAGGTCGTATCCGAGATCGTCGGCGACGACGACCAGAATATTCGTACACTGCGCGGCCAGCGAGCTGAGTGCCGTCCGGCACAGGACAAGCAGCGCAACACACAGCTCCAGAAATGTGCGGCATGTCTTCATGAAGGCTTGTTTGCCGATTTATCCCCCGGCTTTCACACCGGTAGAGGCGGCCTTAAGCCCGGATTTCAAGCGAAAGCGGAATATTTCTGCCTGGCGCCGCTGTGCGCCGCGGCGACCGGCCGGCGAGGCTCTGCGCGCCGGCCGAGAACGGCCATGCCCAGTGCACGATCAACGCTCGTCACCGACTCGATGGCGACCGGGCCGGACGACGACGGCGACGGCATCCCCGACGGCTGGGAATACGCGCACGCGGGCGACAC
>JAFGHX010000042.1 GCA_016929905.1 Kiritimatiellia bacterium
CCGGGACCTTCGGTTCAATGTCCCGCTGAACGCAAGAATCGGCAGCACCGTCACCGTCGGGCACCGATCCTTCACGCTCACCGAGAAAGAGGTCGAGATTCCTGTGCACAAAGACCAGGTCGTCGCCTTGTTCGACGGGCGGGTGAAGATCCGATCCGCCGACGGCGGCCGCCTGTGTTTCCCCTGCTCGCCGTTCAACCCGTATTCCGCCGACCACCGATCCGGCATCCACGCCGCATGCCTGCGCTTCGAGGTGCCGGTGAAAGGCGTGAACCGGCCGACGCGAATACGACTGTCGGTGGCGAAGTGACCTCATAACCTCATCGCGAATCAGAGTGACCGAGTCCCCTTCATTCAGGGCAGCGCCGTCGATTTCGTCAACAACCTGATCTACAACCACGGCGGTCGCGCCCCTATCGGGCCCTGGCGAGGCCCCGTGTGCATGAATGCCGTGGGGAACCTCTATCTCCACCCAGAACTTCATCGAGAACTCTCGGCTCAGAGTGGGCAACTGAAATGGGGCTTGACGGCAGCGAGAAATGGCAGTATATTTCTGAATAATGTTATAAACAACACGGAACAGAAACGCATAAGATCCAGATGAACGCGAGTGAACCTATAGAGAGCGGTTCGGCTGGCTGCCAGCCGAACTGCTCTTCTAGGGTGAATGAGCCTGAATGAGTCGTCGCAAGATGAGATTCGTCCAGTTCCGACGTGTCATGGCCCGGTTTCCAGTCTTCTCGCTGTCCGACATCCGCATGGTCCAGAGAGACTTTGATCGACGCCGGCTGAGCGAATGGCAGGAAAAGGGTTACATTGAGAAGATCGTCAACAGGTACTATCGGTTTGCCGATATTCCTGTGGACGACGCATTCCTGTTCCGGGTGGCGAACAAGATTTACAGTCCGTCGTACATTTCCTTCGAGAGCGTGCTGTCAGAGGCGAATCTGATTCCCGAGACCGTGCACCAGGTGACCTCGGCCGCTACGCGCAAGACGGTCTCCTACTCGACCCGTATCGGCGTCTTTTCCTACCGCACGCTCAATCCACGCCTCTACTTCGGCTACGACGTCGGGCAAGAAGGGCTGCGTGTTGCGACGCTGGAAAAGGCCATCCTGGACTATCTCTATCTACACCCTGAGCTGAAGGATCGAGAAGACATCGAGGCTCTGCGGGTGGATCCGTCGGAGTTGAAGAGTCGATTGGATCTGGAGCGGTTCGAGGCCTTCCTGGCACGTTTCGACAAGAAGGCGCTGGTGAAGAGGGCAACCGGGTTCCTGAAGTGGGTGCACTATGCTTAGCCTGGAGCAGATCCAGTCGTTCTATCCGGAGCACGTTCGTGGGTTCGGGAGGAACCTGGTGCGTGAGTATCTGCAATACAAGATGCTGGCAGCAGCGTTCCAGACGCCCTACGGCGCCCGCCTGGCCTTTCTCGGCGGCACGTGTATCCATATCGTACACGGGAATCCCCGGTTCTCCGAGGATCTCGATTTCGACAATCGTGGTCTCGGTATGGATGAGTTCTCGGGCCTGGTCGAGTCGATTCGGCACGCGCTGATACTCGAAGGGTATTCCCTCGAGGTGAAGATCACCTCCGGCGGGGCCTTTCGGGCGAATTTCCGGTTTCTGCGGGTTCTCCAGGAAGCGGGAATCACCGGCCACAGGGAGGAAAAGCTTCTCATCCACTTCGACGCAGAGCCTCAGAGGTTCTCGTACTCACCCGCGCTTTCCATCCTCAACAAGTTTGACGTCTTCTGCAGGATTCAAGCAGCTCCCATCGATCTGCTCTTGTCTCAGAAGATCGCCTGCATTATGCACCGAAGGCGCCCCAAGGGACGAGACATCTTCGATGCTGCTTTCCTCTGGGGTATGACGCAGCCGGACTATTCCTACTTGGCCGAGAAGGTCGGCATGGATGGCGAGCCGCAGATGTGGCGGAAGCTCCACGCGCGCTGCCAGGAGCTTGATTTCCGGTCGCTGGCTCGAGAGGTCCAGCCCTTCCTGCTGAACCCTTCGGAGACAAGCAAGGTACTTCTGTTTCCCGAGTTCGTTGTCTCGAGGCTCTGACCAAGGCGCCGTTCGCTAGCGCGGAGCGGCCCTTGCCATGCGGCCGAGAGCGGCCGCCGTGTGGAGTGAACCGGCCCTTTCTGCTCGGATTACCGGCCGTGCACCCTTTGACGGGCGGGCCTCCATCTGTAACACCACAGGGTGTACCTTCCGTTGAGTCGACCGATAAGGTCTCAGTAGCCTCTCGCACAGGCCGCCGGCTCTTTTTTGTGACATCTACGGCGGCGGATAGCGTTTAGAACCCGAAGTCCGACACCTGGGACTTTTGGCTGCGCCTGAAGCCCGCACCGGGTGGAGAGGAGGCGTCATGGCAACCGCAGAGAATATGTGGCCCCCGAGCGACGCGCGCCTGCTGACTTTGTTCAGCAGAGAGCGATCGGAGGACGCCTTCCGCATGCTGGTCGAACGTCACGCGGGCCTGGTCTACGGCATCTGCCGCCGCGGCTTGGCGGGCGACGCCGAGCTGGCAAAGGAGGCGGCGCAGGCGGTGTTCATCGTCTTGGCCAGGAAAGCACGCAAGCTCCGAAAGCGCCGCACGCTTTCCAGTTGGCTGCTGAGGACCTCGAACACCGTGGTGAAGACCGTCAGGCGCAGGCAGGCCCGCAGGCAGCGACAAGAGGAGAAGGCGGCAGACGCGGCGGCTCCCGTTGGTGCGCTCTTGAGACGGACGGCCTGAAAGTAGACTCGGCGTCTTGTCCTGAGCGCATGCGAAGGGCCCGCCGCTTCCCCTGGCTGACGGCCTGGCTCTCCTACTTTGCCGCTCAACCCGTGATCCGGAAGAAGTCGAAATCCCCAACGACGCCCTCCTTGCCGACCGAGTCGAACGCGATGCGCATCACCTGTGTGCCCGCGTCCAGGCGTATTCCGGGAATGGAGCAGGTCCGCCACTGATCCCAGCCGCCGGTGTTCGGGACCTTCACCGATCCGGTCTTCTCAACACCGTCGAACTCCAGGTGGAACGCGCCGCCGGGTCCATTCGAAGCCACCTGGACTTCGACGGCGTAGTCGCCGGTCTCGCGCACCTCTAGCGCATACTCGATCCACTCCCCGGCTGTGAGGCCGCTGACCTTGTACCCCCCGCTTGCCGTTTCGGACGCGACCACATTCACGCTTTCCAGCAGGCGCGCGTCGTTGTGCCAGTGCCCCCAACGGTACTTGTTGCCGCGCACCCAATAGGCCCGGCCCGGTCCCCCCTCGTCGAAATGGTGCGCTTCGATCTTGCCGGGCACCTTCCACGGTGACCCGCCAAAGGGAACCCGGCCTTGCGGCGTGCCCCACGCGGCGGGATCGGTCAGCCGTTTCCAGAACTCGTCGGTCGCCACCTCCGGGTCCGCGCGCCACACGGCGAGGAGCTTGCCTTCCGGACCGGGCTTATAGAAGGGAGCCTGGATGTCGACTTTCGGGCCCGCCCAGTTGTAGCTCATCTCTTTCCAGTGGCTGAAGGAGAGCCGTCGGGTCTCGAGAACGTGCTCGGGCCGAGTCAACGAGAACGCCACCACGGAATCCGGGTCCGGGTCCCGTTCGTCCCACCAGGAATCGATCATGTTCTGCCGCAGTTCGGTGTCCGGCAATTCCAACAGCCGCTTGCGCGGCACGGCCGGCCAGCCGTTGGCAGAATCGCCCATGCGGAAGGGGAACAGAACGGTACGCAGCCGCTCCTGCAGAATGTACGCGGCCCACGCATCCACGAGTGTGTTGTAGTCCTGGCCCACGCAGTCGCCCTCGCGCCGGGGCCGCTGACCGCCGATCCAAACGGGGACGATCCTATCCGCAATCGAGGGATCCGAGAGGTAGGCGTCGGCAACAGCTGTGGCATTGCCCCCCATCAGGATCACCAGCGGCTTTTCGGCCGACGCCTTGTGCGCTTCGCGGACGATCAGATCGGTTCCGTCGGAGCCGACCGGCTCCGTATCCTCGATCTTCGCCGAGGCCGGCCGCCGCGACGCGAGGCTCAGGGTCGGACCGGCGACGACGTCCGGCAGGTTCTTGAATCCGCTTCGCCGTGCTTTCGCCACCAGATTCGCGCGCTCCGCCGCGGCCTTCTCCGGC
>JAFGHX010000387.1 GCA_016929905.1 Kiritimatiellia bacterium
CCGGCATCGCCTTGTGCGCGCCGCGGCCCCCGTGCATCCAGAATACCCGCGTCAAAATTCACCGTATTTTTCGGACAGGACACTAGTGTTCCCCGGCATACTGGCGCAGGTACTGGCGCGGGGAGCGCCCCGTCGCCTGCCGGAAGCGGGTCGAGAAATAGGAGGAATCGCGAAAGCCCGCGGCGAACGCGACGGCCGTCAGGTCCGTCTCGCCCATGCGCAGCATGGATTTCGCCGTCGCGATGCGCAGGTCGTTCAGATACTGGTTCAGGCTTTGGCCCGTCTCCGCCCGGAACAGCTTGTTCAGGTAGCCCGGATCGACGCCCGCGTACCGGCCGATGTCCTTGACCAGGATCTTGTCCGCGAAGTGTTCGACGATGAAGCGCTTGGCTTTTTCGACCCAGAGATGGTGGCGCCAGTGGCGCGCGAAACTCTCTTTCCTCAGGTTCACGATGCGGAACACGTCCCACTCCACGCACAGGCTGAGCAGCGCGAGGATCTGCTCGCGCACGCGCAGCATGGCGCTGGGCGGGCGGGCGGCCATGATCCTGACGATCTTGAAGAGCCGGTACTCGAATTTCCTGCGCTGCGCTTCGGAAAGATCCACGTACAGGGCCGGCACGACGATGGTGTGGACGGCGTCCACCTCGGAGACGTCCTTTTCGGCGAGGCCGTGGTCTTCGATGTCGAACATCATGCAGAAATACTCGTAGTTCTTCGGCTTGCCCAGCGGATGGACGAAGTAGTCGTCGCGCGTGAACACGAAAAGCCGGCCGGGCCGATATTCGATCTTCCGATCCCGCCCGGCCAACTGGCTCTCGCCCGCCACACAGTATTCGACCCGCGTATGCACAGTCCGCGTGGGCGCGTCGTTGATCAGGTTCTCGTGGATGTTGTGCCGCATCTGGTGCACGGTCAGCGAGTAACCTTCCATCGGGAAAGCGAACTGATGCGTGATCAGCTCCGGATAGCCCTTGTAGGTCTTCATCCCGTGGAAGGTGGAGTGGGTGAAGTATTTGGGGTGGAGCTCGTACTCGAATTCCGTAGGCATCGCAAGTGCCCTTTCCGCCGGAAATATGGGGATTGGCGGAGGAAAGGTCAAGGGGGTTCGAGTGAGCCGATACGGCTCGCGAGGACCCGACTTCGCCGTCGCTACGCTCCTGGCTACGACGGGCAAGCGTCTCGCCCTCCAGGTCGGTGTCCCAGGCCCTCGGGTGCTCCCGGCAGGCACTCATCCTCCCCGTACACGGCAAATGGAGGGCGAGCAGCCCGCCCGCCGTAGCTATCCGAGCGAAGGCGGGTCTCGCGAGCCGCCCGGACGGTATCGGAGACGAAGGCCTTGACGCAAGCCGGATTGTGCTGGCGTTTCCTACGCCCCTTACGGGGCTCACGACAAACGCGTGGTTATCCCGCCAGGTGAGTTCCCAGCCAGTTCAGCATCTCCCACGCGATGTGCTGCGCGGTTTCGCGGGCGAGGAACCGGTGGCCTTCGTGGGGCAGCATCACCAGCCGCACGGTCCGGCCGAGCCCGTTCAGGGCATTGAAGAGCTGCCGGCAGTCGTGCGGGCGCACGTTGTCGTCGCAATCCCCGTGGATGAGCAACAGCGGCGCCGTGATCCTATCCGCGTGCATGTAGGGCGACAGGGCAAGATACGTGTCCGGCACCTTCCAGAGTGGCCCGCCGCCGTGGCCCTGGAACCCGAACGGGGTCAGCGGCCGGTTGTAGAACCCACTGATCGCGATGCCCGCGTGGAAGAGGTCCGTATGGACCAGCATGTTTGCGGCCCAGTTCGCGCCGTGCGAACGGCCGCCGACGGCGATCCGCTCACGCGCGGCAATCCCGCGGCGCACCAGCTCGTCCACCACGAGTTGGGCGCTTTCGACGCACTGCTCGACATAGTGCGCATTGGGATCATCGCCGTTCACGCTGACGATGCAGGGCCACTGCCAGCCGCCGCACACGGCATAGCCCTGCGTGAGCAACAGTTCCGGCTCGGCCGGCCGCATGGTGAGGAACTCGTGCGGCGAGCCCGGAAGCAGCGCGGTGGCCGGCTTGCTCCTGAACGGGCGCGGATAGCCCCACATCAGCGTGGGGAACGGTCCGTCTTCCGGCTTGCAGCCGAGCGGCAGATGCAGAAGCGTGCAGAATTCCGCGCCATCGGCACGCTTGAGCCGGATGATTTCCCTGTGCACATGCTCCAGCCCCGCATAGCCGTTCGGGAAGGCCGTCAGTCCGGTTTCGGAGCCAGTCGCCAAGTCCAGCAGCCGGAAGTTGGGCGGCTCTTTGCTTGTCTGCCTCGAAATCAGGACCTGCGGCCCTTCCGCGTTCACCAGTTGGATGGCCTGTTCGAGGGCCGTGGCCCCCGAGCGCCAAAGCCGTTCGGTGCGGCCGGTCTCCGTGTCGAGCTTGTCCAGAAACGGGCGGTCCCCTTCGCGCGAAGCGCCGTCGCCCGTGAGGAAGATCGTCTTGCCGCCGTTGGCCGTCACCAGAATCGAAGAGCCGCACGGCGCGGTGCGTACAAGCGGCCGGCCGCAATCGTCCGCGCGGTCCTCGTCCAGCCGTTCGTTGATCCACTCCCGTTTTCCAGCCGATGGGTTGGCCGGCCGGACAAACGACATCTGCGCCGATTTCCAGCGGCCCTCCACGGCGATCGCGAGGTCATCGCTGGACCAGAGCATTTCCCGGAGGGGCAAGTCGAATTCGAAAAGCCGCTCAGGTTCGCTGCTGAACGGGGCCGGCAACCCCATCAGTACGTCCTGGATCTTGACCTTCTGGCCATTTCGCTGCACGGTGCCGCCCGGCTCCGTCCAGACGAGGGTGGCGGGCACATCGGCGCGCCACGAGAAATTGCGGCGGCTCGGCTCGCCGGCGCCCGTCATGAGCTTGACCGGCTTGCCGTGCGCGTCCCATATCTCGATCCGACGCGGAAAATCCGGCGCCGTCAACACACAGGAGAACGGCCGCTGCAACGTCTCCACCAGCAGGTATCGGCCGTTCGGCGCGAGCGCGACGCGCCAGAAATAGCCGGGCGCGCCCAGCGGCTCGAGCGAACCGCCGGTGCTGACCACCGCAAGCTGGGCCCGGGCATAGTACGCGAACAACGCCTCGTCCTCGGCGTTCCTGAGCAGTTCTTCGTAGAACGAGGTGCTCCGGCCCTGGCCGCTCTCGCGAACCTCCGGCCGCGTCCGCACCGGCGGACGCGGCGGCCTCGAACGTCCACGCGGAATCGTCGCGCACATCAGCCGTTCGCTGTCCGGCATCCAGGCGACCATATCGCCGAACACGCCGTTGAGCTTCACATCCGTCACGCGGCGCGGCCGGAGCGACTCCATATCCACGACCCAGAGCGTCAGCCCGGTACGCTGCCGCACCGCGAACGCGAGTTTTGAGCCGTCGGGCGCCCAGTGCGGCGGCCCGATCAGGCTGTCGGCGGGCAGCCCTCTGATACGTTGTGTCCGGCCGGTCTCGATATGCTTCAGCGTCAATCCGCCGTGGTAGTGGACCTCATGTTTGAGCGGCCCGTCCGATTTCCAGCTGATCGCGCTCGCGTTCGGGTCGATGAGCAGGCCGGCAAGCCGCAGCTCCGGCTGCGTGGCCAGATTGGCGATGCGCGTCAGCCGCTGCCGGTCCATCAGCAGCAACCACCGGCCCGTCGGATCCACGCTGGCGCGCGCCGGCCAGGGCGCGTCGAGCCACGCGGCGATCTCTTTTGGCGCCTCGCGATAGGTCTGTTGCACCGTGGCCGCGTCGCCGCCTGATTTCTTCTTGTTCTGAGTTCTCGTTTTCATCGGCTCTGCTCCCCTCGTTGCTGGCACATCAGCGCAAATCCGGCTGCGCAGTCGCCACCCGGCGGCTCGCCCTCCAGTCCGGCATCCACGCCTTTGGGCGAACCCGGCTCGCGAGACGCTCGCCCTCCAGTTCGGCATCCGAGAACTCGGCGTCCGCACAACACGCCGTCCGCCCCATCTGGAGGGCGAGCGTCTCGCGAGCCGCCTCCCTCCGTGCGTCAGCGAACCCGCTTGTCCCGAGGAGAGCGTACGGCGCGTCCAGACCGGATATCTTGGGATATCCGATCTAACTTTTGTGGAATCGAGGAAAGCCCGCTCTCCCCTTTGACAAGGACATCAACGGTCGCAAGTATTCCCGCAGGCCGACGCTGGGCGTTGGGAAGGAAACGAAGGAGGACGAACGATGGCAACGGCAGTTCAGACGGAAGAGAAAAAGGCGCCCGCACGCGTACCCGCATCGGAGTGGTTCGTGTATCTGAACGGAGCGTACATTCTGAGAAAGGACGCGATGATCCATTTCTCGGACGCGGGCTTCAACCTGGGCGACGGGATATTCGATTGCCTGCGTACCGCCCGCCACAAACCGTTCAAGCTGCAGGAACATATCGACCGGTTCTACCGCAACCTGAAATACGCGCGGATCGCGCCAGGCCTGACACCGGACGAGATGACGGAAATCTGCCTGACGGTCCTGGCGAAGAACATTCCGTTCATGGCCGAGCACGACGACTGCTGGATCTTCATGCGCGCCACGCGCGGGAGCGGGGAGCGCGGGCCGAAGCGTGACTTCGATTGGCCGTATCCGCTCAAGCAGCATCCGCCGACGGTCATGGCGAACTGCACGCCGCTGAACTTCCCGCCGATGGCGCGCCTCTACCGCGAAGGGCGGCGGCTGATCACCTCGTCCATCCGGGCCTTTCCCGCCGAGTGCCTGGAGCCGCGGCTCAAGAGCCTGTCGCGCCAGCATTTCATGATCGCGTGCGCGGAGGTCGAGAAGGAGGATCCGGAGGCCGTGCCGTTGCTGCTCGATATTCACGGGAACGTCGCCGAGCCGTACGGCGCGAACATCTTCTTCGTCCGCGACGGCGAGTTGATGACGCCCTCGCCGCAGCTCGCGCTCGAAGGGATCAGCCGGCAAACGACGATCGACGTCGCCCGCGAGCAGGGCATTCCCGTGCATGAAGGGAACGGCTACAAGCCGTACGACATCTACAACGCCGACGAGGCGTTCGTCACAATGACCAGCTACGGGATCGTCTCCGTCCGCAGCCTGGACGGCGTCGCGATCGGGCGCCAGTGCCCCGGCCCCATGACGATGCGCCTGCTCAGGGGGTTCGGCGCGAAGATGGGCATCGACCTCGTCGCGCAGGCGGAGAGCCATCTGAGCTGACCGGGCGGGCCCCACTCGGCTCCGTCGCCGATTCCGGGCTTGTACCCGCCCCTCCCCCGTACTAATCTACGGGTTTGTCGTTGCGCTCTGCAAAACAAGGAGGGGCGGGCATGGGCAAGATCAAGATATGCGGAATCGCGGACGAAGCCGGGCAGCCGATCGACGTCCAGATCAAGGCGCACAAGGAGCTCGGCTGGGACATGATCGAGCTGCGCCAGGTCGACAACACGAACGTGACCGAGCTGACCGACAAAGAGTTCGACAAGGTCTACGCCGCCCTCACGGAAGCCGGAATCAAAGTGCCGAGCTTCGCGAGCCCGCTTTGCAACTGGGCGAGACCGATCACCACCGACTTCAGCGTGGACGTCGAGGAGTTGAAACGCGCGATTCCGCGGATGCAACGGCTCGGCGCGAAGACCATCCGGATCATGAGCTACACGAATGTGAAAGAGAACCCGTGGTCGCAGGCCGATTGGAAGAAGGAAGTCGTGCGGCGCATCAAAGAACTGGCCAGGATGGCCGGGGACGGCGGCATCACGCTCGCGCACGAGAATTGCCACGGCTGGGCCGGCCAGTCACCGGACACCATGGTCGAACTGATCAAATCCGTCGACTCGCCGCACCTGAAGCTCCTGCTCGATACCGGCAACTTCAGCGGCAAGCGGGGCGAATCGTGGGCGATGTACGAGAAGATCCGCCCGCATATCGCCTACGTCCACATGAAAGACCGCAACGAGGAGAAGGCGACCTTCCCGGGCGAGGGCAACAGCGAGGTCAAGCGGATCGCCAAAGCCCTCATTGACAGCGGGTACGACGGGATCATGTCGATTGAGCCGCACATCGCGGCCGTGATCCACACCGGCAAGACCTCCTCGCCCGAGGTGCTCTACGAGACCTACATCGAGTATGGCAAGAAGGCAACCGCGATCGTGAACGAGGCGAACGCGGCCGGTCCGTGATCCGTTATTCGGTATTCGCTATCCGCTGTTCGGGGAGCGGATCGGAAGAAGACCTGATCGGCACTCGCCCGGTCGCCGCAGGGCATACGCACGTCACGCGGCGGCGAGCCCGAGAAGGGCGGCGGCCCTGCGCATCCGTTCGTCCGTCGTCACGATCCGGCCGCACGTCGCCACCCGCGCGGTAGCCAAGTGAATGCCGTCCAGCGAACGGAGCAGAACGGGCGGCTTGTGTTTCAAACACTCGCGCCCCAGCTCCAGGGCGTGGGCAATGACGTCGCGCCCCAAGGGTAGAAGCGCTATCCGGCCCTCTTCAACGTCGCCCCGGAACGTCTTGAACAGCCGCTCCGCGGCTCCTCGCTTGAGCGCACCCGCCATCTCCTTGCGGCGCAGTGCATAGTACAGCTCCACCTCCAGCACCTCGCTCGACAGCAACGGCTTCGGCGACCCTTCCGCCAAGACCAGACACGCTTCCGAGTCGGGCTCCGGCGCGTAGAGCTTCAGCACGCAAGAGGTGTCCCAGTAGATCAACAGCGGTCCTCCCGCAACTCGGCCAGGATCGCTTCGGCGGCAAGCCGGCCCTTCCGCGTGCCGTACTTCCGATGCAGCCGTCTCAGCTCTCTTGCCCACCCGGCGGTACGGATGTTGCCGCCCTCCGCGATGGCCGAGAGCCTGGCCCTGGGCTTGCCTCGCACCGTGATGACCACGTCTTCGCCGCTCTCAGCCAGGGCGACCATGGCACTCAGCTTCGCCTTCGTCTCTCTCAAGGTCGCAATCATGTGACCAATGTAGTGCTTTAGCATGGGACTGTCAAGCCCTTCTCGCGCGCGTGGCCGATGCGACAGCAATTCTCATGATGGCGTTGCGCCCGTTTGTCGTGAGCCCCGTAAGGGGCGTTCCCGGGGCAAAAGGCGTGTACGGACAGCCCTTACGGGCTTGACTACGAACGGATTTCACCGGGGCGCCGCCATAATGA
>JAFGHX010000388.1 GCA_016929905.1 Kiritimatiellia bacterium
ACGCGGCGAGACGCCGCGTCTACCGCCGCATGCTTCCCGGACGCGGCGAGACGCCGCGTCTACCGCCGCATGCTTTCCGGACGCGGCTCGCGAGACCCGCTTGGGCCAGAAGGCTTCGGCGAGGCACGCGCGCCCTCCTGTCCGGCCTGTCCCGCTGTACGAAGCAATCATCGCTTCCGTTCATTCCACCCGCACGCCGCGCACCGCGCGCCCGGCCAGCTCGGCGTCGAGATTGCCGTCGAATGCGGCGTGAAAGAGCGTCCGGATGCCGGCCTGCTGCACCTGCTCGTCGCCCAGCCACACGGCCTGCGGCGCGCGGCTCCTGTCCGAAATCCGCACGTCGTCCACTTCCACGGGGATACCGAACCGCAAGGTCAGCGTATCGGCCAGCCACTCGCTCTTCATGTTCCAGAATTCGCGTTGGAAATACTCGTTGTGCGCGCGTATGCCGTTGATGAACATCTGCACGCGGAACCGACCGTGCGTGGCCGAGTACTCCCAGGTGAACGCGACGTGCGTCCACAGGTTGCGCGGGAGCGGGAAGCCGGTCTGAATGTTGCGGCCCGCATCGAAGTACAGGCCGACCGACCCGCGCCGGTAGATGCGCATCCGGCCGCATTCCAGGATCGGGCGATCGACGACGTCGTTGATGCCGCACAGCGGCCGGATCCGCAACTCGAGGGTGCCCTCCTCGCCGCGAATGCCTTCGAACGCGTTCAGCGCCAGCTTCCGCCCGAGCGGGAAACGGACGGAGTCCTTCGAGCCGAACCGCGCCGCGCCGCCGCCCGGCCCCTGCACGTATCGGAACGAGCCGTTGGCGACCGGCTCCTCCGCGCGGCGGCGTGCGGGAACGAAGACGAGGTCCGGATGCGTGGTGACCGCGCCCGGGATCCCCTCGAACCGCAGCCGGAGCTGGAAGACGCGGTGCTCCGGATCGACCCCGAGCCGCCAGACCTGCCCGTCGGCGCCGGGCGGCACGGAAACGCTGAGCGGCTCGAACTCACCGCTCAGTTCCCCGCCCGTCGTCTTGACCCATTTCGCCGCCTCCGTCCCGTCGGGCCGCTGGACGGCAAGCGTCGTTTCGGCGCGCATGACCCCGACATGGAAGAGCAGGCGGAACTCCTTCGTGCCGCGCGGTACGGCGAAATAGTAGTGGCGGCCGCCGCGCAGGATCACGTCGCGCGTCGGCATGACCGCCGGAACGGAACTGGCGCCGAGCCGCAGCGTGTGCGGCAACGGCGTGTCCAGCGCCAGTTCATAGTCGCCCGCCGGCGCGTGCGCCGGCAGCACAATGGCCGTCTCGTATTCCGACTCGCGGCGCAAAACGGCCCGGCCGCGGCCGTCCCTCACCACAAGCTCCGGCTTCCGGCCGCCCAGATAGCTGGCCGCAATCTTGCCGTGCTCCTCGTACCCGCGCCCGAACGGCCAGCCGGGAAGCAGGGAGCGGGCAACCGTCAGGCTGGCTTCGCGGCCCGCCGCCTTCCTGAACCAGATGGGGCCGGTCGTGACGATCTTCTCCGCGATGGTTTCCTTCGGCAGCTCCACGCCGGCCGCCAGCAGGCGCAGGGCGAAGGGAACCTGGTACAGGCACGTCGCCAGATAGGTGTGCTCGAACGTTTCCGGCACAGCCCCGCGCAGGATCGGCGTGCCGCGGTCCCGGACCAACCGCAGGAATTCGTCGAGCTGCCAGCCGAGATAGCCGAGATAGACCGGGTCTTTCGTGAACAGGTAGGCATGCGCCAGGCCGTAGATCGTCGTGCCGCGGCTGTCTTTGGTCCAGTCCATGTCGCGCTCGATCGCACACTGGCGCATATTGCGCAGGAACAACTCGCGCATGGCCGCGCTGCCGCTCTCCTGGTAGTAGCGGATGATGCCCTGGTTCATGTAAACGTCGTCGTGCCGCGTGGTGCCCCGGCTGTTCATCGCGCCGAACAGGAGGCCGGCATAATTGTCGGCCCGTTCCCGGAAGCGGGGGTCCCAGGTGGCGGCATAGTCTTCCGTCATGGAATAGAGCGGACCGCCAGTGTGGCGGGAGCGGTACCGTGTTTCCGCCCCCGACTTGCGCCGTGAATACGCGTATTCCCGCATCTCTTCGCACACGTCGAGCCCGCGTCGCTCGCCGGTCAGATAGAAATACCAGTACTGGTTGATGTACCGCGTGTCGCAGTCGAGATCGAAATACAGGTCGGCCGCATAATGGAACAGGCCGCCGTCCCCGCCGTAGCGGGCGCCTTTGCTCTTCCGCAGTTCCGCGTTGTCGAGATGGCAGGTGTCGACATCCATGATGTGGCGCGTGTTGCCGATCGCGAAATCGAGATAGCGCCGGTCGCCCGAACGCGCCCACAGAACATAGGGCACAAGGTGAAAGCCGTAGAACCGCTGCGCCCACCGGCGCCACGGCTCCGCGCGCATCGCCGTCTGGTCTTCGTTCCAGTGGTGCTTGTAGTGCACGTCGCCGTAATCGATCCAACCCCAATCCTTGAAATAGCGGCGCTTGAACGCGTAGCGCTCCCAGCCCAACCGGATCGCGTTTTCGATCTTGGGGAAACGACCGGGGTCGTACGGCTCGATATTGCCGAACACGTCCGTACGGCACATCCATTCGGGCGGGGCGAACACGAGAACCGGCCGGCGCACGGACCGCGCGACGGCTGCGGCCTGCCCGGCATCGGGCTGAACCGTCAGGATCAGCTCGTGCGTGCGCGCCAGACCACACGCCTGATCGTGCTGCTCGAGCCCGCCCTTGTAGTTGGCATATTCCCGGTTCCACTTGTGATGCTCGGTCCAGGCCTCGAAGCTGGCGCCGAGTACGGCCCGTGCGTTGAAGTCGAGCGGCTGCTCCGCGTGCGGCGCCCACAGGTGCATCACGAGCCGGCCAGCGCGGTAGCTGATCTCCTTGGCGCACATCTCCCGGAAATGGCGCAGCCCCAATCCGACCGTTCCGCCCCGCGTCTGAACCGCCGCCCAGCCTTCGGCACGCGCGCCCTCGCCCAGCACACGGCCGTCCGGGCCGACCAGCCGGAACCGATCGTGCTGCGGCTGGCAGAGATAGCCGGCTGTCACCGGTTCGCTCGCGCCGCCGGCCCCAGCGGGCGAGCGGCCTGAGGAGCCGGTCTCACCCGCCCGCTCCGCCAGCCCGAAAACGGCCTGACCCGCCCCCACCGGGAAAGGCAAGCCGATGTCCTTGAGCCGATGCGCGTTCGTGTCGAACCCGATCACCAGCGTATGCAGGATCTTCGCCGTCGGCCGGCCGGCGTAGAGATGCACGCGCACCACGTACCCGCAGAACTTGCCGCCGGCCCCGTCCATGTACCAACCGCTACGCCGGACCACGGCACGCAGCGGGCCGCGCTCCTCCAGCACCAGCTCTTCCGTCTCCGGGCCGCCGCCCGCCACGTATCGGACACCCCGGTCGTCGAGGAGGTACATGCGGTCGCCCGGTTGGCCGGCGTTCCAGCCGACCGTGCCCTGTACGTGGTCGATCACGCAGCCGCTGCCGCGCCGGAACCCGAACTCCGCCGCGCCCGTCCGGACGGTGAAGGCCCCTTCCCCTTCCGCAATGTCCAGAGCATACTCCGGCCGCTGCGCCGCCACCGCGCGCCCATACTCCAGCGCGTAATCGGCACCCTTGCGCGCCAGCATGTCGACCAACAGCCATTTGACGCTGCCGTCCTTCCCGCTCCAGGTAGCGGTCGTCGCGATCTGGCAGGCCTGGGCGACGCCACGCGCGTCTACGATACGCGCGTTGCCCGCACTCAACAGTACGTTTCGAGGAAACGGCACGCCGAACGTGACCGGCGCGGAGTCCAGCGCTTCGTTGTCGCCCCAGTCCGTTTTCAAGGCGAGCCGTTCGCGGTTCGCAACCGTACCGGTGAGGTCGAACGGCGGCAGGTAGCCCGTGACGGGTTTCCAGTCGGAGGGGACAGCCGTGTTGTATGTGGCGGCCGAAACAAGGGTCGCCGAAGAAACGAGAATCGCCCCGAGCAAGACCTGACGCAGATGCCACGACCTATTCATCGTAACGCCTCACTTTCGGTTCCGGGCCAGTGCCTCCGGGCAGAATGCGGCCCGGGCACCGGCTCAACACGCCGGATTCGCATGATCGCCAGAAGGACTTCAGCCGTGAAAGGCATTGACCTTCGATCTAACGTGGCCTACGCGATGAGCTGCTGGTCAGCGGCCGATTTCTGCGCGCGGATCAGACTCTCCGCCACCCGGCTCGTATGGCGGCATTTCTCGCGCACGTCCGATTCCGCCAGGTCCGGATCGAGGATCCCGCGCATCTCGTGCGCCAGCACGTGAAAGACATCGGGCCCGTACCGGTAGTGCTCAATCACCGCATGCTGCATCTCGTCGAGGTAACCCCGGTACTCCGGACCCTGCTCGGCAATGAGCGCGTCAGCGGCGGCGCGCCGCGCGGGGAACGGGAACCCGCGCTCGACAAAATGGGCTTGCGCCTCGTCGGACACACACTCCTGCACGAACTGCCAGGCCGCGTCCGGACCCGCGGCCGTGGAGGCGATCATCAGCCCCTCGGAAAAGATCAGCGTCGCCCGCGCCCGGCGCTTCGGCAGAGGCACCCACCCCCAGTCGATCGCGTTCTCGCGCTTGAGCCGGTCGAGCATCAACCCGCTCCAGAGCGTCATGGCGCAACCGCCGCCGAGCAGCCGCTCGGCCAGCTCGTCGAAGGTCGCGCACAGCGTCCCGCCCGCGTCGGCCCGCGCGGCGCGGAGGAACGCGATCGCCTCCAGCGCACGCTCGTCGGAAAGCAGGCAGCGGCCGTCCCAGCCGAAGATCGCGCCACCGTTCTGCACAATGAACGGGACGTACAGCGTGAAGGTGTCCATGAACGGAAAGACACCCGCGCGCTCCAACTCGCATACGCCCCGCAATTGCCTGACGGCGGCGGAGAAATCGTCCCAGGTCCAGTCGGCCCGGGGTGCGGCCACGCCGGCCTTCTTGAAGAGGTCGCGGTTGAAGTAGATGACCAGCGGCGACCCCCAGACCGGCAACCCATACGTACGTTCGCCGAAACGGTACAGGTCGGCAATGTCCGTGACCCACCCGCCGGGATCCCCCAGCGGATGGCCGGCCACACGCTCGTCCAGCGGCAGCACGCCGCCCCGCTGCTGAAAGTGCCGGGTCGTCCCGCCGGAGCCGCAGATCACATCCGCTTCCGTTCGCTTCTCCACGCGCCGAATGTCCAAAGCCGTCTTCTGAAGCCACGCGTCAAAAAAATCGTCCAGCGCCGACGAGTGGCTCACATACAGCCGAACGGTCTTGTTTCGAAAGCCGTCTGCCACGTACGTCCCGCTGCCCGGCTTCGAACTCACATACCCCGCCGCCTCCAGCCGGCCCAGCGCCTTCTGCACCGTCGGCCGCTTCAACCCGTAACGGGCGCCCAACTCCGACATCGACAGAATCAGATCGCCCGGCGCCAACTGACCGCCGCGGATCTGCTCCTTCAGATCCCGCTCCAGCCGCTCCGCCACCCGACTGCGTTTCAGACTCCTGTTCGCCATCTCGCCCTCAAGGCCTTCGCGCCCCGCCGCGCGCTTCCAGGCTCCCAATCCCGCCGTAGTATCTAACTGTATACAACCCTATCCGATTTTTCAATATGCAAGCGCGCGGTTTCACTAATTTTCAGTATGGGGTTGCGCCCGTTTGTGGTGTCGAAGGCGCCTGTGGTGGAAGCCCTGTGATGGGCGCTCCCGGGGCAAGAGGCGTGTACGGACAGCCCAGACGGGCTTGATTGCGAACGGATCTCACCGGGGCGCCGCCATACTGGAATTGCCGGCACGAAACCGGGCTGGCGGGAAGAGCGGGGCGATCCAGGGATAGGGTTCTTATTCCCGTGGGCGGCGGGCCCGGACGAGTTGTTCGGCTTCGGCGCGTGCCCAGGCGTCGGCGTCGAGCACATCCTGCAGCGTGGGTTGGGCGACGGCAGTGTGCCGCTTGACGGCGGCCGCGACGACGTCCCATATGCCGGGGAAGGTCAGCTCACCGTCAAGAAACCGCTGCACGGCCACCTCGTTGGCGGCGGTGAGCACCGCCGGCACGGTTCCGCCGGCGCGGGCCGCCTGTCTGGCCAGCCCGAGGCAGGGGAAGCGATCGAGGTCCGGTTCGGCGAAATGCAGCGCGCCTATCCGCGCCAGGTCCAGTCTTGCCATTTTTCCGTCAACGCGCGCGGGGTACGTGAGCGCGTATTGAATAGCGAAGCGCATGTCAACGGGGTTGAGCTGAGCCAGCACGCTTCCGTCGACGAACTCGACCATGGCGTGCACGATGCTTTCCGGATGGATCAACACCCGGATCCGCTCCTCGGGCACGCCGAAGAACCAGTGTGCCTCGATGATTTCCAGGCCCTTGTTCATCAAGGTGGCCGAATCGACGCTGATCTTGCGGCCCATGTTCCAGCGCGGGTGCGCGACGGCTTCTTCGGCCGTCACCCGTTCCCAGTCGGCGGGCGGCCGGGCGGTGAACGGCCCGCCGGATCCGGTGATAATCAAGCGTTCGACGGTTTCGGGCGGGGCGTCCCGCAGGCACTGGAACAGGGCGCTGTGCTCGCTGTCGACGGGCAGCAGGCGCGCGCCGTGCGCGCGCGCGGTCTGGATGACCAACGCGCCGGCGGCGACAAGCGCCTCCTTGGTCGCCAGCGCGACATCCGTGCCCCGCGCCAGCGCGGCCAGCACGGGCCGCAAGCCGGCGGTCCCGACCACGGCGCAAAGCACGATGTCGGCCTCCGGGCACGCCGCCAGTTCTGCGACCCCATCCGCCCCGCTCAGGACGCGCAGACCGGGAGGCGCCTTCCGCGCGCAACGCGCGGCGGCTTCTTCGTCGGCGACCGCCACGGCCGGCACCTGAAACGCCGCCGCCTGTTCCAGGAGGCGGTCCACGCGTGTCTGCGCGCAAAGCCCGACGAGCCGGAACCGGTCGGAGAGCGTATCGATGACGCGCAGGGCGCTCTCCCCGATCGATCCCGTGCTGCCCAGTATCACAACGCGTTTCACACCGCAATCCGCATATAGACGTACAAGACCGGCGCGGCAAACAGCAGGCTGTCGAGCACGTCGAGTATGCCGCCCATGCCCGGCACCATCGTTCCCGAATCCTTGGCGTTGGAGGCCCGCTTCAAGAGCGATTCGACCAGATCGCCCCCGATCCCGACGACGGCCAGCAGCACGCCAAGCAGGAAGGCATCGACTGTCCGCACCGGAATGGCGCCGATCTCGCCCCCAGACAGCCACAGGAACCCCCAACTGGCCAGGATGCCGCACGCCACGCCGCCCGTGCAGCCCTCCCATGTCTTGCCGGGCGAAATTCTGGGCAGAAGCTTATGCCGCCCGAGCGCCGAGCCGATGAGGAACGCGCCGATGTCGGTGCTCTTCACGACCACAACAAGATACAGGGCGAGCAGCCGGCCGGTGGCGACGCCCCAGGAGAACAGCAGCTTGGTGAAGAAATTGAACAGGAACGGCACGTACAGCACGCCGAGCAGGGTGCACGCGATCGTGGCGAGCGGCTTGTCGTTGTGTTTCTGGGGGAATTGCCGCACGAAGATGCCCATCACGATCCCCAGCAGCACAAACCACTCCCAGTCGTAAGTCTTGAGCAGCGTGGACAGCTCGGTCGTCGGATCGGAAGCGGAGATGCGCAGCAGGGAGAAGAAGGTGGCGGTGATCAGCGCGCTGCCGCCGATCACGCCGACGATCCGAAAGCTCGGGATCCCCGCGCGGTCGAGCAGGTGATAGAATTCGAGGCTGGCCAGCGCCGAAATGAGCAGCAGCACGGGCAACACGCCCTTGGTCGGCAGCCACACCACGGCGGCGAGCAGCAGCGCAAAGATAACCACTCCGCTCACGACGCGTTCGCGCAGCAAAGCTTCTCCTCCCCTTAGGGCCTGTCCGCCGCCCCCCGGCGCCGCGCGCGGCGCGGGTTACGCTCCTCCACCTTCCCGAACCGGCGATGCCGCCCCGCATACGCCTCGAGCGCGGCGGCGAACTCACGCTCCCGAAAATCGGGCCACAAGGTGTCCGTCACGTACAGCTCGCTGTAGGACAGCTGCCACAACAGGAAATTGCTGATCCGCATCTCGCCGCTGGTCCGGATCATGAGGTCCGGGTCCGGAATGTCGGGCGCGTACAGGTGCTGCGCGACGACGGCCGCATCCACGGCGTCCGGGTCCAGATCGCCCTGTTTCACGCGTTGGGCGATGCGCCTGGCCGCATGGACGATCTCTTCGCGGCCGCCGTAACTGAGTGCGAGAACAAGCTGGTGCTCCTCGTAGCCGGCCGTCGCCGCCATCACCCGGTTCAGCTCGCGCTGCACGGTCTTTGGCAAGTCTGCCAAGCGCCCGATATGGCGCAGCCTGACGCGGTTGTCGTGCAGCTCCTTCTCCTCGCGCCGGAGGAACCGCACGAGCAAGCTCATCAGCGCATTCACTTCGTCGCGAGGCCGCGCCCAGTTCTCGCTGCTGAACGCGTAAACCGTCAGGTACGCTACGCCCGTCGTTCGGCACGCGCGCAGAACGGCCCGCAGCGATTCCGCCCCTTCCCGGTGCCCGTGGATCCGCGCCAGACCGCGCCTGCGGGCCCAGCGGCCGTTGCCGTCCATGATAATCGCCACGTGCCGCGGCACGGCACTGTTCGGAACCGACTTGGGGGCGGTCTTCATGCGCTCAGCGTCCAAACCCGCGGTCCGGATACCTGTGTTTCCAAAAACGGTCGGTGTCGGATGTCAGGGTTCGGCCCCCTTCGCTTGCGGCCCGAACCCTGAACGCGGAACCCTCGTCTCCCGGGCCTTGCGTTCACGCACCGACCCTCAAGGTGCTGTCCCGGCGCGGCCCGACGGACAAGATGCCGAGCGGCGCGCCGGTCAGTTCACACAACCGCTCCACATAGGCTTTCGCCCGGGCCGGCAGATCCTCGAAACGCGTCACGTCTCGGGTGGGCGTCTGCCACCCCGGAATATCCTCGTAGACCGGCGTGCAGCGATCCAGCATCCGGATATTGGACGGGACGCACTCGACGCGCCTGCCGTCGCATTCGTACGCCACGCAGACGCGGATCGTTTCCAGTTTGTCGAGCACATCCAGCTTCGTGATCGCCCAGAAGTCCACGCCGTTGATCATGGCGGAGTAGCGCGCCACGACCGCATCGAACCAGCCGCAGCGGCGGGGGCGGCCGGTCGTCGCGCCGAACTCGTGGCCCTCCCGGCCCAGCCGCGCGCCGGTCGCGTCGGTCAACTCCGTGGGGAAGGGCCCCTCTCCGACCCGCGTCGTATAGGCCTTGACCACACCGATCACGCGGTCGATGCGGTGCGGCGGGATGCCGGTGCCGGTGCAGGCCCCGCCGGCGGTCGCATTGGACGAGGTCACGAACGGGTACGTGCCGAAATCGATATCGAGCATCGTGCCCTGCGCGCCTTCGAGCAGAAGCGATTTCCCCTCGCGGATGGCCCGGTTCAGCCGGGTGACCGTATCGGTGATGCACGGCGCCAGCACCTGCGCGGCCTTTGCGTAAGCCTCTTGCACCGCCGCCGTGTCGATCGGCTCGGCCCCCAACGCACCGAGGATCTTGTTCTTCTCCGCCAGCCGCTCCGCGGCCATCTCCGCAAACAGCGGATCGAGCAAGTCCCCCATGCGCAACCCGGTCCGCGCCGCCTTGTCGCCGTACGTGGGGCCGATCCCTCGTTTTGTCGTGCCGATCTTCTCGCCTTTCTGCCGGAGTCGCTCCCGGTTTTCATCCAGCGCCCGGTGGTACGGGAAGACGACATGCGCGCGGTCGCTGATGAAGAGGTTGCCGTCCACCCTCTTTCCGCGCCCGGCGAGCTCTTCGATCTCCGCCACCAGCGCGAGCGGGTCCACCACGACGCCGTTGCCGATCACGCACTGCTTCCCGGCGTGCAGAATGCCGGACGGGATCAGGTGCAGCACGTAGCGTTGCGCCCCGATCTCGACGGTATGCCCCGCGTTGCTGCCCCCCTGGTACCGCACGACAATATCCGACTCCTGCGTGAGGACATCGATGATCTTGCCTTTCCCTTCATCGCCCCATTGCGCCCCGATCAATACTGTGTTTGGCATGCGTCGCCCACCCCTTGCGTTTCGGCTACCGAAATTCCGGCAGGAACTCCTTCTGCAGCTCGAGCATGTCGTCGAGCATCTGCTCCGCGGCCCGGATGCTGTTGACGGCCGGATCCAGGAGCAGGGCCTGCAGCAGGAGGTTCTTGGATCCGGTGCGGAACGCTTCGGTCACCAGCCGCTGAATGGCAAGCTGCGTGCGCATGAAGGCGGCGGGCGCTTCCGGGATCGCCCCCACCTTCAGCGGGTGCAGCCCCTGCCCGTCGCAGGTGGCCGGCACCTCCACCACGCCGGTGCGCGGCAGGTTCTCGATGTAGCCTTCCGTGTTCAAAACGTTCACGGCGTCGTATCGGGCCTCGCGATCCAGCTCCATGCTGCAGATGACGGGTACCGCGATTTCCGTCGTCCCCTGCAAGACCCGTTCGTCCAGAGGCTTGCCCGCCAGATACGGGTCCAGCACGAAGTGCGGGCCCGGCCGCCGGTCGGTGACTTTCCGGCATTCCAGCCCGTAGCGCCACTTCACGCCGTAAAACTCGGCGCCGTAGGGCAGATACTCGCCGATATGGTTGTCGGACTTGTAGGTCAGCCACCCGTAGACGTCGACCAGTTTCTTCCACAAGGTCACCGGCATGGCGGCGTCGTTGCGGATCCGCTCGAGCAGGCCCGGCAATCTGTCCTCGCCCGTTTCCCGGTCGATCACCTTCAACACCATATAGAAATGGTTCAGCCCGGCGGAGGTGACCTCGAAGCTCGGAATCGGGATCTTGAGATACTGCGAGATGAACCGGATGACGTTGAACACCCCATGACACAGCCCGGCCGCCCGGACCTGGGTCAGGTGCAGAATGGCGTCCAGCACGCGGCCCTCGGGGTTGGTGAAGTTCAGCAGAACGGCGTCGGGGCACAGTTCCTCGATATCGCGGCATATGGGGATCATGATATGGAGGCTGCGCAAAGCGTGAAACAGGGCGCCCGGCCCGCCGTTCTCGCCGAGGGGATGCCGGAACCCGTAGGCGAGCGGAATGCGGAAATCCTGCTCCCACAGCTCCCAGCGCCGGACCGAGACGGCCGTCAACACGTACGCCGCCCCCGGCAGCGCCTCCCGGCGGTCGGTCGTGGCGTGAACGGCCAGGTCGCTGCCCAGCTTCTCGCGCGCCAGTTCCGCCACGCGGCGCATGTTCTCCAGCGCCTGCTCGTCGCGATCCACCAGCCACATACTCAACCCGCGCCCGCGCAGCGCTTCGGCGCGCAGCAGATCCATGACCATCCCCCGCCCGAACTGCAGGCTGCCGGCACCTACGATGACGATCCGTCGCTCTCCCATCACGCCCCCTCCCTAACTTGCTCGAGAACTTACTCGCCAACTTGCTCCCCAACTTGTTCGCCAGCCCGTTTCTTGTCAGAACGACACCATCCGGCGAAACTGCTCGAAGCGCTGCCGGATCTCCGGCTCCGTCAGCTCCTGCATCCGCTCCAGCGAAAAGCGCTCCACGCAAAAGGAGGCCACGACGCTTCCGAACGCCATCGCCCGGCGCACGCCCGCTTCGTCGATCCGCCCCTCGCGCGCGAGAAAGCCCATGAACCCGCCGGCGAACGTGTCGCCCGCGCCGGTCGGATCCGACACCGCCTCCAGAGGAAATGCCGGCAAGACCGACAAGCCGGAGTTGGAGAACAGCATACTCCCGTGCTCGCCCTTCTTGATCACAACGAAGTCCGGGCCCCATCCCAGCACGGTTCTGGCCGCCCGGACCAGGCTGCTCTCGCCCGTCAACTGGCGGGCTTCGGTGTCGTTCAGCGTCAGCATGTTCACCTTGGCGATCAGCGCCATGAGCGAATCGCGCGCCGTTTCGATCCACAGGTCCATCGTATCCGCCGCCGTGAAACGCGGCCGCTCGGCCTGCCCCAGCACATGCAGCTGCAGCTCGGGCGAGATGTTGGCCAGGAACAGGTACGGCGTGGCCCGGTACGCCGCGGGCAGATCCGGCTGGAAAGCGGCAAACACGTTCAGTTCGGTAGAGAGCGTTCGGCGCGCGTTCATGTCGCGCTCGTACACGCCGGACCAGCGAAATGTCTTGCCCGCCGCCCGCTGCAGCCCGTTGAGGTCGATCCCGAACCGCTCGTAGACCGCCAATCCCTGATCGGGGAAATCGGAGCCGACGACGCCGACCATGCCGACGCGGGTGAAGAAGGAAGCGGCGGCGCAGGCGTAACTCACGGAGCCGCCCAACACGTCCGCGCGCCGCGCGGCGGGCGTTTCGACCGTGTCGAGTCCGACGGACCCCACGACCACAAGCTGCACGTCGCTCGGATTCGGCATCGGCTAGATCTCCCTTCCCAGCAGCCTGGAGAAGCGGGCGGCCGCTTCCCGCACGTCGGCGGCATCCAGGACGGCCGCGTCCACGCAGAGGCGATAGAACCCCATCTGGACCAACCGAGCGGCCGTCTCGTGGCTGATCCCGCCGGCCGGGAACAGCGGGATATCGACGACCCACCGCGCACGCAGGAGCGGATCCGGTATCCCGGCATCCACGCCGAACAGAAGAAAGTCGGCGCCGGCCTCCTGCGCGAGCTGGGCCTCATCCGGCGTACGGACCGACGCGCCCGCCAGCTTGTCCAGCCCGGCAAGGGCCCTGGCCTGCCCCATGGGCCGCGCATCGCCCTCCCGCAGCCGGAACCCGTCCGCGGCGGTCCCGGCGACGCGGGCAACATCATCGACCAGGAACAAGGCGTCGTCTTCCCGGCAGACGCCGGACACAACGCCGGTCAGCTCGGTCAGGACGCCGGGTTCAAGATCGCCGGCCGGCAGTTCGATCACGTCGACGCCGCCGGCGATGGCATCGCGGCAGACCGTCTCCAGCGGCCTGTCGGCGAGCCGGCGCGGGTCCAGCACCAGATAGAGCAGAGCGTCTTCCAGCTTCATCCGACTCCCCGGTAGTCCTCGCCCGCATCCCCGGTCTCCTCGACCCGGGGTTGAGCCGTCGGGGCGGAGACCGCCCGCTGACGACCGGGCACGAGGTCGCGAATATCGACGTCCACATGCCGGACCTCGGCAATGCCGAGATTGTCCATGAGGCTTTCGCGGACACGCTGCTTGAGCAACTTGCACGTTTCGGTGACGTGTTCCCCGCCCCGGATCCGCAGCGTGATCGACACGTCGATGAAGCCGTTCCCCTGCACAACGGCAGGCCGCAGATTGAGGATATCGGGGAACTCCTCTTTCAACTCCAGAATCACGGTGTGGATGGCCTGCACGCGAACGCTGATGGTCCCGTTCTCGTTCTTGAACGCCACGTACGGGTCGCCGCGCCGGCGCCGAACACCCGTCAGCAGATAGAAGAAGACCAGCAAGAACAGGCCGAGCCCGGCCAGAAACCCCCACAAGGTGCTGGCGCCGAGCGCCCCGAGCACCTGCTGGCTCAAATCGTGCGTGCCGAGAATCGCCTCGTACATGACGATCACCGCCGTCATCAGCAGCACGCCGAAAAGCACAACGCCGAACAGGGCATGCAGGAACCTCATTCACGTCCTCCCCGACAGGTGGTGAGCCAGAGCCTCCAACGCCAGAATGTAGCTGTACGCGCCGAACCCCATGATCTGCCCGACGCAGGCCGCGCCCGTCAGGCTCGTGTGGCGGAACCCCTCTCGCGCGAGGGTGTTGGAAATGTGCACTTCCACGCAAGGCACCGGGCTGGCCTGCAGCGCGTCGCGCAACGCGACGCTGGTGTGCGTGTAGGCCGCCGGGTTCAGAATGAGGCCGTCAACCGTGCCGCGGCATTCGCCGATCTTCGTCACCAACGCCCCCTCATCATTGCTCTGGAACCATTCGACCGCCACACCCAGCTGGTCGCCGTGCCGGCGCACGGCCGCCATCATCTCCTCGAGCGTTTGCGCCCCGTACAGCGCGGGTTCACGCGTACCCAGCAGGTGCAGATTGGGACCGTTCAACACCAGAATCTTCATGCGTCAGCACCTCGATTGTAAGGGAAATCGGATTCTCGGGAGATTGGGATGCTAGCCTGATCTGTTCATGAGCCATCTGCTGCGGGCGCGGATGGGGCGGCATCTAAAGGGTTCCGTGCCGGCGGCCGACCTAGACGTGTCTCGACACGCCTTCGCCCAGCCGCCGGCACGCGCCCCTTGATCTGCCGCCATCTCCGCGCCCTCGCGACGACGTTCATGAACAGATCAGGCTAGCCTGACCCACGCTCCTCCATCCGCGCTCCGCGCTCCGCACTCCGCGATCCGCGATCGTCTTCCCGGCCCCCCTGCCCCGGCCGCCGCCCGCCCCGGGGCCGGCGGTCGGGCGCGCTCTTGGCCACGACCACGTCTTCCGCATCGAGGTCGAGCACTCGGCTGTCGGCGAGCCGCACCCTGACGCGCTGCATCAGCACGTTGCGGTCCACGACATGCCCGCGGCCGGCGGAGCAATCGACCAGCGCGCCGCATGCCGGCACGCGCCGGTCCAGCTCCTTGTAGCAGCCGTGCTCGAACCGCAGACAGCATTTGAGCCGCCCGCACATCCCGTTCAGGGTGTTCGGATTCAACGGGACGCCTTGATCCTTTGCCATCCGGATCGTGACCGGGGTGAACTTTTTCAGCCACGCACAGCAACACATGATCCGCCCGCAGGGGCCGAACCCGCCCACGATGGCCGCGGCGTCTCTGGGCCCGATCTGCCGCATCTCCACGCGAACACCCAGTTCCTCGGCCAGCCGTTTGACGAGTTCCCGAAAGTCGACTCGCTCTTCGGCGGTGAACGAGACCGTCAGCTTCTTGCGGTCGAAGCTGTAGTGCACCCGCACCAGGCACATCTCCAGTTCGAGCGCCTTGATCTTCTCCTCGGACGTCTTCCACGCCAGACGCCCGACCAAGGCGTTCTCCTTGGCTTTGGCCTGGTCCTGCAACGTCGCACGGCGCAGAACCTGCGGCAGCTTCTCGCCTTTCGGCAACTCGTCGAGCGACCTGCCGATCCGGCTCACGTCGCCGAACTCCAGCATGTTGCCGACGTCCAGCACGCAGGGATCGCCCTCGTGGATCGCCAGCTCGGCGAGGCTGTACGCCTCCACCGGCGCCCCGTCCCCAAAATCCACATGTAGCAGACGAAACACGTTCGGCCCCCTCACCCCATCGATGGTCGATGGTCAATGGTCGTCAGCGCTCGTGACGGCTCACGCTGCCCGGCTCCCGGGCGAGATCGCGCCCAGCCGACGGTCCGGAAATTCATGGCCCGTCCGGGCACCTGAGTTTCCGACAGAGTCTCCGACAAAGCTTACGACAAAGCTTACGACAAAGGAATGCTCATTCTCCGGTTTCGAACAACCCTCGACCCTCAACCCTTGACCCTCAACCATTCTGCCTGCGTGCCGATCAGCCCGTGCTCGATGACGGCTTCTTCCGGCAGGTTGGCTTCCAGTTGCCGATCCATCTCTTCGACTCGGCTCACGTTGGCCAGCGCCTGCCGGCAATCGAGGCGCGCGGCCTGCGCCTTGAGTTCGCCGGCGAATTCGGAGAAGTGGAGCAGATCGTCATCCCCCTCGCACAGGCAAAGCATGACGTCTCGATGCCAGCGCAACATCGCGCGCAACACGGCCGTTCGTTCGGCCTTATACCTTGCCCAAACCCGCGCATCAAGCGTCTCTGGGTCTTCATCCAGGCCGGCGGCCGCGCTGGCTTCCGCTTCCTCCTGCTCCACGGCCTTGCGCCGCTCGTCCAGAAAGGCCAGCAGCCGCTTGGCGGCCGCCAGCCCGTCGAGCGTTCCGCCGGCGCCCGCCACGCGGAAGATGTCCACCAGCGGCCCGCGCCACTCGTGAGGGATGCGGCCCTGCTCGCTGGAGATCAACACGCGCTGGCAGCGCGAGGTGATCGTGGCCAGCAGCGACTGCGGGCTGTCGGTGAGCAGCAGGAACATGCTTCTTCCCGCGGGCTCCTCCAGCGTTTTGAGGAAGGCATTGGAGGCTTCCTGCCCCATGCGGTCCGCGCTCTCCAATACGCAGGCCTTCCACCCGCCCATGAACGAGGTGGCCAGCATGCGGTGCTCCAGCGCACGTATCTGCTCGATCAGAATCGTGCGGCTCTTCTTCCGCGGCTCGAGCCACAGCAGATCGGGATGCGTGCGCTGGGCGGCCTGCACGCAAGGCCGGCATTGCCCGCAGGGCTTTCCGGGTGCGGCGCAGAAGAGCAACTGAAGAATGTCTTCGGCCAGCTCGCGCCCCTCGCCGCGCGGGTCGCCGACGAGGATATAGGCGTGCCCCAAGCGGTCCGCCTCGAGGCTCCGCCTGAAATCGTCGGCGAGCGTGGCGACCCGGTCACGCAAAGACATGATTCACGACCCTCCAGATCGCCGCGTCAACGGCCTCGACCGGCGCGTCGGCCTGCACCGTCCGAATCCGCGCCGGCCACCGTTCGGCCAGTTCCAGGTATCCGCGCCGCACGCGTTCATGGAAAGCGCGTGCCTCGCGCTCGAACCGGTCCCGGCTGCTTTCCGCTCCGTAGCGGCTGCCGAGGCGGCGGAACCCCGTTTCGACGTCGATGTCCAGCAACACGGTCAGGTCCGGCACGGCGCCGTCGACGGCGATCTCATTGATCGTCAGCATTCGCTCGACGCCCAACCCGCGCGCGTAGCCCTGATAGACGAGCGTCGAATCGGCGAACCGGTCGCATACGACGGTCGTGCCCCGTTCGAGTGCCGGCAGGATCGCCTGCCGCACAAGCTGAGCGCGGCAGGCGGCAAAGAGAAAGACTTCGGCCTCCGGCGTGACGGGCTCGCCGGCCTCGTCATGCTGCAGGATCCCGCGTACCGCCTCCCCCGTACGGGTGCCGCCGGGTTCGCGCGTGTAGAGAACGGCGCGGCCCGCCCCCTCCAGACGCGCCACCAGGTTCCGCGCGTGCGTCGTCTTCCCGCTGCCCTCCGGCCCCTCGAACGTAATGAATTTGCCTCGGTGCGTCATGCCCGCCTCTCGTCCGCGGAGCAGTCGAAGGTCTGAAAGTCGAAAGTTGCGGGTCCGGAAGGCCACCGACGAGCAACTGGCCTTTCCGCCTCTTGACCTTCGACCTTGGACCCTCAGACCTTCGACCTTACGACTTCTGGCTCCGCCCGATCTTCGGCCCGCCGGGGGTGTCCTTCACCGTCCAGCCCTTGGCGGCCAGCTCGTCACGCAGGCGGTCAGCCGCCGCGTAGTCCTTCGCCTTCCGCGCCTGCTCGCGCCGCCGAACGAGGGCCAGGACGTCAGCCCCGGCCTCCTGTTCGGACTCCGACAGAAACCCGAGCACCTCGTCGAACCGGGCCAACAGCGCCAGGACCGCGGCGGCCTCCGCCGCGGCGACCGCGGCGGAGTCGAGCTGCCTGTTGCCTTCATGCACCATGTCGAAAAGCGCCGCCAGCGCCCGCGAGATGTTGAGGTCGTCGTCCAGCCCGTCGCGAAACTCTCCCTCCGCGCGCTGCGCCCAGCCGGGCAACTCGCCGGCGGCGGCCGAACCGGCCGTCTCGCGCAGCCGCCTCTGGAACTCGTCCAGCCGCTCGAGCGCCCCGCGCGCGGCATCCAAGGCCTCGAACCGGAAGTCCAGTGTCTGCCGGTAGTGGGCGGATATCAGCACGTAACGCACCTCGCGCCCGGTATACCCCTTCTCGAGGATCTGACGCAGCGTATGGAAATTGCCGAGCGATTTCGACATCTTCCGCCCGTCCACGATCAGGTGCGCGCAATGCAGCCAGTACTTCACGAACGGCTTGCCCGTCGCCCCTTCGCTCTGCGCGATCTCGTCGTCGTGGTGCGGAAAGATCAGGTCGATGCCGCCCGCGTGAACATCGAGGCTCGGGCCCAGATACTTCATGCTCATGGCCGAACATTCGATGTGCCAGCCGGGCCGCCCTTTGCCCCAGGGGGACGCCCAGGCCACGTCGCCGTCTTCGGCATCCCAGGCCTTCCACAACGCGAAATCGGCCACGTTCTCCTTCTCGTACTCGTCCTGGCTCACACGCGCGCCCGGGCGCATGCCCGACATGTCCGGCCGGCCCAGCCGGCCGTAGCCGGCAAACTTCCGAATGCTGAAGTACACCGACCCGTCCTGCGACCGATACGCATAGCCGTTCTCGAACAGCCGTTCGATCAGCGCGATCATCTCCGGAATGTGCCGGGTCGCCGCCGGGTAGTGTTCGGCGGGCTGGATGTTCAGCGTCTTCAAGTCCGCGAAGAACGCTTCCGTGTAGGTCTCGGTGTAGGCGTTCAGCGCCAGACCCGATTCCCGGGCGCCGCGGATCGTCTTGTCGTCCACATCCGTCAGGTTCATCACCTGCCTCACCGTGTACCCGCTGAAACGCAGATACCGGCGCAGCAGGTCCTCGAACGCGTAGGAGCGGAAATTCCCGATGTGCGCGAAGTCATACACCGTCGGGCCGCAGGTGTACATTCGCACCTGCCGGCCCTCCAGCGGCACAAACGCCTCGACCCGGCGCGACAACGTGTTGTATACCCTCAGCGCCATCGATCCTCTCCCTCCCGGGACATCGAAACAACCCCACCCGCCGTCTCGGAGCGCCGCGCAGACCCGCCGAAGCCCCGGGGCGAAGGCGGGCGGCATCCGCTCATGCGTCACGCGGGCAGATCACGGCCACGGCCATGGCCGCAATGCCTTCGCCGCGGCCGAGCGCGCCCATCCCTTCCACGGTCGTCGCCTTGACGGAGACCCCGGTCTGGGGCACGGCCAGCACCGGCGCCATGCTCGCGCGCATGGCCGGGATGTGCGGTTCGAGCCTGGGCTGCTCCGCGATCACGGTGACGTCCACGTTCACCACGCGCATGTGGTGCGCGTCGTTGAGCCGCGCGACCGTGCGCCGCAGCAGGTCCAGGCTGTCCGCGTCGCGCCACCGCGGGTCGGCACAGGGGAAATGGTGCCCGATATCGCCCGCCGCGGCGGCGCCGAGCAGCGCGTCGATCAGCGCGTGGCACACCACATCCGCGTCCGAGTGCCCCTCCAGCCCGACCGGGTGCTCGATCCGCACGCCGCCGAGAACCAGAGGCCTGCCCTGCACGAAGCGGTGCGCGTCAAAGCCTATGCCGGCTCGTGTCGTCACGTCAAAACACCTTCACATAGCTCTGCTGCCGCAGCCGGGCGATCCACTCCTTGTACAACCGGTCGTGTTCCTTCTTCTGCAGCGCGTTCTCGATGGCGGGCTTGGCTTCGTCGAAAGAGAGCTGGCCGCCTTCCTGGCGCTCCTCGAGCTTCAGGACATAGAACCCGTCCTCGGCCTCGATCACGTCGCTGAGCGTGCCCGGCTTCATGGCCGCCGCGGCCTGGGCCAGTTCCTCGTGCAGAAGCGGCGGCGCGATCCAGAAGGGCATGCCGCCTTTGAGCGTCTGCACCGCGGCGCCGCCCTGCGCGGCCGCTCTGGCGAAATCCTCGTCCTTCTCCAGCGCCGCGCGCAGTTCCTCCGCGCGCGCCCGCTTCGCGGCGCGCGCCTCGCCGGTCTCGTTGGAGGGCACACCGATGAGCCTGATCCTGATCTTGCTCGGCACGCGGTACGTCTGCGGCTCGGCGTCGTAGGCCTCGCGCGCCGCCTGCGGCGACACGCGCACCCGGCTCTTCACCTCGCGCCGGATCATGAGCGAGACGATGATCTCGTCGCGCATTTCCGCGCGCCATTCCTCCATCGTCAACTGCCCCGCCATCAGCGTCTTGTGCAGCAGGTCCCGGTCGTCTTTGAACCGGGAGTGGATGATCTCCTGGATCTGCTGATCCACGACACGTTCCGGCAGCGGGGTCTCCTGCTTCGCAAAGGCGTCGAGGATCAACCGGCGGCCGATCAGCGTCTCGAGCGCCTCGTCGTACAACTGCGCGCGCTGCTTCTGCAGCGCCTTGGATTCCTGCTTGTACATCCGCCGCAGCTGCCGGTCCATCGGCTCGAGCACCTTCATGACGTCCCCGACCGTGATGACGCTGCCGTTCACGATCGCGGCGTACCCGTCCACAACCTGGTTTGCGGGCGCCGGCGCGCCGGAATCGCCGTGCACCGCATGCGCCACACAAAGAACCATTGCGCCCATCCACACGCGTCTTGCTGCGTTCATCATCATCACTCTCGCCATCCTTCCCGTCATCACTCTCGCGCGCGCCACAATCCTCGAGCGCGCGCTCATGCCGGACGAATGCGGCGGACAATTCTCCGTTCCACCTCTTGCGGCCGACCCAGTCGTCAGCCGGCCGTCTGGCGGCCGAGCACCGAATCCACGGCCGCCAGCAGCCTGTCCACTTCCTGATCGGTCCCGATCGAAACCCGCACGAAGTCGCCGGTACGACGGCCCGGGAAATACCGTATCAGGATATTCCGTTTGCGCAACTCTTCAAAGAGAGTTTTTGCGGCGATGCCCGCCGGTTTCGCCCACAGGAAATTGGTCTGAGACGGGAACACCTCGAACCGTCTCCGCTCCAGCGCGCCGGACAGCCGGGCGCGGGTCGCCAGAATCCGGGCAATCGTCTCGCGCACGTAGGCCTCGTCCTCGAACGCCGCCAGGGCCGCCGTCTGCGTGAACCGGTTCACGTTGTAGGAGTCCTTGATCGTGAACAGGGCGCCGATCAGCGGCTCGGAGCCGACCACATATCCGGCGCGAATCCCGGCAAGCGCGTAGGCCTTGGAGAAGGTCCGCAGGACCAGCACGTTGCGGAGCTGGAGCGCGAGCTCGAGGCAGGACTCGACGGCGAAGTCGACATAGGCCTCGTCGATCACCACCACGCCGGGGAACCGCTCGCAGAACGCGCGGACCGTCGCGCGGGGATAGAGCAGACCGGTGGGCGCGTTCGGGTTGGTCAGGAAGAACAGCGCGGCGGCGTAGCCCGCGGGCATCTGCCACTCGAACCGCTCGCCGAGCGCGACGGGCCTGCGTTCGACGCCGCGGATATCGGCCAGGATCGGATATAAGGAATAGGAAGGGTCGAAATAGCCGATGGCGCCGTCGTTCTCGACGAAAGCGCGCGTGCACAGCGCCAGAGCTTCGTCACCGCCGTTGCTGACAAAAACCTGTTCCACCCCGCATCCGTGCCGCTCGCCGATCCGGCGCCGCAGCGTCGCGCAGACCGGGTCCGGATACCGCCTCAATGCCGCGCCGTCCAACGCGGCCAGCGCCGCACCCACCTTCGGCGAGGGCGGATAGGGGTTCTCGTTCGTATTCAGCTTGATCAGGTCCGCGGCCTCGCGTTGTTCGCCCGGCACGTACCCGGTCATGCGTTGAACGGATTGTCGAATCAGCGTACTCATGAGTCAAGAGTCCAGGGCACGAAGGCAGAAGTCCGAGGTCAAAGGTCGGAAGGTCACAAGTCCGAAGTCCAAGATCGGAACGGACAGTCTGGCCCTCTGAGCTTGGACTTGCGACCTGCGACCCTCCGACCTTGGACTTGCGACCTGCGACCTTGCGGCCCGCGCCGTGCACTACCTCTCGAACCGCACGGCCGCCGAGCGCACGTGCGCGGCCAGCCCCTCCACACGCCCGAAGGCCTCCACCACGGGCAAGACGTCTTTGAGATCGGCGCGTGTAAAGCAGACGATACTGTGCCGCCGCCGAAACGCATCGACGCTCAGCCCGGCGAACCGGCGGGCCGCGCCGCCGGTCGGCAGCACGTGGCTGGGCCCGGCGGCGAAGTCGCCGACGACGACGGGCGTCCAGGGCCCGACGCACACGGCGCCGGCGCAGCGTACCTTCTTCAGCCAGTTCTTGGGTTCCCGAACGATGATTTCCAGGTGTTCAGGCGCGAACCGGTTGCACAGTTCCATGCCGTCGTCCAACGTATTGACGACCGCCAGCAGAGCCCCGTCGCGCAGAACCGTCATCAGCGCGGGCTCCGCCTGGCGCTCCGCGGTCTGCCGCGCGATTTCTTCGTGCACGGAAACCGCCAGTTTGTCCGAGCACGTCACCAACAGCGCCTTCTCGTGCCCGGTGCCGTGTTCGGCCTGGGAAATCAGGTCCGCCGCCACGTGCTCGGGCGCCGCGGTCTCGTCGGCCAGGATGGCAATCTCGCTCGGGCCGGCCACCAGATCCAGCGCGACCTCACCGTAGACCAGCCGCTTGGCCGCCGTGACGTACGGCCCGCCGGGCCCGACAATCTTCTGGACCTGCCCGATCGTTTCCGTGCCGTAGGCCATGGCGCCGACAGCCTGGATCCCGCCGATCCGGAATATCTCCGTTGCGCCTGCCAGATCAAGCGCGAACAGCAGATTCGAGTCGACGCGCCCGTCCCGGTCGCACGGCGTGCAAGCCACGATTTCGAGGACCCCCGCCACCTTGGCGAGGGTGGCCGTCATCAGCGCGGTGGACACCAACGGCGCCGCGCCGCCCGGCACATAGACGCCCACACGGTCGAACGGCACGAACTGTTCGCCGACCGCGCCGCCTCGCTGCGTCGAGATCGTCCAATCCTTTCTCAGGCCCGCGCCGGCAAAGCGGGCGATCCGCTTGTGGGCTTCCGCGGCAGCCGTACGAAAATCGCGATCCGTGGCCTGGCGCGCCGCGAGCAGTTCCGCGGACGTGACTCGAAGCCGGTCGGCAGACAGTTCCGCGCCGTCGAACCGGGCGGCCGCCTCCAGAACCGCGGCATCCCCGCGTGCCCGGACCTGTGCCAGCACCTCGCGCGCCGTTTCCTCCGCGGCCGGGTCAAACGCCGGCCGTTCAAGAAACGCCGTTACCACATCGGACGGCGTCTCCGGCGCCCACTTCGCGATACGAACGTTCAGCGTGTCGGTCATCGTGCTCCTCGCGCCCTGCTCGAAGAAGTGGCCCTACGGGCCGTCATGGGCTTCGCGTCATGGGCTTCGCGTCATAGGCTCGCGAACCGGCGCAAAGCTCTGCCGGTGTATGGGAGTCGGCCCCCGACTCCGCAAGGCGGCCAAATGCTCCCGAGTGCCGTACCCCTTGTGCCGGGCGAACCCGTATCCGGGATACCGCGCGTCCAGTTCCTCCATCATCCTGTCCCGAACGACCTTGGCCACCACGCTGGCGCCGGCAATCAGGAGGCTCTTGGCGTCGCCCTTGACAATGGGCGTCGACGGCCAGGGAAAATCCGGAACGGGGAGCCCGTCGATCAGAACGTGGTCCGGCACGCACGCAAGCTGCCGGACGGCCCGGACCATGGCCACGCGCGTGGCGCCACGAATATTGAGCCTGTCGATCTCGTCCGTGCCGGCGCACCCGACGCCCACCTTGACCTCGGGCAGTTCCGTGAGCAGCGCGAAGAACATGGCGCGTCGCGCCGCGGACAGTTGCTTGGAATCCGTCAACCCCGCCAGCCGGCCCGGCCATTCCTTCTCGAGGAAGGCCCGGCTCATGAGCACGGCGCCCGCCACAACCGGGCCGGCCAGCGGCCCGCGCCCCGCCTCGTCGACGCCGGCGACCTGGAGGCAACCGTGGTTCCAAGCCTGACGTTCGTACTGGAGCATGGTCACGTTACAGGGCTCAGGTGTCAGGGTTCAGGTGTCCAGGCTCGCACGGGCCCCGCCGGTTCCCGACACCTGACACCCGACACCCAACACCCCCCCGTCACCAGGGGCAGAACCTGCGCCGGTTCACCCCGTCTTCACCTTCTCCCGCAGCCGGGCTCTTTTCCCGGCGCGATGCCGCAGATAGTACAGCTTCGCGCGGCGCACGTGCCCCGAACTCTCGACCGTGATCCTGGCGATTCTGGGCGAGTGGACGGGAAAGACGCGTTCCACGCCTACGCCGTAGGACAGGCGGCGCACGGTGAACGTCTCCGTCGCACCGCCCCCGTCGCGCGCGATCACGGTGCCGGCAAAAACCTGAATACGCTCCTTGTCGCCCTCCCGGATCTTCACGTGCACGCGCACGCTGTCGCCGACCCTGAACGCCGGCAGCGCGTCTTTCTTCATATTGGCTTCGCTGACTTTCCGCACTTTTGTCGCAACCATCGCTCGCCCCCCTCCGCTCAATGCCAAATGAAAAACGAAGAATGAAAAATGGCAGAGGGCAGCCGCCCTTCATTTCTCATTCTTCATTCTTCATTCTTCATTTTTCATTCTTCACTTTTCATTCTCTCCAGGTCCGGACGTCGTTCCTGCGTACGCTTGCGCGCCTGCTCCTGCCGCCAGCGGGCGATCCGCGGATGGTTGCCGGAGAGCAGCACTTCCGGCACCCGCCACCCGCGGAACACATCGGGCCGCGTATACTGCGGATACTCCAACTGCCCGTTACAGAAGGACTCCTGACGCGCACCGTCTTCGGCCCCGAGCACGCCGGGCAGAAGCCGCACGACCGCATCGACGACGACGGCGGCCGGCAAGACGCCGTTGGTCAACACGTAGTCGCCGATCGATATCTCGTCGGAAACCAGGTGCTCCCGCACGCGCTCGTCAACACCTTCGTAGTGGCCGGACACGAAGACCAGATGGCGCTCCCCGCTCAGTTCGGCCGCCACGGTCTGGTCGAACCGGCGGCCCTGGGGCGTCATCAGGATCACACGCGAAGCCGGCGTCGCGACCGACTCGACCGCCTCGAAGATCGGCTCCGGCTTCATGATCATGCCGGGTCCGCCGCCGTAGGGCCTGTCGTCGGTGGTCCGATGCCGGTCGGCCGTGAAAGCTCTGAGATCGACGGTGCGGAACGCCACAATCCCCGCCGCTGCCGCGCGTTTCAGCATGCTTTCCTCAAGGAACCCTCGCAGCATCTGAGGAAAGATGGTGATGATGTCAATCTTCAGAGGCGGGCTCACTGGCGCCTGACTCACGGGCCTCTGCTTCGCGCGCGGCGGGTTCGGCGGCTTCCGCGACCGGTTCGGCGCTCTCGCTCGCCTGCGCGGCGGCGGCCGGTTCGGCGGCCTCGCTCGGCGCGGCAGGCGCGGGCGGCGGTTCGGCCGCCGGCGTCTTCGGCGGCGGACCTGCCGGGGCCTGGGCGCCCGTACGCGCCTTCCGGATCAGGCTCCTGACCGTATCGCTCACCACCGCGCCCTTGCCGACCCAGTGCTCGACGCGTTCCAGCTTGAGGTTGAAATTGGCGCCCGCCAACTTCGGGTCATACCAACCCAGCACCTCCAGGAACCGACCGTCGCGCGGAAACCGCGTATCGGTCGCCACGACCCTGAAGCACGGGCAATTCTTGGCCCCTGTCCTTCGCAACCTGATTTTGACTGCCATCCACGTCTCCCCGATTTCCAGACAAAGCGTTGAACGTTAGCGCATTGCCCGGAGTTTGGCAAGCCCATTTTTGCCGCCTGCCCATTCAGCCATTCTCATCTTGGCGGCGCCCCGGTGAAATCCGTTCGTAGTCAAGCCCGTAAGGGCTGTCCGCACACGTCTTTTGCCCCGGGAACGCCCCTCACGGGGCTTCCACCACAGGCGCCTTCGACACGACAAACGGGCGCAACGCCATAATGAGAATGGCTGTGCCGCCCGTTCTTCCCGCGCGGCGCGGGAAAAATCATGGCAGAAGCCCGCCGGGCATCCGTTTCGACAATTTCCCGATCCGTTTGGCCATCTTGCGGGCCTGATCGAACCGGCGCAGCAGCTCGTTCACGTCGGAAACCTCGGTGCCGCTCCCCGCCGCGATCCGGCGCCGGCGGCTGCCGTCGATCAGTTTGGGCCGCCGCCGCTCCTTGCGCGTCATGCTCGACAGGATCGCTTCCGCCTGCTTGGCGAAGCGCGTCATGTCCTCGCCGCCCCGCCCTCGAATCGCGGCGCGCGCCTCGTTGCCGATCGGCAACATCTCCAGCAGACTGTCGAACCCGAAGGCCTTGCGCATCTGCCGGATCTGCTTGAGGAAGTCATCCAGGTCGAACGAGTCCTTACGCAGCCGTTTCTCCAATTCCGCCATGTCCTTCAGATCGATGGCCTCCTGGGCCTTCTCCACCAGGCCGACCACATCGCCCATGCCCAGGATCCGGGAAGCCATCCGATCGGGATGGAACGGCTCCAGCTCCGCCAGCTTCTCGCCCACGCCCACCATCACGATGGGACAGCCCGTTACCGCGTGCATGGAAAGCGCGGCGCCGCCCCGGGCGTCGCCGTCCAGCTTGGTCATGATGATGCCGGTCAACCCCAGCTCCTTGTGAAAGGACTGGGCCACGTTCACGGACTCCTGCCCGATCGCCGCATCGACCACCAGGATCACGTTGCGCGGCTCGACCGCCTCGTGCAGGTCCTTCAGCTCGGCGACCAGTTCCTCGTCGATCTGAAAGCGGCCGCCGGTGTCGAACACGACCACGTCCGCCGCCCGCTCGCGGGCCGCCGCCAACGCGCGGCGCCCGATCGCGGGTACGCGCTCGCCGGCCTGCGGCGTCACAACCTCGCAGCCCACCTGCCCGGCCAGTATCGACAACTGCTCCACGGCCGCCGGGCGCCGGATGTCGGCGGCCACGAGCAGAACGTTCCGGCCGCCCTTCTTCCAGTGCCGCGCCAGCTTGGCCGCCGTCGTCGTCTTGCCGGACCCGTGCAGGCCGAGCAGCATGACCGTGCTCGGCCGCACGCTGAGGTCCGGATCCCGGCGCGTGCGGCCCAGCAGATCGACCAGCGCCTCGTGCACGCGCTTGACGACCTGCTGGCCCGGCGTGATGCTGTCCAAAACCGCCTCGCCCATGCACTGCTCGCGAACTCGCGCCGTGAAATCGCGCACCACCTCGTAGTGGACGTCCGCCTCCAGCAGCGCGACGCGTACCTCCCGCATCGCCTCCTGCACGTTGCGCTCCGAAAGCTTGCCGTACCCGCGCAGCTTCTTGAAAACCCGCTGCAGTGAACTGGATAGCGCGTCGAACATCTCGAACCTGCCCAAAAACTATCTGGAAGACTATCTCGAGAACTTGCTCGAGAACTTACTCGAGAACTTACTCGAGAACTTACTCGAGAACTTGCTCGAGAACTTACTCGAGAACCTACTCGAGAACCTACTCGAGAACTTACTCGAGAACCCGCCTCGAAGACCTGCCCCCCAGGCCGAACTCCGCTCAGTACCGAACACGGGCGCACGTTCCCGAGCCGGTTCTCCGGTCTCCGTCGCGTCTGCCGCGAACACCCAGTATACAACCCCGGCCAATAGCCGGCAACCGCTTCCGACGCAGACGCTTGACAGAGGCCGGTCCTTCCCCGAAGCTCAGAGCACCCCGAACCCGCGTCTCACGGCGAAGCGGAGATCCGCCGAAGCCCGGTGAAGAAGGCCATGACAAACGCCAAACCGAAAATCCTGTTCCTCTGCACGGGCAACTCCTGCCGCAGTCAGATGGCGGAGGGCTGGGCACGGCACCTGAGGGCGGACCGGCTCGAAGCGTATTCCGCGGGCATTGCCCCCCGCGCGCTGGACCCGCGCGCGGTAAAGGTCATGCACGAAGCCGGCGTCGACATCTCCGCGCACCGCGCCAAACACGTCGACGCGCTCGCCGATGTGGCGTTTGACTGCGTGGTCACCGTCTGCGGCCACGCACAGGAGCATTGCCCGGTGTTTCCGCGCGCGACGCGAGTCGTGCATGTCGGCTTCGATGACCCGCCGAAACTCGCCGCGGGCGCGCCGACGGAGGACGAGAGGCTCGCACCGTACCGCCGGGTCCGCGACGAAATCCGGGCATTCGTGGAAGGCTTGCCGGAGGCGGTCATGGGCGCCGCCGGCGCCTGAAACGGGAAACTGGAAACTCGAAACTGGAAACTCGAAACTCGAAACTGGAAACTGGAAACTCGAGTCTCAAGTCTCGAGTCTCAAGTCTCAAGTCTCGAGTCTCAAGTCTCGAGTCTCAAGTCTCAAGTCTCAAGTCTCAAGTCTCGAGTCTCAAGTCTCAAGTCTCAAGTCTCAAGTCTCGAGTCTCGAGTCTCAAGTTTCCAGTTTCAAGTTTCAAGTTTCCAGTTTCCAGTTTCAAGTTTCCAGTTTCAAGTTTCCAGTTTCCAGTTTCTCTTCAGAACCGCCCGCCCCTCAGCGCCACACGAACAAGCGCCCACAGCGTGGGAAGAACGTGGCCGACCCGGACTTTCGACCGACCCGCCCGGCGCGGAAAGTGTCGCACGGGCCGTTCGACGATCCTGAGCCCCGCACGCCGCGCCTTCACCAGCAATTCGAGGTCTATGAGAAAACCCGGACTGCGCAAATCGAGCTGCGCAAGCGCGGCGCGCCGCATCAGCTTGAACGAACAATCCACGTCGCGCACGCGCAGCCCGAACAACACCCTGACCAAGGCGTTGTACCCGCCGCCCAGGAACCGGCGCAGCCGCGAGTCCGACCGGGTCGCCCGGTAGCCGATGACGAAATCATGCCGGTCCGCCACAGCCAGGAAATCGGGGACCTGCGCGACGTCGAACTGGTTGTCCGAGTCGGTGTAGAAGACCCATTCCTTTCCGGCATGCCGGAACCCCGCCCGCAACGCCGCGCCGTATCCTTCCCGGCGGGAAAGGCGAATGACGCGAACGCGTTCGCCACAGCGGGTCGCGACTTCCTGCGCCGCCTCCGCCGTGCGGTCCGCGCTGCCGTCATCGACAACGATGATCTCGAAATCGCACCGCTCGGCGCTCAGCACGCGAACCAGATCGCGCAACGCGCGGCCAATGTTCGGCTCTTCGTCCCGCGCCGGAAGGACGGCGGAAAGGGATATCGCTCCCTGCCGGCTCTCAACCTCGCTGCCCACGTTCGCGCTCCCGCTTGGGGCTTGACTCTCCGTTCGCATTCTCGTAATGGAGGAGGACCGCATCCGGCCTTGCCGGGCCCCTGATCGGCCGGAGCCCTGGACTGCGTACGGCGGAGCATAGGCGAAGGACGGGTATGCGAGAAGCCTTTTTTCGCCGTGCCGCACCCGAACCATGACGGATACAGCCGACGGCGCAAACACGGAGAAGACGCCGGCCTCGCCCGGCGCGGGGCCGTCGTCGCCGGATCGCATGACGGCCGTCTGGGTGAAGGTCCTTTTCGCGCTGGCGGTCGGGCTTCGCCTCGTCTATGCGTTCCGCCTCCCTCTCAGCCCGGACGAGCACAACATGCTGCACATCGCGAGCCGGATCTCGTTGAATCCCGGCCATCTCCATCTCCCGCTGGGCAGCAACCTGACGGTCCATCCTCTGATGGCGGCCTACCTCACGGCGCTCGGGTTGTGGGCGGGCCGCGGCTCGGTCTTCGCGGTGCGGCTGGTGTTCATCCTGCTGAGCACGGTGGGGCTGGCGGGCATCCTCCAGCTCACGAAGCGCCTGTTCGGCATGCGCGCCGCCGTCATCGCGTTGGGCCTGGCCGCGGTGGACCGCTACCTTATCGCGTATGCGCCCGTCTTCATCGAGACGGCGGGCTTGTTTCTGGTGCCCTGGATCCTGCTCTTCACGGACCGGGCACTGGCGGAAAACCGGTCGTGGCAGTGGCTCGCGTTGGGCGCGCTGTTCGGTATCGCCTATCTCTTCTACGAGATCTACCTGCTCCTGCTCGTGCCGTTTGCCGTGTGCGCGGCGCTGCGGCGAAAATGGCGCGCGGTGGTCACGAACCCGGCCGTGTACCTCGGCGCGGCCGCGTTCGCCGTCCTGACGCTGCCCAGCCTGCTGTGGGAGCTCACGCACGAATCGGCCAACCTCAGCTATGTGCGCAGCGTCTGCCAGGCGATCGGCGTCACACCCCGGTTCCTTCTGCTCGTCCTAGGCGACATCCTGCTGGAGTTCAAGAGCGCGACGTGGATCTTGATCTCCAGGAGCAACGGCATGTATCCGCCGTCCGTCATCCCATGCCACTGGGCGGCCGGCCTCGCCTATCTCGGCAGTTTGCTGTACGCGTTCGGCCAACTGAGGCGGAAGGCGTTCCGGCTTCCGGTTCTGGCCGTTGTGTGCGTAGGCCTCTTCGCCACGATCGTGAAGCCGGCCGAGCCATGGAACAACTTCTGGTGGGCAAACGCGGCGCTGCCGCCGCTGATTGCGCTCGCCGGGTACGTCGCCTCGAAAATCACCGCGGCAAGAATCGGCCGCGTGGCGGCAGGCGCCTTCGGCGCCTGGCTGGCGGTCGCCGCGCTTCTGTTTCTTGCGGGGCCGAAGTTCACCTACACCAGCCTCTCGTGGGAGGCGCGTTATCTCAGCCGCATGAGCGAGCTGCTCAACCGCGGCAACGGGAAACGGAACGACGCCGCGCGCGCACAGGCGCGCGCGCTGAACGATGCCATGCGGCGTCAACACCCGAACAGCCTCATCGTGCACCACTTCCGCGCCGTGCTTGCCGCCGACTCCAACGAATGGCACGCCGCGATCCGCGCGGCGAAAGCCATCGATCCCGACGACCCGGCCATCGCCCTGCAGGAGGTGAAGGCGCTGTTGGGCCGGCAGGAGCGGGCGGCGGCGCGCGCGCTGCTGCGCTCGACCGTCAAGCGCCACCCGCGCACCTTCACGCTTCAGGCCGAACTGGCGAACCTCGAGTTGCTGTGCGGCGACAACGCGGCGGCCGAGCGCAGCGCGATGACCGCACTGGCCCTCAAACCCGACACGGCCCCCCTGTACGCGGTGCTGTTCTCGGCCAGAGAGAACATGGGCCGGCGGGAGGACGCCCTCGCGGCGCTGCGCGCGTACGCGGGCCGGTTTGTCGAGCAGCCCTATCAGGCCTACGTGAAGGCGGCGGAGACGTTCCGAGCTTGCGGCCAGCACGAAAAGGCCGTCTTCTACTACGGACTGGCGAGGCAAATGGAACCGGCCCTGCCCGCTGAACCGCCATGGCTCGGCAAACCCGGCCGAGGGGCGGGGGAGTGAAATGGGCACACCCCGACGTCCGCCGCCCGCATCCGGAATGCAACATCGCGCGGCCGGCTCCCACGCGCCCCCAACGGCGGAACCCCACCCGCTGTCCGCCTGGCTTGCGCTCGGCGGACTGTTCCTGGCCGTACTGCTCGTCTACCTGCCCGCCATCCGCGGCGATTTCCTGTGGGACGACGACAAGCACCTCACGCAGAACACGCTGCTGCGCAGTTGGGCCGGGCTCCGCGCGCTGTGGCTGAACCCCACGGCGCTGCACGTGTATTACCCGCTCACGTTCACGACCTTCTCGCTGCAATATCGGCTGTGGGGCCTCAATCCGCTCGGGTATCACCTGGTCAACGTCCTGCTGCATGCGCTCAACGCCGCGCTGCTGGGGGTCGTCCTGCGCCGGCTCCGCGTCCCGGGCGCCTGGTTTGCCGCCGCCGTGTTTGCCGTGCATCCGGTTTGCGTCATGTCGGTCGCCTGGATCACGGAACTGAAGAACGTGCAGTCGTTCGCGTTCTACGCCTGTGCCATGCTGGCCTGCCTCGCGTTCGAGCGCGCCGCCCGCCGGCACTCGCCGAACGGCACGGCCGAAAAACACACCGAGATTCGGCCCGGACGGAGCCGCCCCCGTCAAAGACCTCAAGACCCTGGGCTCCCTTCCGATGGAGGGCCGGCCTCCGTGCCGGCCGTCGGGGCTGTCGAGCGGCTCAACGGGCAGGGAAGGGCGCACCCGCGCAGGCGGCTCTACGCACTTGCGTTGCTGTTGTTCCTGGGCGCGATGCTCAGCAAGACGGTGACGTGCACCTTCCCCGTCAGTATGTTCCTACTCCTCTGGTGGCAGCAGCGGCGCGAGCAAACCGCCGCCGCAAACGCAGAGACGGGCCGACGGACCGACGGACACCAGATCCGGAATCGCATGCGGCTGCACGCGGTGCGGCTGCTGCCCTTCCTCGGCCTTGCCGTGGCCGTCGGGTTGGTGACCGTGCATGTGGAAACGGTTTCGGCAGGCGCGCGCGGGCCGGACTGGGCATTCACCCCGCTCGAGCGCGGGCTGAACGCCGGCCGAATCTTCTGGAGCTACGTGCTCAGACTGGCGTGGCCCGTCCGCCTGAGCTTTCTCTACCCGAAATGGGTGCCGGACGCCGGGAACTGGCGACAGTACCTGTTCCCGGCATCGGCCGCCGCGCTGCCGGCCGCGCTGTGGCTGCTGCGGCGCCGGATCGGGCTCGCGCCGTTTGTGGCTGTCCTGTTCTACGGCATCACGCTGGGGCCGGTGCTCGGCTTTCTCAACGTGTTCATGATGCGCTACACCTTTGTCGCCGATCACTGGCAATACCACGCCTGCCCGGGCCTGATCGCGCTGTTCGCGGCTGGCCTGTGGCGCCCGCGCGGAACACAGCCCCCGAAGAACAGCCCGGGCGGTCCGCTCGCGCGGCTGCGCGGCAACCCGCTGCGGGGCGCGCTCTCCGCCGGGATCCTGACGGCTCTGGCGGCGCTCGCCTGGCGCCAGGCCCACATCTACCGCGACGCGGAGACGCTCTGGCGCGACACCGTCGCCAAGACGCCCTCATCCAGCATGGCGCACTATAACCTGGCGAATCTGCTGGCGGCGGGCGGGAGGCTCGAGGCCGCCGTCCGTCACTATTCGGAAGCGCTCCGCCTGCAGCCGGACACCGTCGATGCGCGCAGCAATCTGGCCACTATCCTCGCGAGACAGGGCCAGATCGAAGCCGCCCGCGACCATTTCGCCGAGTTGGTGCGGCGGAACCCCGACTCGGGCGCGATCCACATCAACATCGGCACGTTGTACGCGCACACACGCCGGTTTCGGGAGGCGGCCGTGCACTTCTCCGAAGCCCTGCGGCGGGAACCCGACTCCGACGCGGCCCACTACAACATGGGCTCATGCCTGGCCGAACTCGGCAAGACGGAAGAGGCCGCGGCCCATTACAGCACCGCGCTTCGGCTGAATCCCCGCCACGCGCGCGCGCACTTCGCCCTCGGCGCTCTGCACGAAAGCCTGCGCCGCCCGGCCGAGGCGCTCCACCACTACCGGGCGGCCGCCCGGCTTGAGCCGGACTGGGCCGAGGCCTTGCGACGCACCGCGTGGCTGCTCGCGACCGTGCCCGCGCTTGCCGGGTCTCGACCCGACGAGGCCGTCGAGTTCGCCAGGCGCGCCGCGCTCCTCTCGCCGAACGGCCCTGCCTTCGACACCTTGGCCGCGGCCTGCGCCGCGGCAGGCCGCTACGAGGAAGCCGGCCAATGCGCCGAAAAGGCCGCCGCCCTGTATTCCGCGGGCGGCCAGCCCGACCTGGCCCGCGATGCCGAAACCAGACGCGTACAGTACAAGAAAGCGGCGGCCCCGGCGCGCGGCAGCCCCTGAGGCGGGCAAGCCCCGGACGCATCGCGCCGCGCCGGATATGCCCCGGATGAACCTTTGTCGTAAGCTTTGTCGATACCCCGTGGGACGGGCCTTCTCAGCCGGAGGGTGATCCGCCCGTGGAGGACAGCCCGTCCCCTTTTCCCGTCGGTTCACGATTATCCGGGACGGGCTGGAAAGCCCGTCCTACAATTCGCTTGTCTTTGTGCCGTTACCCTTTGCGTGCCGGGCGCACAAAAGCTGGCTTGACAAGCCCCCGAGCCTGAAGTAGGGTATATTGTTTCTCCTGGTGTTTGCCCAAATCGGCCGGCGGAGTCCGTTCGCGCGGCCGCGAAATGCGAATCAGTCACGGAGACATCGAAAGTGAAGAAACTAGCCATCCTCGGCCTATGCCTCGCCGTGGTGCTCGCTCCTGCCTGCGCGCAGGCGCTGTCCTACTCCTGGACCGCCTTCAACGACCTGTGGTGGGACCCGGCCCAGTCGACCGATACGAACCGCGTCACCGTCTACTCCTCGCCCGATATCGGAAGCGCCGGCTACACGAACTTCGGCGGCACCGCCGGGCCGTTGCGCGACTACACCACGACCAATCAACTGGCGGCCACCGTCACCATCACCGGCGGCGAACGTTACGACCCGCTCAGGGGGGCCAGCGCCCAGTCGGGAACCGATGCGGACACGGCCTTCGGCGGTTTCCTGGATGCGAGCGGAACCATCGCCTACCACTCCAACGACCTGGTCATCACCTTCTCCAACCTCGAACCGCTGACCGCCTACGAGTTCGTCTCCTATGGCGACCGCGGCGAGTCCGGGTACGCCGGGGAGCGATTCACCTTCATGACGATCACCGATGCCGTCAGCTTCGTCAACCAGAGCTCCGTCGGAACGGAGTACACCGGCTCGAACGATCCGCTCACGATCGTCTGCTCGGGCTACAACTCCGACAGCGGGCTCGTCGTGCGGTTCACGAATATCAAGCCCGGCACCGACGGCGACTTCAGCGTCTTCGCGCATTTCTCCGGCGTCGGCACCGACGACCAGAGCAAGTACTACGTGAACTGTTTCATGCTGCGCGAGGTGCCCGAACCGCTCGCCATGAGCATCGTCGGCATCGGCGCGCTGCTCTTCGCGCTGCGGCGGTTGAAGCGGCGGTAGATGGAGACAAGCAGGGAGAAATCCGATATGAAGAAGTTCGTCATCCTCGGCGTTCTCGCCGTTCTGTGCATGCCGATCCGCGAATGCGCCGCTTGGCGCGCGTATAACGATCTGTGCTGGACCAACAGCCAGGTGAACAACAACATCACCGTCTATACCCGGAACGAAGGCGGCGTGCTGGTCGACTACGCCACCGGCTCGAACCTGACCGCCACCCTCACGGTCAATGCCGGCGGCGACGGCCCGTACACCGACCAGGGCACCCAGCCGATCGCCGGAACCGACGCGCACACGGTCTTCAACGGTATAGTGAACACGACGGGCCTGATCAGCTACGGCGATACCGACGTCACCCTGACTTTCGAGAATCTGGACCCGGCCGAGAAGTACGACGTCGTCGTGTTCGGCGACCGCAACAGCACCAGCTACGGGCAGCCGAACCAGTATGCGCGCATCACGAAATACACGATCTCCGACGTCGTCGCCTTCCAGAACGAGAGCAGCGTCGGCGCCCGGGTCACGACCACCATCGTCAAGGACGATTCCACGATCGTCACCAACGGGTACAACGCGCTTAAGGACGGGTTCGTCGGCCGCTACACACAGATCGAGCCCGGTACCGACGGCGACCTCGTCATCACCGTCTCCGACGGCGGCTCGAACAGCGCGCCCAAGTTCTACGTCAGCGCCGTCCTCATCAAGACCGTCCCGGAACCGCTGCCCGTCCTCGTCTGCGGGATCGGCATTCTGCTCGCCGCCCTCCGCCTGAGAAAAAGGTAGAAGCGGCGTCTCGCCGCTTCCCCTGCGCCCCCCGAGCACGGCTCCGCCTCGCCGCGGCCCAAGAGGCAATGGTAGAAGCGGCGTCTCGCCGCTTCCCCTGCGCCCCCCGAGCACGCCTCCGCCTCGCTGCAGCCCAAGAGGCA
>JAFGHX010000389.1 GCA_016929905.1 Kiritimatiellia bacterium
ACTTCGTCTGGGGCCGTGTCGCCCATAGTAGAAGAGCCGTCCCTGGCTCGCCATAGCCCGCAGGGCGACGGCGGCTCGGCTCTTCCCTCCCGGCTGCACTCCGTGCAGCCGGGAACCCGGGCCTGCGGCCCGGAGGAAGCGGCGGGACGCCGCTTCTACTTTGAGGCAGGCCGCGCCCTCCAACGGCGCCACGCGTTGCGTTCTCGGAGGGCGGGCTTCCACGCCCGCCGCGTCGACCGGGGGTCTTGAACGGAATCGAGGAGCGCGGATGGCGGAGCGAGGATGGCGGAGCGCGGATCGCGGAACGGAGACGGTGCCCGTCTTCAGCCGGGTGCTGTTGCTGAGCATCGACGTCGAGTCGTGGGTCTACAGCCGCACGGCGGAGCTGGCGGCGCTCGACAGCGGCGGGCGCCGGGCAAAGGACGCGGGCTACATTCGCGATTCGGTCGCGGCGCTGCTCGACCTGTTCGACACGCATGAGGCGCGCACCACTTTCTTCTTCCTGGCCGAGACCTTCGAGTGGTACCCCGACATCGTGCGCGAGACGCTCGCGCGCGGCCACGAAGTGGGCTTCCACGGGTTCGGCCACGTGGCGATGGACAAGCCCGAGGCGCTGGCCCGGGAGTTGGAGCGGTCCGCGCGCTTCCTCGCCGAGATCCGCCCTGTCGGGTTCCGTGCCCCGTTCATGCGGCTGTCAGAAGCGGCCATGGGGCTGCTCGCGCAGCGCGGGTTCCGCTATGACAGCAGTACCTACGCGCCGCCGGAACGGACGGGTGAGCGCAGCGGAATCCTGGAAGTCCCCGTCTCGACCCGGCCGCTCCTGCGCCGGAAACGCTCCGCGCACCGGTTGCCGCGCGACCTGAAATACGTGCTCGCTACCGGCGAGTTCCCCTACGGCGCGGCGATGGCCGTCTCCATCTTCGGCGCGGGCATCTGCCGCTGCATCGCGCGTGACATCGACCGCGTCGGCTGGGCGCATGTCTTTCTGCACAACCTGCAGATCGTGCCGTCCCGCTGCCCGCTGTTCCGCCATCTTGGGTTCTTGATTCGGAACCCGGGCTGTGTACAATTTGCCGTGAGTTCGAGACGGGCGGTGGAGACGCTCCTGCAACGGTATCGGGTCGTGCCGATCCGAACGTTCCTGGGCGTGTAGCGCGATCGCACCCGGCTTCAGCCGGGTGGGGTGGCGGGCGGAGAGCGCGGCATGATCATCCGGACTCTGAAGGAGATGATGGCGGAGAAGGGGTGGCGCGGGCCGCTCGGGGTGCTGCGCGTCCTGAAGCTCTACGTCTGGGACGCGTACATCCTGGTGCTCTGCGCGCAGCTCGGGCCGCCGCCCTGGGTCCCGTTCTTCCATCGCGCGCGCGGCGCGCGGATCGGGCGGGACGTCTTCATCGACCGCAGCGTGTTGATGGACGGGCTCTACTCCGACCTGATCACGATCGAGGACGAAGTGCGCGTCGGGCCGGGCGCGGCGATCATCTGCCACACCAAGGCGGGCAAGACGCTGCGCGAATGCGGCGTGCCGCTCAGCGTGAAACCCATCCGGCTCTGCCGTTACGCGATGGTCGGGGCCAACGCGACGGTGCTCGGCGGCGTCACCGTGGGGGAGGGCGCGCTCGTCGGCGCCGGCGCCGTCGTCTCGCAGGACGTGCCGCCCTATACCGTCGTCGTCGGGAACCCCGCCCGGGCCGTCAGAAAACTCACGCCGCCCGCCGCGGCGAAGGACGCCGATGCAGACTGAGCTTGACGCCAAACTGCTGCAGATATTCCGGGACCTGTTCCGGTTCCCGGGCGAATCGCTTGAGCCCAACCTGTCCATGCAGGACGTCGACGGCTGGGACTCCATGCAGCACCTGATTCTGATTGGCGAGCTCGAGGCGGCGTTCGGCGTGCGGTTGAGCACAAACGAGATCCTGGCCATGACCAGCGTCGCCGAAATCAAGCGGGTGCTGACAGCAAGAACCTGATCGCACCCGAAACAACTTCCTCGAGAACTTACTCGAGAACTTGCTCGGGAACCCGCCGTCGCCCTTCGGGCTATGGCGGGCGCGGCCCGCCGTCGTGCGGGGCTTCCGCCGTCGCCCTTCGGGCTATGGCGGGACAAGCCGGCGGGCGAGGGAAGACACGTATGACGGACACGCACAGCATTCTGGCTGCTGTCGAAAAGGCGCCGACCCAGGCCGCCTACTGGCGGGCGTGGCAGGCGCTGCAGGAGGCCGGCCCGCCGGCGGACGCCCTGCCGTGCCGGGTGGCGATTCTGGCCGATTTCACCGTTCAGCCGCTGGTCGCGTGCCTGGGCGTGGAGGCGCTGAAGGATGGGCTTGCGCTCGACGTTTGGGCGGGCGATTTCGGGCAGGTCGAATCGGTGCTGACGCGTGCGGATCATGCGCTGCATGCGCATCGGCCCGAGCTCGTCTTCGTGCTGCTCGACCCGTGTCTGCGGTTCGAGAATTGGGCGGTCTGCGCCGCGGACGAAACCGCGCAAGTCGTGCAGGACTGGGTTGGTCCGTTCCTCGAATGTATCGGCCGTTTTCTGGAGACGTACCGCGGCCCGCTCGTGTGCTCGAACCTGGTGGATCCGGCCGGCTCGCCGCTGGGCATACTGGCTCCGGAACGCGACGCGTTCCGGCGCGGGATCCGCGCGGCAAACGACCGGCTCGAAGCGGCGGCGCGCGCGACCGACCGCCTGCACCTGCTGGACCTGCGGCGCGTGGTCGGGGCGGTGGGTACCGATGCGGCGTTCGACCCGCGCATGCGGGTGGTGGCGCGGATGCCGTACACGCACACGGCCTCCCTGGCGATTGCACGAGAGATGTGCCGGTTCCTGCGCGCGAGCCGGGGGCTGACCCGCAAGTGCCTGGTGCTCGACCTCGACAACACGCTGTGGGGCGGCGTCGTGGGGGAGGACGGGCCGGATGGCATTCAGCTCGGGGACGAAGCGCCCGGGCTGGCCTACAAACAGTTCCAGCGCGTGCTCAAGGCCTACAAAGAGACAGGCGTCCTGCTCGCGCTGTGCAGCCGGAACAACCTCGCCGACGTCGAGCCCGTCCTGGCGAGTCATCGGGAGATGATCCTGCGCCCGCCCGATTTCGCGGCGGTGCGCATCAACTGGAACAGCAAGGCCGACAATCTGCGCGAACTGGCCGCGGACCTGAACATCGGGCTGGAGAGCATGGTCTTCGTCGACGATGAAGTCCGGGAACGCGAACTCGTCCGGCAGGCGTTGCCGGAAGTCGCCGTCCTCGACCTGCCGCCGGATCCGGCGCTCTATGCGCAAGCGCTGCTGGAACACCACGCCTTCGACAAACTGGCGCTGACCGCCGAAGACAAGCGGCGCACGGCGCTTTACCGGGAAGAGAAGGCGCGGGCGGACGCGCAGCAGTCGGCGGGCAGTTTCGAAGCCTACCTGCACAGCCTGCGGATCCGGGCAACCGTGCGCGCGGTCGACGACGCCGACTTCCCGCGCGTGCACCAGCTCGTGGGCAAGACCAACCAGTTCAACCTGACGACCATCCGGTACCCGGAAGCGGAGCTGCGGCGGATGCTGAGCAACCCTGCGGCGCGCGTGTACGCGCTGCGCGTGCAGGACCGGTTCGGCGACAGCGGGCTGACGGGGGTGGCCGTGCTGAAGTTCGAGGCCGACACCTGCGTGATCGAAACGCTGCTGCTGAGCTGCCGCATACTGGGCCGCACGATCGAGACCGCGTTCCTCGCGTTCCTCGCGGCGCGCGCGGCCGAGCGGGGCGCGGCGCGTCTGCTGGGCCGGTTCCGGCCCACGCCGAAGAACCGGCCGGCGGCGTCGTTCTACGGCGAACACGGCTTTTCGCGCGCGGCGGACGCGCCCGACGGCGGCCAGACTTGGGAACGCCTCTTCGCCACGCAAGGCGCGGTCGCCTGCCCGCCCTGGATCGAGTTGACCGCCGAGCCGGCGTGAAGCGGGGCGCCCGTCGCCGCTCTGCGCCGCTCTGAAGGCGATCGTTGCGGGAATCGAGGATTGCCACGAGGCCCAACGCCCCATCTTGCCCGTGAGCGCATCGCCTCGTGGCAATCCTTTCGATTCCCGCAACAACTCCGCATGAGCCAACCGAACCGCGCTGTTCTGGTTCTCCTTTTCGCGCTGTGCCGCGCCGAAGCCTCCGGGCGAAGGCGGGTCCCTTTTCGCGTCGTTTCGCGGGCCATTCCGCCGCGTGCGAGCGGACCGCCGGTCGACGGGCCAGTTTCCTTGGCCGCTCAGGACCCCCGCGCCGCGCGGCGTACGCGCCGGGCTTCGTACAAGTAGAGCAGCGCGTCGATCGTCTTGTAGACCCACACGGCCAGCAGCAGGACCGGGTGGCGCAGACTGCGCTTCCACTTGCCGTTCTCCAGAAAGACCCCGAACAGCCGGTAGGCGGGCCCGAACTGGCGGCGCGTGATCGCGTCGTAGTGCCACTTGCGCCGGTACAGCTCGAAGTTCTTGCCGTACCGGCGCCGCTTCTTCAGGTGGGTGCCGAACCGGAAGTTGCGTTCGTTGTGCTGGAGCGCCTGCTGCGTGATCGCGAAGCGGGTCGTGCTCGCCGCGATGCGCCGGTCCAGATCCCAATCCTCGCCCGAATACAAGGTCTCGTCGTAGCCGCCCGCCTCGACGAATACCGACTTGCGGATCACCCGCAACGCGTCGATCGCGGTCTGGTTGTAGAAGCTGCGCTCGAAATTGCGGAGCCGGCCCCAGAACCCACCGGCCAGGATCCGTTCGGGGATGTACAGCCCGTCCGGCGCGTCCGGCGCCTCGAGCCGGCCCACAATCTCCGCCAGCAGTTCCGGCGGCACGAGCATGTCCGCATCGACGATGAACACGAAGAGGCCCGCTGCCTGCTGCACGGCGAAGTTCTTCTGAGGGCTGCGCTCCGGACCTTTCTCCAGCACCCGCGCGCCCGCTTCGCGGGCCAGCTCGGCCGTGCCGTCCGTCGAGCTGTTGTCCACCACGATGATCTCGAGCGCCGCCTGCCGCTCGAACCGCGCGAGCGCGGCCAGGCAGTTGCCGATGTTCTCCGCTTCGTTCCGGGTCGGTATGATGATCGAGAGAATGGGCGGCATACCCGCTATCCTAGCCAAACCCCGCTGCGCGTCAACCCCCGTCGTCAACCGTCATGGGATGCTTCCAGCGGATGTCGACGGCAGCGGATGGAGGCGGAAGATGCTTCCAGCGGATGTCGAAGATCCGCCCGCGGCGGAAATGGACGGCAGCGGATAGGAGGCGGAAGATGTTTCCAGCGGATGTCGAAGATCCGCCCGCGGCGGAAATGGACGGCAGCAGATGGAGGCGGATGATGTTTCCATCGGATGTCGAAGATCCGCCCGCGGCGGAAATGGACGGCAGCAGATGGAGGCGGATGATGTTTCCAGCGGATGTCGAACATCCGCCCGCGGCGGAAATGGACGGCAGCGGATCAAGGGTTGACTACGAGAAGGATTGCGAGCAACGCTTACGATGGTGGCTTGCGGCGGGCGGCCTTGCCGCGGAAGTCGAGCAGGTGGCCAAGGACGCGGCCGGCGGCGCGCCAGAGGAAGACGACGTCGGCCCAGCGCCGGATGCCGAGCAACTTACGGGCGACGAAGCGCGGGGTGAGGAACGAGGCATAGATGCCGCGGGTCAATTCCAGGACTTCGGCGTCGGACATCTCCGTCTTCATGATCGGCTCGCGCATATCGTAACGGTCCCAGTCTTCGGTCTTGAGCCAGCCGTTGCGCCGGCATTCGTCGAACAGCGGCGTGCCGGGGTAGGGGATGACGATGGTGGCCTGCAGCGTGTCGATCAGCCCCTTGTCGAAGAGCGAGCGGGTGAAGTCGATCGTGGCCTGCGCCTCGGCCCTCGTTTCCCACGGGTAGCCGACCATGCAGGTCACGTGCGGCTCGAGTCCGGCCCGCTTTGCCATGCGCAGAGACTGCTCGATATCCTTTGCCCGCCCGCATTTGTTGATGCGGTCCAGCGTCGCCTGCGCGGCGGATTCCAGGCCGAAGAGCAGGAACCGGAACCCGGCACGCGCCATCAGCGAGTAGAGGTCCTGCGTGAGGATGCCGGGGATCATGTTGCAACCCATGACGACGCGTTTGTGGTAGCCGCGCGCGATCATGCCCTCGCAGAATTCGCGCAGCCAGCGGCCGGCGGGGAAACAGCCGGTGTCGTCGAAAATCTCGCGGACCGGGTAGTTCTCGATGAGGTGTCCGACTTCGTCGAGCAGCTTCTCCGGCCGCCGGGTGCGCCACCGGTTGTAGAGCGTGGTCCACGAGCAGAACGCGCACTTGCCCCACCAGCAGTCGCGGCCGGCCATCGTGTAGGTGCCGGGCGTGTATTTGAAGTTGCCGTTCTCCACGCTGTACAGGTCCCAGCGCGTGAGCGCGCGGTCGATCAGAGGCAGCGTGTTCAGGTCGTGATTCAACTCGTGCGGGCCCGTGTTGCCGATTCCGCCCGCGCCCGTCGCGTCCGCCCGGTACCAGACGCCGGGCGGCAGGCCCGCGCCGTCGGCCACGTGCCGCAACAGGTCCGCGAACAGGAAGTCGTAATCGCCACCGGTCAGGATGTAGTCGACCGGGCAGGCCGCCATGCTCTCCTGGGGCCGCGCGGTGACGTGGTCGCCGCACAGCACGATGCGCGCGGACGGGAGCAGGGCTTTCAGCCGCGCGATCGTTGCCCAGTGCTGCTTGACGACCGGGGTCTTGGTTTCGACCAGAAAGACGTCGGGCGCGAACGACGCGTAACGCGCGTCGAACTCGTCCGGCGTCCAGCGTTCGGCGATGCCGTCGGCCCAAAGCACCTCATGGCCGGCCGCGCGCGCGAGCGTGGCCGCGCTGGCCGGGACCATGGGGTAGATGTAGGTCGGCCGGCTGAACCATTGGAACTGCCGGTTCTGCGACAGCAGCGGCACGCCTTTCGGCGAGACGATCGGCGGATATCCAACCATGATCTTCATGGCTCTGCACCGTCAGGCAAAAAATTGTCTGAAACTTGCTCGAGAACTTACTCGAGAACTTGCTCGAGAACCCGCCTACGCGCGGCGCTTCGGCGGGCGCAGCCCGCCTACGCCGTCGTGCCTCCTGGCTTCGGCGGGCGCAGCCCGCCTACGCCGTCGTGCCTCCTGGCTTC
>JAFGHX010000390.1 GCA_016929905.1 Kiritimatiellia bacterium
ACTTCGTCTGGGGCCGTGTCGCCCATAGTAGAAGAGCCGTCCCTGGCTCGCCATAGCCCGCAGGGCGACGGCGGCTCGGCTCTTCCCCCCGGCTGAACTCCGTGCAGCCGGGGGCCCGGGCCTGCGGCCCGGGGGAAGCGGCGAGACGCCGCTTCTACTTTCAACTTTCAGGTCAGCCCCCGGCCGAACTTCGAGCCAGTGTCAGGCCGGCCAGGCTCAGGCCGGTCGACGGCTCACGTCCCGGCCGCCAGGCAGGCCTGGGGCGTGAGGGCCCAGTTGGCCCTGAGATAGTCGATGTACCGTTCCAGGATTTCGACCGGAATGTTGTGCGGGATGTGGTTGCCGACCGCCCACATCAGGCCTGCGCAACGTGGGGCCAGCGCAAAGGTCGCGTCCATCTCACGCTTCACCTCCGCCCATGAACGGAAGGTCATCGTGCGGCAGTCGACCTTGCTGCCGACCAGACAGTGCGTCCGGCCGAACCGCGCCACGACCTCGTCCAACGGGTTGCAGGGCTCGAAGATGAAACCGTCGGCGCCCGCGGCCGCCACGTCCGCCATGAACATGTCGAACCGGCCGTCGCTGCAGAACAGGACTTTCTTACCCGCGCGGTGCAGAACGTCCCAGAACGACTTGTACTGCGGAATAATCACCGCGCGGTAGAAGTCCGGCGCCATGAACGGCCCTTCCGTCCACACGAAATCGTCGTGCTGGATGAAAGCCTCGATCGAGGTGCGGGCCCAGGCCTCCACGTGATGCAGCGTCAGCCGCCCGAAACTCCTCAGGACTTCGGCAAACCGCGGCCGGTCCGCCGCCGCCGGCAGGAGCATGTCCCAGCCGAACGCCTGGATGGCGCCGGAGACAACCGACTTGTAGTACCCGCCGGGCACGAGTTGGTTCGGCAGCTTCGCCTGTTGCCGCTGATACAGATCCTCGTAGTAGCGGACGAGCCCGTCGAAATCCGGCAACCCGTACTCCTTGACCGCATCGAACTCCAGGACCTGCTCCGGATCTTCGAACGGACAGTGTACCGTGTCGCGCCGGTCGCGGCCGCCTTCCATGTATTCCGCGTGACCCATGTCCGTCACGCGGCCCCGCTCCGCCCAGGGGACCGGCCCGTCGCTCGTCGACCAGACCAGATCGTAGTCCCAGGCGTCGAAGAACGCCTTGTGCCGCCGGTCCGACTCAGCGCTGGCCAGCGTCTTTCGCACGATCGCGTCGTGATCGAGGTACTCCGTGTGCGCCAGCCGCGGCGTGGGCCGCAGGTTCAACGTGTCCAGTGCAATCTGCCGGCTCATGAAATCCCCTCCATACGTTCTGTATGTATACTTTTACGCTCTATACGTATATTTTTGCTTTACAATAAAGGTATGTTCAAGTAGCCTGATGTGTCTAGAAGCGACTTAGTTGTGTCGGAATGAAAACCTATACACATCCGTTTCCCGAACGAAAACCGGGTGCGGCGCACCGGACGGCGGAGCTTCTGCAGGGCGTGAGCTATCTGTTTTATGATCGAGGGTGGGTTCGCGCGCATCCGAACTGGAATTTCCCGCGTGTGTTGAGCCCGTACTGGCGGGTTTTGCATTCGCGGACGGGTGGTGCGCGTGTAGACACGCCGCGGCAGGGTTTCGTATTGGACGCATCGAACCTGGTGCTGATTCCGACCGACGTGGAGACGGCGCTGTCGGCCTCGGGCACGGTGGACATGTTGTTTTCGCATACTGTGCCGGCTTTTCCGCTCGCGCTGCAGGTGGCGGTCCGGTTCGACCGCCCGATCGAGATTCGGCTGGGCGAATGCCACAAGGCGGTGATTGCCGAGCTGATCGGGCGCAACGAGCGGGACGGGCGCACGGACGCGGATCTGTTGCTGCATCGCGCGCTGTTGGACCTCTGTTTCGGGGAATTGCTGGCGCCTGTCCTGTTGCGGTTCCCGCAAGAGGGGTTTCCGGACGGGCGCATTCTGACTATGCTGGCGTTCATGGAGGAACATCTGGAGGCGAGCCTGAGCAACGCGCAGCTCGCCGCGCGGATCGGGCTGGGCCGGGAACAGATGATGCGTCTGTTCCGGCGGGTGACCGGGCGGAGTGTGAAGGCGTATCTGCGCGAACTGCGGATAGCCCGCGCCTCGCGCGAGCTGGCCGCCGGCGGGAAGTCGGTGAAGCAGATCGCCGCCGAATGCGGGTTTGCGAACCGCTACTACTTCACGCGTGTATTCGTCGAGCGGATGGGGATGGGCCCGGCCGCCTACCGCGAGCGGTTCCGGCGCGTATCGATGGACGCGGGCGGCCCGTGCTGAGCGCCCGCCGTCTTGCGCCGGCCCGTCTGCCGCTGACCATGCTTGACAGGGACCGGAAACATCTGTACGAATCGGCTCCAGCGGGCCGGCGTCGATATGAGTACACATGCCGTTCTTTGACTATCAAACGCGTACGCGGCACTCGCGCTGAGCGGAAGAAGCGGCGTTCTGCACGCTGACCGCTCGCCCCGCACGAATGAGTACTTCGCCTACAGCGCCGTCGGGCATACCGTCGCGTTCGCCTCAAAACGTGTGGTATATGCGGGCCTTCTACCTTGCCTGGACGGAAGAGGTGCAAATTCTCCAACAGCCTGTTGGAGAATCGGACGGGCGGGCCTTGGCGCGCGCCGTGGGATCGATTCCCTGGGGCAATCGCTGACACCGCAGCGCGCGCGGTTCAGATCTCCACGTTGGCCGCCAAGAATGCCCAGTAACCCCCAGCCTGCAGACGGCATTTTCCGGCCGGACCAAGGGGTACAGTCAGGGGTACAGTCGCCGGTGGCAATGGCCAGCCAACCTGCTGCGTGTGTTTGCGGCCGGGGCCGCCGGGAAGTCAGGCATGGCCGGCTGAGAGAGGATTCTGATTTGTCCCGGGGCCGTTCCCATGCTTTACTCGACGCTGGAGCAATCAGGAGAGCGGCCAATGAGCAAGATATTGCAGATCGAGATGGCGGATGATGTCTTTGTGGCGATGCAGAAGGAGCCCGCTGAGTTCTCCTCGGAGCTGAGGCTTGCTGCCGCCGTGAAGTGGTACGAACTGGGCACAATCAGCCAGGACGAGGCCGCTGAGATCGCCGGTCTGAGCCGCTCGGCATTCATAGCGGCCATGACGCGTTTCGAGGTGTCTCCATTCCAGGAAACGGCCGCGGAGATCGTGCAGGCGGTGAAAGAGCAGAAATAGATGAGAGCTGTCTGCAAAGCGGGCAACATGTCAAAATGAGATTTGCGGAAGACGCAGCCATGAGAAACGTGACCGCCAATGAACGGAAGCGCCTCTGGAATGAGGTGCGCGCTGAATTTCGCGACGACCGGGTGATGCAGGAAGTGCACTTCGCTCGACTCGTGCATCATGAGATGTTGCGGGGCGAGCCGCCGGAGATCTGTTCGACATTCTACCGCGAACAGGCAGCCAAGGTCCTCGGGAAGTCACGTTAGAATCGCAAGGAGACGCCTGCGTAAGGCGTCCCCGGTCTGAACTGTTCTTTGAAAGACCGCATATAGGGCGTTTTCTGGCCTGCCCAATGGTGTGTATTCGCCTACAGCGCCGTGGGGCACACCGTTGCGCTCGTAGTCTTGCTCGTCATCTCCGATCGCATTCGCCGGGGTTTCGGCGTTGAGACGACGAGTAAGCGTACGAGCGGGGATTGTTCGACACTTGGCATCCGGGGCCGGAGCGGCTAGGATGGGGTGGGTGATCATGAAACGTCGGGTACCGTGCATCTTTCTGAGTTTTCTGGCGGTTTTGTGGCAGGCGTCCTGTGACGCGCCCCGGTCCGCGCCGGCCCCGGCCCCGCGCGCGGAGCTGGATCCCGGCCGGTTGAGCGGGACGAACGCGTTGGAGGAGGTCCGCCGTTTTGTGGCGTTGGGGCTGCGCGATTCGGGCACGCCGGGTGCGGAACGGGCGGCGGAGTATCTGGCAGGGCGCTTGCGCGCGTTGGGGCTCGAGCCGGTGGTAGACGCGTTCAAGGATCGATCGCCGAAGGGCGAGACGACGTTTCGGAACGTCACGGCGACGGTGCCGGGCACGGCACCGGGTCTGATCGTGCTCGGTTCGCACTACGACACGAAGGCGGGGCTCGGCCCGGCGTTCGAGGGCGCCAACGACTCGGGCTCGAGCACGGGCCTGCTGCTGGAGTTGGGGCGCCTGCTGGTGAACGGCCCGCGCGAGCGGCCGGCCGTGATGCTGGCGTTTTTCGACGGCGAGGAATGCATGGTCGATTACGGCCCGTTCGACGGCCTGCACGGCAGCCGGCGGCTGGCGGCCGAGCTGAAGCGTACGGGGCAGGCCGCGGCCGTGCAGGCGGTCATCATTCTGGACATGATCGGCGACCGCGACTTGAGCGTGACGCTCCCACGCAACGCCACGCCCGACCTGCGGACCCGCGTCTTCCACGCCGCGCGGGAGGAAGGGATCCGGGAGAAGTTCGCCCTGGGCTCCGGCCCGATCCTGGACGACCACGTGCCCTTTCTGGAACGGGGCATGCCGGCGGTGGATATCATCGATTTTCAGTTCGGGTCCGCGCCCGGCCGCAACGACTACTGGCACACGACGGCGGACAGCATGGACAAGCTGAGCGCCGAGAGCCTGGAACGCGTGGGCCGGGTCGTCGTGCGGGTATTGAACACGCTGCCGGCGCACGGGTCGCCGTAGGCGGAACGTTGCAGCGCCGGGCGATCCCGGTTGGCCGGCGCCGGAGGGGATCATGGGCAAATCCGACAGACAACCCAACGTGCTGTTCATCATGCCGGACCAGATGCGTGGCGACTGTTTGTCGCTGGCGCGGCATCCCGTCGTGCTGACGCCGAACATCGACGAAATCGGGGCCGGTGGCGTGTTTTTTCGGCGCGCATACACCAGCAGCGCCTCGTGTATTCCGGCCAGGCGTGCGCTGCTCACCGGGCAGTTTCCGGGCACGAACGGCATGGTCGGCTACGGGGAAGGCGTTCCGATCACGGCGCCGACGCTTCCGCAGGCGCTGCGCGACGCGGGCTACGAGACGGTCATCTGCGGGCGCTATATGCACCAGTCGCCGTACGAGGAGGGGTACGGTTACAACAGGCGGATACTGGGTTCGGTTTACATCGAGCATGACGATTACGCGAAGGAGATCGAGCGTGAGGCGCCGGGCGGGCTGAAGATGCACGGCATTTCCTGGAACGGCTGGACCGCGCGGCCCTGGTTCCTGCCGGAGCATCTGCATCCCACCACCTGGGTCATACGCAAGGCCCGCGCGGTCCTGGCCGGCCACGACGGCGACGCGCCGCTGTTTCTGACTACGTCGTTCTATGCGCCGCATCCGCCGCTCGTCCCGCCGGCGTTCTATATGGAGCGCTATCTGCGGATGGAGTTGCCGCCCGCCGCAATCGGGGATTGGGCGGTTCCCCCGCCGAACGACGGACTGGGCGCCGGCGTGGACGCGCACCGCGTCCTGCTCGCGGGCGAGGCGTTGCGTTCGGCGCAGGCGGGCTATTTCGGGCTGATCAACCACATCGACGACCAGCTCTTCTGGCTGATTCGCGACTTCCTCGTGCTGTCCCGGCGTCAGAAGCGGCCGTGGCTGATCGTGTTCACGTCGGATCACGGCGAGCTGCTCGGGGACCATTACTACTTCCGCAAGTGCGAGCCGTACGAAGGGGCGTCCAGTATCCCGTTCCTGATCCGCGGGTCGGGCGATCTAGGGATCCAAGCGGGTCAGACGTGCATGCGGCCCGTCTGTCTGGAAGACCTGATGCCGACCTTGCTCGAACTGGCCGGCGTGGCCTGCCCGGCCGGGGTTGAAGGGCAGAGCCTGGTTCCCGTTCTGCGCGGTGAGGATGCGGAGGTCCGGCCGTGGCTGCACGGCGAGCACGCGCCCTGCTACGGGGCGGACCAGGCCTATCACTTCCTGGCCGACGGCCGGATGAAGTACATCTGGCGTCCGCACGACGGAAGCGAACAGCTTTTTGACCTGGCGCAGGATCCGCAGGAGCTGCACGACCTGGCCGACGGCGGCGGGAACGCGGATCTGGCCGTCTGGCGCGCGCGTTTGATGGAACGGCTGGCGAACCGGCCCGAGGGCTTCACCGACGGCCGCCGGCTCATTCCCGGCCGTCCCTACGGGGCTGTCTCCTGCCCCCGGTGAGGGAACGGCGCCGCCCTTCTGAGTGTTCCCCGGCATCAATACATCAAAGCGGGCGTTGAGACTATCGAAGGCCTCTGGGGTGAAGCGGCCGGGGTGGAGAGGCCGTCTCAAAACCGGGGAACAGCCCTTTCGGCCTGAGGCCGATCAGCCTTTGGCTGAACGGGCTTGACTACAAACCACTCAAA
>JAFGHX010000391.1 GCA_016929905.1 Kiritimatiellia bacterium
ATCCCGTGTTGCATGTCCGGTTCCCGGCCCCGTGGTCCGTCGTGGCCGAAAATCGCCGGATTTCAAATTGGCGGAGAGGGAGGGATTTGAACCCTCGGTACCCCCAATAAGGAGTACAACGGATTAGCAATCCGCCGCTTTCGACCACTCAGCCACCTCTCCGTGAAGAAGGCTGTTCGGAAGAACCCCGAGTAGTCCGTATAAGAGTAGATCAGCCGGTGGCCGAAGGCAAGCCAAAAGTCCCCCCCCGTTCGCGCAAGAGGCGACGCACGCGCGGCCGGCGGCGCCGCAATCCTGCGCCGGCTCAACGTAAGCGCGCGCGGCGAAGGATGAGCACCGACGGTTTCTGGACCGGGCAGTTCGGGTATGCGGGGACTGTGCCGGTTGGACAGTAGGCGGGCAGCACACGCCTGGTGATCGTGATCACCCGACTGCCGAGCGGCGTCCGCGGGCAAATCGCCGCGTGGCGGGCGGCTCGGCACAGCCTCGCTTTTCCATCAGGTAGAAATATCGAGGCGAGCGTGGCCGGCGGCGGGCGGGCCGGAGCGGAGCAGGAAGCCGGCGCCGGCGCGCGCGGCGAGCGAGCCGCCGAGCGAGACGACGAGCGCATCCACCACGCGGATGCAAAGCAGGAACGCGGCGCACTGCGGCGCGCTGATCGGGATCCCGGTCAGCGCCAGCATGCCGAACAGGCCGCCGTCGAGCGTGCCGACCCCGCTCGGTGTGAGCTGAACGGCGAGCAGCACCTGGCAGGTGACGAAGATCAGGCCGAGCTGCGCCGTGCCCAGCCCGGTCCGCCAGCCGAGCATGAAGAACCCCGCCGGCTTGAAGAAAATGACGACGTGCGTGAACAGGTAGAAGAAGAAGGCGGGCACGACCGCCCTGCCCTCCTCGCAAAAGACGCGCGAGACCTGGTCTTCGAGGGTGCGCGTCTTGCGTTCCGCGGCGGCGAAGAACCGGGGCCAGACCCGCGCGCGCGCCACCAGGCGCACGAGCCCGGTCAGCGGGTGCCGGCGCCGCGAGAGCGAGAGCCACAGCACGACCGAGAGGCCGAGCGCCACGCAGACCACCAGCAGCATGGCGCCGCCCAGCACGAGGTGCGGCGCGCGGAACAGGACCCGGCGGAATCCGATGGCCGCCGCCGCGGTGCTCACGCCCAGAAAGAGCACAAAGCTCAACGCCTCCAGATACTTGCCCAGCAGCACCGTCCCCGCCAGTTCTCCGTAGGACAGGCCCGTCTTGCGCCCCACATAGACGACCTTCACCGGCTCGCCGCCCAGGTAGGTGGACGGCGTGACGATGTTGCCGGCCATGCCGACGGCGGCCGCCTTGAACAGCGTGGCGAACGGGATGCGATGGCCGATCCCGCGGTTCAGCGCACTCCAGGCCGCCGCCTGCAGAACCAGCAGGAGCACCATCAGGAGCGCCGTGGCCAGGAACGCCGCCGGCCCGGCCTCCGCAATGGCCTGCACGGTCGCGTCGAACCCGACGAAATGGATGATGACCGCCAGTATGACCGCGGAGAGGACCAGCACCACCGCCAGCTTCTTGGCTTGGGCTATCATTCGGCCAAGCTTACGATAAAGCATGCGGCAAAGGAATCCCGATCTTCGGGGGCCGGGGCTCGCGTTCGGTCAACGCCGCCCTACCCGGGCGAGAGAGCTGCGCCGGCGTACGGAGAATCCAGCCATTCTCATTATGGCGTTGCGCCCGTTTGTAGTGTCGAAGGTCCGCCTGTGGTGGAAGCCCCGTGCGGGGCGTTCCCGGGGCAAGAAGGCGTGTGCGGACAGCCCTTACGGGCTTGACTACGAACGGATTTCACCGGGGCGCCGCCATAATGAGAATGGCGACGGAGAATCGTTTTGGGCTTGCGAAACGGGCCCTGTTGCGGTAGGGTGCTGGATTCCCGGGCGGCGGTGTTTGGCGTCCGTGCTCCGCGAAATGGAGCCCGGCCGCGCGCCGGGCGCGCGGCCGTCCCGGTAAAATCAGAAACGTGAAAGCACTTGTCACTGGCGCCACCGGCTTCGTCGGCAGCAATCTGGTCGAGGAACTTCTGGAGGCGGGCGTCGATGTGGTCTGCCTGGTACGCCCGACGAGCGACATTGTCTGGATCCGGCATCTGCCGGTCGACATCCAGATCGGGGCGCTCGAGGATTCGGAGGTCCTGGCTCGGGCTGTCGAGGATGTCGACTACATCTTCCACGTCGCGGGCCTGACCCGCGCACGGACGGAGCAGGAGTACCGGCGCGTCAACACGGACGGGACGCGGCGGCTGGTCGACGCGGCCGTTGGGGCCTGCACGCGGCTGCGCCGCTTCATCTACGTGAGCAGCCTGGCCGCGGTGGGGCCGAACCGCCGGTCGCGGCCTGTGGACGAATCGACGACGCCGCACCCGATCGACGGGTACGGCGCGAGCAAACTGGCCGCGGAATACGCCGTGTTGAACGAAGCCGACCGGCTGCCGGTCACCATCCTGCGGCCGCCGGCGATATTCGGGCCGCGCGACAGGAACTTCCTGCCGATCTTCCGCAGCGCACAACGGTTCGGGCGGGTGCCGGTCGTCGGCTCGCTGGAGAAGCAGGTCAGCTTCATTCACATCGCGGACCTGACCGCGGGCATCTGGCTGACGGCGCTGGAGCCGGTCGCGATCGGCAAGACCTATTTCATGGCGGGCGGCACGCACACGCTGGGCAAGGTGGTGGAGACGGTGGGCAAGTCGATCGGCCGCCCGGTTCGGCCGCTGCGTATCGCGGCGCCCCTGGCCCGGTTCGCGGGCGAGCTGGGCGAATGGGCCTGGCGGCTGACGGGCAAGCCGCGGGCGCTTTCCCGCCACAAGGTGCGGCACCTGCTCCAGAAGCGCTGGACCTGCTCCTGGGCCAAGGCGCACGAGGAGATGAATTTCCGCCCGACGGTGCGGCTCATCTCGGGCATGAAGCAGACGGCCTGGTGGTACGGCATGCACGGCTGGCTGCGGCCCGTGCCCGACACCGGCGACTGGGACGAGTAGGCGGAGCGGCCCGCGAAAGTGCGCGAAAAGGACGCGAAAGGGCTGTTTGGCCTGGGCGTAGACTGTGCGGTTGGCCAAGGTCTGTTGCGGGAATCGAAAGGATTGCCACGACGCAGCACTGTTTCGGCAATACGACGAGTCCGGCGTCGTGGCAATCCTCGATTCCCGCAACGAGCGCCTTCAGAACGGGCAAAAGATGCGTTCCCCGGACTGCACGTTGGATAAGGCTGCATTCCCTTCAAACTGCCCGTGGTACGTTGCGGGAATCGGGGGTTGCGCAACGCTGCGTTGCGTAACCCCTTCGATTCCCGCAACAACCGTTGACGTGCAAACGCGTTCCTGACAACAGACCGGCACTTCTCCGCGGCTCCGCGAGCTCGAGCGAGTCCACGAGCGGGCGAGAGACACATCTGCTTTAGCGGGCAGAAAAGGGCACCCGCCGGCCGCCCTACCCGCTGTCGGCGCCGCCGAGTTGCGCGGAGATGGCGAGCAGTTCGTCGAGCATTTCCGGCGCACGCGCCACGCGCGGGACCTTGTGCTGGCCGCCGAGCTTGCCCTTGCGTTTCATCCACGTGTAGAACGTACGCGGCGCGACGCGCGTCAGGGCGGGCGGCTCGAGCCCGAAGTCCTTCTGGCGGTGCGTGTCGTAGTCTTCGCTCGAGGCACGCAGCGCGTTGTCGACGGCGGCCATGAACGCGGCCGGCTCGGCGGGTTCCACCCCGAATTCGACGAGCCAGCGGTGCGCGGGTTTCGGCGCCTCCGGCGCGGGGAAGCGCGGCACGACCGTGTAGTCGGTGACGGTGGCGGCCGTCTTCTCGCACGCGCCGGCGACGGCCTTCTCCAGCATCTCGAGGGTGAGGTGTTCGCCGAACGCGCTGAGATACATCTGCGTGCGGCCGCAGAACGCGATGCGGGGCGGGCGCAGGCTCTCGAACCGGACCACGTCGCCGAGCGGATAGGCCCAGATCCCGCCGTTGGAGCTGATCAACAGGGCGTATTCCCGGCCCGCCTCCACCTCGCCGATATGCAGGCGCGGCGGGGCCGGCTCGCCGGCCTGCTCGGCCGGGATGAACTCGAAGAAGACGCCGTTGTCGACAATGAGCCGCAGCGGGCCGCCGGGCTCGTCCTGGATCGCCGTCATGCCGCATTCGGAGGAAGAGTAGGTATCGATGTAGTGCAGGTCGCGCCCGACATAGTCGGCGAGCGCCCGGCGATAGGGCTCGAAGGACATGCCGAACGAGACGAAGAACGAAAGCCTGCGCCACAGCTCGCCGACCCGTTTGCCGGGCGCGTGCGATTCGTCCGCCGCGCGGCACAGTTCCCGGAACAGGAGCGCGGCCCACGACGGGCACGCGGACAGCGCGCACACGTCCGCATGGCGGTACCGCTCGACGATGCGGCGCAGCTTCTCTTCCCAATCGGAAACGGCGCCGATCTCGGGGTCGGGCAGATAGCGGCTGCGCGCGTAGAACGGGATGTGCTTGCCCATGATCCCGGACGCGTCGCCGCCCCAGCACTGCCCCTTGCGGCGGAGGGTCGTCGAGCCGCCGAGGTAGAAGAACCGGCCCGCGGCCAGCGCGGCGGCGCCGCCGCGCCGGACCATGAACGCCACCAGGTCGGCGCCGGCGCGCCGGTTCGAGCGGATGGCGTCGCGCGTGACGGGCAGCCACTTGTTGCCCGAGGTGGTGCCGGACGACATCGCGAAGAACGGGACATGGCCGGGCCAGGCGACGTCGCGCGCGCCGTCGAAGGCGCGATGCCACTCGGGGGCGACGTCCTCGTAGCCGGTAACGGGCACGCGTTCCCGGAACTGGGCGGGCGTGCGAATCCCGGTGTAGCCAAACCGGCGCCCCCACTCAGTAGAGGCGGCCCGGCGGATGAGGCCGTCGAAGACCGCCATTTGCGCGCGAACAGGCTCGGCGCAGGCCGCCTCGAACCCGGCCAGCCGGCGCCGGCTCATCACGTCAAACGCTGTGGCCAACAGGCCCATCCGCGCCTCCCGGTTCTCCGCGGAAAAGGGCACGCTCCCTGCCCTGCTCGGGCCCCGTTCGGGGCCGGTCGCCCCCCCTGTCTGGCGCCCGCCGTCGCCCCGCGGGAAAGGCCGGATGGTACCAAATTTACCGCTTGCTATTCACACAAAAAAACATAAACTTTCTTCCTCCCACCGGGAAAGGGGAAGTCGGGGGCCGGTCGCGCGGAAGAGCGGATGCTGTGGAAATCAGGGTGGCCGGTCGCTCCGGCCTCACGCTTCCAACCCTCCGCACTTCCGTCCTCGAAGACCCGAAGGTTGCGCTTCGGGCGGACGAACCGCGTCAGGAGACGAAGAAGTTGGGAGACATATTCGACAAGTGTGTCCGGTTCCAGCACGATTCCCGCATCGTCAAGCAGGAAGACCGTGCGACGGCCGAAGGGGTCATGTACCGGCGTTCGCCGCTGGACAACGCGGGGCCCTGGATCGAGGCGAACGGGCGGCGCGTGCTGCAGTTGAGCACGAACGACTACCTCGGCCTTGCGAACCATCCCCGCGTGCGCAAGGCGGCGACGGAGATCGTGAGGCGGTACGGGGTCAGCGCGCCGATGGGGGCGCGCCCGCTGACGGGCAGCATCGAACTGCACACGGAACTGGAACGCGAGCTGGCGGACTTCAAGCGGACCGAACGCGCGCTGGTCTTCAGCAACGGCGCGCACACGATGATGGGGACCATCGCGGCGCTGGCGGGCCCGCGCGACCTGATCCTGCTGGACCGCTACGCGCACGCCAGTCTGGTTTGCGGCGCAAAGATATCCGGCGCCCGCGTCCGGTTCTTCCGCCACAACGATCCGGAGCACCTCGAGGCGCTGCTGCTGGAGACCCCGCCCACGCAACCCAAGATGGTGGTCGTCGACGGCGTGTATTCGATGCAGGGCGACATGGCGCCGCTGCCGGAGATCTGCGATCTGTGCGAGAAGTACGGCTCGCGCCTGATCGTGGATGACGCGCACGGCACCGGGGTGTGCGGCGAGAACGGGCGCGGCACGGCGGAACTGCTCGGAGTGGAGGACCGCGTGGACCTGCATCTGGGCACCTGCAGCAAGGCGCTGGCCACAACCGGCGGTTTCGCCGCGGGCGACGCGGCGGTCATCGACTACCTGCGCTTCACGGCACCGACGATCCTCTTCACCAAGGCGATGCCCGCCTGCGTGGCGGCCGCGACGCTGGAGGCGCTGAAACTGCTGCGCGCCGCCGGCGACCGCCGCAAGAAGCTGTGGGCGAACAGGGCGTTCCTGCAGGACGGGCTGCGCGCGGCCGGCTACCACATCGGCGGGACCGAGACCCCGATCACCCCGATCTTCGGGAACGGGACGGACGCCGTCTACATGGGCACCGCCCTGTACGAAGAATACGGCATCTGGGCAAGCGCCGTTCTCTACCCCGCCGTCCCGATCGGCACGTCCATTCTGCGCGTGATTCCCACCGCCAATCACACCCGCAAAGACCTGCAGGTGTTCCTGGACGCCATGATCAAGCTGAAGACGCGCTATTCCGAAGCGTGTGAGCCCCAGCCCTCGTCCGTCGCATGAGCGGGAACCTGCAGATCATCGAGGCCGGCGATACGCGGGCCCGCGCCGCGTTCCTCGACTTCGCCTTTCAGCGCTACCGGCACGACCCCAACTGGGTGCCGCCGTTGCGCCGGTCGCAGGCCGGACTGTTCGCCGGCCGGGCGGCCTTCTTCGCGCATGCGGAGATGGCGCTGCTGCTGGCCAGCCGGAACGGCAAGCCGGTGGGCCGCATCGCGGCGATTCACAACCGCGCCCACAACGAACGGTACGCGGACCGCACAGGCTTCTTCGGGTTCTTCGAGTGTGAGGACGCGGACGCCGAGGCGGCCTGCGCGCTGATCGCGCGCGCGGAAGCCTGGCTGCGCGAACGGGGCATGAGCACGCTGCGCGGCCCGGTGAACCCCTCGATGAACGCCGAGTGCGGACTGCTCGTCGACGGGTTCGACAGCCCGCCCATGGCGCTGATGCCGTATAATCCGAAGGCCTATGTCGAACTCCTGACGCAGGCCGGTTTCCGGAAGTGCAAGGACTTGTACGCCTACCTCGTGCGAGCCGAGCGCGTGGGGCCGGGCACGGAAGCCCACGCACGGCTGTTGCGTATCCGCCGCGTGTTGGAGCGCCGGCACCCCGAAGTCAAGGTGCGCCCGCTCGCCATGCGCGACTACCGTGCCGAAATCGCGCGGATTATGGACGTCTTCGAGCAGGCCCGCCAAGACAACTGGGGCTATGTCCCCATTACCCCCGAAGAGCTGCAGGAGACGGCGGCCGAGATGAAGGGGGTCGTCGATCCCGAGATCATCCTGATCGCCGAGGTCGACGGCGAACCGGCGGGCGCGTCGCTGGCCATTCCGAACGTCAACCGCGGCCTGACCGCGTGCGGAGGCAGGCTCTTCCCGTTCGGGTTCATCCGGTTCCTGCGGGCCATCAAACGCACGAACGAAATCCGGATTTTCGGAGTCGCCGCTCTGCCCAGGTTCCGGCACCTCGGCATTACGGGCATCCTGTTCCTGGAGACTGTCCTGCGCGGGATCGCCAAGGGCTACACGCGCGGGGAGGCCTCCTGGGTCCTGGAAGACAACGTCCTGTCGAACCGCACCATCCAGCACGGGCTCGACCCGGAACACTACAAGACCTACAGGCTCTACGAGAAGACCATCGGGGATTGACGCGCCGCCCCCTCGCCTCCGGATAGCGGAGAGCAGCCCCGCTCGGAGGGGCTGCCCTCTCACAGCGCCCGCCACAACTACAGTGTGTGCGAACCGTCGACTAGACAGATGGGATCGGTCCCGAGCGGTCGAACGGAATAGGAACTGACGAACGTTTGAGTTGGGTCGGCCGGGCACAGGCATCTGGCCGTGCCGCCTTTGATGTACGGATCCACGTCGGAGACGGTGGGCGTCGCTGTAGCCGGCATGTTCTCCTCCATCGCCCACTGCTCCTTGGCACCGTCGACCTGCCTCATGTTGCTGATGCAGGCACGCTTGCGCGCCTCGCGCCTGGCCTTGACGAATGACGGAATGGCGATCGCCGCCAACAGGCCGATGATCGCCACCACAATCATGATCTCCACCAGCGTGAAGCCCTGTCTGCTCTTCATCGTCCTCACCTCCTTTCGCCCCAGTATCTCTGCAGGGCGTTGACTCATGCGGGCCTGGCCCGCATCCCAGCAGTCAGAGTTCGGCGTTCAGCAAACCCCCGGCACGCGGCCCGACGCCGGATATGACGAGGTGGAAACTATGTCTGGGGCCGTGTCGCCCATAGTAGAAGAGCCGTCCCTGGCTCGCCATAGCCCGCAGGGCGACGGCGGCTCGGCTCTTCCCCCCC
>JAFGHX010000043.1 GCA_016929905.1 Kiritimatiellia bacterium
GGGGGGGGGGGGGGGGGGGGGGGGGGGGGGGGGGGGGGCACGCCGGGCCTTCGGCCCGGGGAAGCGGCGAGACGCCGCTTCTACCTTCGTTCCGCGGCGAGGAGTGCGGCGCCGAGCGCGCCGGTGAGCTGGGGCTGCGGGGCGACACGGACCGGATGGTTGAGCGCGGCGGCGAGCGCGGCCGCCATGCCGGGCACGAGCGCGACGCCACCGGTGAACAGCACAGGCTCTTCTATCTGTCGCCCAGCCAGGGCCGCGACTCGTGTAGCGATCGCCGCCTGCACACCGGCGACGATATCCTCGCGCGCGGTGCCGGAGGCGAGCAGCCCGATGATCTCCGTCTCGGCGAACACGGCGCACATGCTGCTGATCGGCGCGGGCCGCGCCGATTTGCCGGCCATCTCTCCCAATTGAGCCAGGCCGACCTCCAGGCGCGAGGCGACGATTTCCAGGAAACGGCCCGTCCCGGCGGCGCACCGGTCGTTGGTGGCGAAATCGCGCACGCGCCCGTCGGCGTTGAGCCGGAGCACTTTGCTGTCCTGCCCGCCGATGTCGATGACCGTGCGCGCCCCGGGGCTCACATGGCGCACGCCGCGCGCGTGGCACGTGATTTCCGTGACCGTCGTGGCGGCGATTTCCACAATGTCGCGGCCGTAGCCGGTGGCGATGACCGCACGGATTTCCTCCCGCGGCAGGCCCGCGCTGCCCGCGGCCCGCTCGAGCAGCGCGTGGGCAAGCTCCGCCTGCCGCACGCCCTGGTCGTCGATCGCCGTTCCCATGACTTGCAGGGTGTCACCGTCGAGCACGACCGCCTTGACCGTCCGCGATCCTGAATCTATGCCGGCCGTTATCATATCGGACCGCTCCCGTCGACACACTCCCCAACAAGACCCCGGGGACAGAACCTGGCTCAATCGCCTTTGCCACGGATTGTCTCGAAAAGTGCTTCGACCCGCATGGCAATTCGCGCGGAATCGGACGGCGAGTAGTCCGTCTCGATCCGCAGATAGGGAATCCCGAGTTCCCGTTCGGCAAATTGCCGCACGAAGTGCGACTCGACATCGTAGGTGAGACAGGCCTGCCAGATCAGCTCGATGATGCAGTGCGCGTTGTAGTCCCGGGCGAGTGTGGCAATGGACTCCAGGCGCCGGTCGTTCTTGGTCATGACCGAGCAGGGGAGGTGAAAGTACTTCTCGGCGAGGGCATGAATGGGATCCTGGGCGTCGGGTTCCACGTCTTCCAGAAGCGGCTTGAGTCCCGTGCAGTTCTCCTGGCAAACCACGAGTCCGCCGTGCTGCTCGATGATATCCATGACCCGTTCGGCGCCGTGTGCCAACGGGACGCCCGTGAGCAGGACGCGGGTGCGTGAGGAGGCAGGCGGGTCGATCTGGCGGCCAGGGAGCCCGTCAATAGCCTTCCGGTACTGTTCAAAATCGGCCGGCATGCAGGAGATGATGCTCTTCATGTCCAGCAGCTCGCGGCCCGTGAGCGGGGGCTCGGCGGATTTCATCAACTCCGCCAGTCGGCGGCGCAGGGCGCGCTCCCGGTTCATGGTCTTGATGGCCTCGCGAATTTTCACTGTGGAGATCTTCGTCCTGAACTGTTCCTGGAGATGGTCCTTCAGCTTCTCCAGTTCCAGCACCCAGTGCTGCAGGGCGTCGGGATCGTCCGGTTTCTGGGGCAGTTCCAGCACGTACATGGGCCGGGCCTGTGCCAGCAGTTCGTACATCTTCTTCTTGCCGTCGCAGGTCGTCTCGGCCACGAGCAGATCCGCCATTTCCAGGAACGGATTCGCCTCCTGCACGCTGTAGCCGAAGGTGGATTTCACCAGCGGGCAAAGCGTTGCGGGGAGTTGCTCTTCCGCCGCAGGGATCATGTCCGCGTCGCCGCCGCACAGGCAGACGGGGACGGCGCCGGCGGCCATGATCAGTTCGCGGGGTGTGTACTCGCAGCAGATCCCGACGATCTTCGTCCCCTTCTCTTTCTCGGCCGTGGCGTACGCGTGACAGTGTTCGACCATATTCCCGAACCAGGCGAACGGACAATTCGTGTCCTTCGCCTTGTCACCGGCCCCGCCGCAGGCGGGTTCCGGCGGCGCGCACGGGTCCGCGTTCTTGACTTCGGCATTCCTGTTGCCGCAGCACTTGCTCATGACGTTGTCCTCCTGGGCCGGGATCTTCTCTAAACCTTGTCGAGAACCTTCTCGGCGAGCGCCATGGACGAGTTGAAGCCGCCGATGTGGATCTGCTCGCCCATGATCAGTGCCCACAACTCGCCCTCGGGGCCGCTGTAGACTTCCTGCACGTTGGTCAGTCCGATGCCTTCGATACTCTTCATTGCAGGCCCTCCCTGAACGGATTGCCAGGTGTCTTGTACGGAATACAGGTGTCAGGTGTCTGGTGTCAGTTTGGGTCTCAACGACTGACACCTGACACCTGAACACTTTATGGGCAGGAGCGGGCGGCACAATGAGCCGGGGCCGCGCCTGCGTTGTCACACGCGTGGGGCAGGCGAACCGCCTGCCCGGTCGGCTGTCGGCGTCACAGGAAGCCGATGAGCGCCGGTCTCATTGTGTCACCTCCTTTCGACGGGTGTCAGGAGCGAGGAACCGAGTATACTCCGGCGAGGGGCGACGTGCAACTTCGCGTCGGGTCCCGCGGATTCTGCTTGAGCTTTTGGGGTCATGGGGGCAAGCTGAGCGGAGCCGTGGAAGGCTGGCAAGATGGACAAGAAAGCGAAAGAGTTGGCGAGGGCGTTGCCGGCGGTGGACGCGTTGCTGCAGCGCGCGGACGTGGGCGCGCTGGTGCAGGCGCACGGGCGGGCGGCAACGGTCGCGGCGATACGGGGCGCGCTGAACGAGCTGCGGCAGGCGCTCGTGACGGGCGGTGCGCACGACGAGTCGGTCTGCCGGCCTGAATCGATCGTCGCGCGCGTGGAACAGCGCCTGGCGCGGGCCGACGTGCCGCTGATCCGGCGCTGCATCAATGCGGCGGGCATCATCCTGCACACGGGGCTCGGCCGGGCGGTCATGCCGCAGGCCGCCCGGGACGCGTTGGCCGGTGTGACGGGCGCGTGCAACGTGCAGATGGACCTGGCGACCGGCGGTCGAATCCGTCGCGAATTCTGCGTGCGCGACCTCGTCCGGGATCTGACCGGGGCGGAAGAAGTCCTGGTCGTGAACAACAACGTTGGCGCCACGTTCCTTCTGCTCAGGGTCATGGCCAGGGGCCGTGAGGTGATTGTCTCGCGCGGCGAGCTGATCGAGATCGGCGGTTCGTTTCGACTGCCGGACGTCATGCGCGAGAGCGGCGTCGTGCTGCGCGAAGTGGGCACGACGAACAAGACGCACCTGCGCGACTATGAAGCGGCGATCGGCCCGGAGACGGCGCTGATCCTGAAGGTGCACAAGAGCAATTACCGCATCGTCGGGTTCACGCAGGAGGTCGGCATCCGGGAGCTGGTCGAACTGGGCCGGGCGCGCGGCGTGCCGGTGGTGGACGATCTCGGCTGCGGCGCGCTGGTGGATTTGGAGGCGTTCGGCGTGGAGCACGAATGCACGGTGCGGGAGAGCCTGGAGGCCGGGTCGGACATCGTGCTGTTCAGCACCGACAAGTTGATCGGCGGGCCGCAGGGCGGCATGCTGGTCGGGCGCAAGGAGTTGCTGGACCGGCTGCGCGCGGACCCGTTCTATCGCGCTCTGCGCGTGGACAAGATGATGCTGGGCGCCCTGGAGGCGACGCTGCGCCTGTTCCGGCGGCCGGACCGGCTGGCCGCCACGCATCCGACCTACATGATGCTTTCGAAGACCTACGAGGCGATGGTGGCGCAGGCCGAGACGCTGGCCAAGCGTCTGTCGGCGCGCAGGCCGTCGTGGCAGATTACGGTTGTGGAGGATGTCTCTTATCTGGGCGGCGGCTCGCTGCCGGGAATGGCACTGCGGACAGCCGCGGTCCGGATCACGGCCTCGGGCGTCGCCAGTCATGAGATTGCACGCCAGCTGCGCCTGGCGCCCACGCCGGTGATCCCCCGCCTCCGCGACGATGCCGTTCTGCTCGACATGCGCACGGTCTTCCCGGATGAGTTGGACGAGATCGTGGCGGCGGTTCCGGAAGCGGACGGGTAGCCCCTTGCGCGAAGGCGGGCATTTCTCGCGTCCGTTCGCGGGTGGAACAGGGCGTTCAGACGATTCTTACGGCACTCATGAATAAGCGCGACACCACGTCTGCGGCGGTCGGTTCCGCGTCGCTGTCCACGGTCAACATTACCGTGGGCACGGCGGGGCACATCGATCATGGCAAGACCCAGTTGGTCAAACTCCTGACGGGCTGCGACACGGATCGTCTGCCGGAGGAAAAGGCGCGGGGGATGACGATCGATCTCGGGTTCGCCACGGCTGCGCTGCCGAACGACAGGCGAGTTGGGATCGTGGATGTGCCGGGCCACGAGCGGTTCATCCACAACATGGTGGCCGGGGTAACGGGCATCGACGTGGTGTTGCTCGTGGTGGCCGCCGACGACGGGGTGATGCCGCAGACGGTCGAGCATTTCCATATCGTGCGGATTCTCGGTGTGCGCAAAGGCATGGTGGCGATCACCAAGGTGGATCTCGTCGGGCCGGAACGCGTCAAGGAGGTGGAGTCCGAAGTGCGGAATCTGGCGGCGGGCAGTTTTCTGGCGGGTTGCCCGGTGGTGGGCGTTTCGTCGAAGACCGGCCAGGGGTTCGACGCGTTTTACGACACGTTCGTAGCGACGGTGGACGAAACGCCGGAGCGGGATCCGGGCGGCCCGTTTCGTCTTTACGTGGAGCGCTCCTTTGTCCTGCAGGGGCGCGGCGTCATTGTTTCCGGCGTGCCGCGTTCCGGGACCGTGCGGCTCGGCGATTCGCTCGACCTGCTGCCGGGCCGTGCCGCGAAACGGGTTCGTGGCATCCAGGTCTACGGCGTGGACGCCGGCGAAGGGCATGCGGGCGAGTGCGTGGCCCTGAACATGGCGGGCCTGGCGCCGGACGAAGTGACGCGCGGCTGCGTGCTGACCGCGCCGGGCTTCTTCCATGAGCGTGCGCTTCTGAACGCGAAGCTGGCGATTCTGCCGGGCGAAGAAGAGGCGATCAAGCCGCGCATGGCCGTGCGGTTCCACATCGGCACGTCGGACGTGCCCGGCTATCTTGTCCTGCACAGCCAGAGCCCGCCTCGCGTTGACGGGGAGGCCTATGTGCAGTTGCAGCTCAAGCGCCCGGTCGTCGCGGCGCCGGGCGATCCGTTCATCGTGCGGCGGCTGAGCCCGGAGCGCACGCTGGGCGGCGGCCGCATCCTTGCGCCCGCCCAACGCCGGATCCGGCGTTCGAAGGCCGAATGGGTGGCGGCCTGCCGGGAGCAGGAATCGGCCTTTCAAGCGCCCGATTCCGCCATTGCCTACGTGCTGGCACATGCCGACGCGCCGATGAAGCTGAGCGATCTCTCACGCGCGGCGCTCGTGACGGAGGCCGCGGCCCGCACGGCGCTCGAGGCGCTCCTCGATGCCGGCGGCGGCGTGCATCTGGGCGCCGACAGCTACGTCCATGTGCGCCACTTCCAGGAAACCCGGGCTCAGCTTCTTGCGGCGCTCGGCCGCTTGCACGAGGAGCAGCCGTTGAGTACGGGTTTTGCCAAGAAGGACATCGTGCACGGGCTCGGCGCCGACAAGCTGCTTCTGCAGCGCGCGTTCGACGTGCTGCAGGAGACGGGTGAAGTCGGCAGCGGGCGCGCCGGCTTCTTCCTGCCCAGCCGGGTGCCGCGGCTTTCCCCCGAAAAGGCGGCGCTGGCCGCGAAGATTGCCGAGCGGTATCGGGAAACCGCGTTCGCCGCTCCGCGCCTGGCCGAGGTGCCCGAGCAGGTCGGCGCGCCGGCCGCGCTCGTCGAGCCGCTCGTGCGGCATTTGGTCCAGACGGGCGAGTTGGTCGAAATCGATCCTAAGGTGATTCTGCACAAGGATCGGGTTGGGGAGTGCCGGGAGAAGCTCGTCGCCTATCTCGAGGCGCACGGGACCATCGATGCCGGTGCGTTCCGCGACCTGATCGGGACCACGCGCAAGTATGCTATCCCGCTGCTGGAGTACTGGGATCGCCAGGGCCTCACGCGCCGCGAAGGAGACCTGCGAAGTCTGAAGGGGGGCGCGCGGATGGGGCGTTGATTCCAGCGGATGTCGAAGATCCGCCCGCGGCGGAAATGGACGGCAGCGGATGGGAGCGGGGGCCAGTGGTATCCGCTGTGGTGCATAGATCCGTTGGAGACTTTGTGGCCGGGCAGGTAGACGTGTACGAGAAAGTCGAATTGGACGAGGCGTTGTCCGCCGCGCGCCGGTATTTGTTGACGCAGGCGAACGCGGCGGGTTTCTGGGAAGGCCGTCTTTCGAGCAGCGCGCTGGCGAATGCGGTGGCGGTCTTTGCGCTGGCGCAGGTGGACCGGGCGGCGCACGGCGAGCCGATTCGGCGCGGGCTGAGGTGGCTGGCCGACACGGTCAACGCGGACGGCGGCTGGGGGGATACGCCCGGGAGCCCGAGCAACCTGAGCGCGACAATTCTATGCTGGTCGGCGTTGTCGGTCGCGGGCACGGAGGCGGAACCCGCCCTGCGGCGGGTCGAGCGAAGTGCGGAAGCATGGCTGCGGCGGGCGGCGGGCGGGCTGGGGCCGTCGGATTTCGTGCGCAGTCTGAAGGCGCGGTACGGAACGGACAACACGTTCAGCGTGCCGATCCTGGCCATGTGCGCGCTGGCCGGGCGTCTGGGCGGGGACGGCTGGCGGTTCGTACCGGGGTTGCCTTTTGAGCTGGCGCTGTTGCCGCACCGCGTCTATCGGTGGATTCGGTTCAGCGTGGTGAGCTACGGGATCCCGGCGCTTTTGGCCATCGGCGGGCTGACGCATCGCCATCGGCCGGCACGCTGCCCGCTCACGCGCGCGGTTCGCGACCGGCTTTTTCCGCGTGCGCTGCGTCTTGTGGCGGACATGCAGCCTTCGCACGGCGGGTTCCAGGATTCGGCGGTGCTGACCGGGTTTGTGACCCTGGGCCTGGCCGGCGCCGGCTGCCGTGACCACCCCATCGTGAAACGGGGCGTGCAGTTCCTGCTCTCGCACTGCCGGGAAGACGGAAGCTGGCCGATCGACACGAATGTGGCCACGTGGCTGAGCGCGCTGGCCGTGCGGGCATTCGATGCCGGCGGGCCGGCCATGGCTCTGCCGGCCGCGCAGCGCCGGGCGCTGAGCGCCTGGTTTCTTGCGCAGCAACACACCGCGGAGCATCCGATGACGCATGCTCCGCCCGGCGGCTGGGGGTGGACCGACCAACCGGGCAGTATTCCGGACGGCGACGACACGGCGGGCGTGCTGGCCGCGCTGCCGAAGCTGGGCGATATGGACGATCGAACACGGGCCGCCGGCATGCGGGCGCTCAACTGGCTGATCGGGTTGCAGAACGCGGATGGCGGCATGCCCACCTTTTGTCGCGGCTGGGGCAAGTTACCGTTCGACAGGAGTTGCCCGGACATTACGGCTCATGCGCTGTTGGCAATCGACCAGTGGATGCCGCTGGCGTCCGGCCCGCTGCGGAAGCGGCTGGAGCGGGCCGGCGCCCGCTGCGTCTGCTATCTGCAACGCAAGCAGGCGTCCGACGGTTCGTGGCTGCCGCTCTGGTTCGGCAATCAACTCGCCGCCGGCGAACGAAGTCCGGTCTACGGCACGGCGCGGGCGCTTCTCTCTCTGCGCGAACTGACGCTCGCGCGTACGGCGCCCATCGCGGCGATGATCGAGCGAGGCGGCGCGTTTCTCGTTCGCGCCCAGAATCCCGATGGCGGGTGGGGCGGCGCGCTCGGAGTGCCGTCCTCCACGGAAGAGACGGCGCTGGCGGTCAGCGCGCTGGCCGGCGCCGATCATGCGGAATCTGTCCGGCGCGGTACGAATTGGCTGCTGCAGGCGACCGGCCTCGCCGCCGGGGCAGACGGTGGGCTCCGGTTCGAAGCGGCGCCGATCGGCCTGTATTTCGACCGCCTGTGGTATGCGCAGGAGTTGTACCCGGCGATTTTCACGTTCGAGGCGCTCGCACGGGTGCGACGACTGGAAGACGGGAAGACCGGATGAGAGGAAGGACCGAAGTCGGAGGTCGAAGGTCGCAAGGTCAAAGGTCGGGAGGTCGCCGGTCTGAGTTTGCGAAAGCAAGAGGTGCGGGCGGGCTGGCGTCCTCTCCGACTTTCGACCTTTGACTTTCTGACCTTCGACTTCTCTTCGAGCGAAGCGAGGCGAAGTACGTGCGCACATCGGAACAGAGAATGGACGGCACAGGCAGCACGGCTCTGCCGCAGGTGACGTTGATCCAGCCGCCCGTTACGGACGCGAGCTATCCGGCGCTGCCGTTCAGCATCGAGCCGCTTTCGCTGCTCGTGTTGGCGGCACTGACGCCGAAGGACGCGTTTCGCGTGAAGGTGCTGGACGGCATGCTGCGCGGCGAACGGCGCCGGCTGCTTGACCCGGCCAGCGCCCTCGTCGGGATCACGGTGGTGACGCCCGTGCGTGACGCCGCCTATGAATTGGCGGCTTGGTACCGGGCGAAGGGCGTGCCCGTCGTGCTGGGCGGTTGCCACGTCACGCTGGATCCGGAGGATGCCAGGCCGCATGCCGATGCCATCGTGGTCGGCGAAGCCGAAGAGGCATGGCCTCGGCTGCTGGCGGACTTCGCCGCCGGCCGGCTCAAACAGGAGTACCGGCCCGCGGGGCCGGAATCCTTTGATGTGCCGGCGGCGCGGGCGCTCGTGTCGCGTTACCGGATGAAGTACCCGTTCATCTCGATTATTCAGACGACGCGGGGCTGCCCGAACACCTGCGAGTTCTGCGTGCCCGCCGCCACCTACGGGCAGAGAATCCGGCACCGGTCCGTCGAATCGGTGCTGGATGAAATCGAGCAGACCAGACGCCGGTTCCGTCGCAAAACGTTTGGGTTCACCGAGGACAACTTCTTTGCCGACCGGCGCTATGCGGTGCGCCTGATGGAAGCGTTGGTTCCGCTCAGAATCCGGTGGGCTTCCCAGATGTGCATTGACATCGCCAAGGACGATGCCGTCCTGGACCTCATGGTCGAAAGCGGCTGTTTCGCCGCGTTCTTCGGGTTCGAGAGCCCGAACCAGCAGGCGCTGGACGAGGCGCGAAAGCGGGCGGACAGCCGGGAATATCCCGCCCTGATCGCCAGGGTCAGAGCGCGCGGCATTCTTGTCATCGGCTCTTTCACGATCGGCTACGACTGCGATGACGACGGGGTGTACGACGAGATGGTGAGCTTCTGCCGCCAGACCGCTATTGAGGTGCCCTTGTTCGTCTCCCTGATGCCCTACAAGGGGACCGCCCTGTTCGACAGGCTTGTACGGGCCGGGCGTCTGGCGCCGGACGCGCGGCCCGGCTCGAATCCGCTCGCGCTGAATTTCGAGCCGTCCCGGCTGGCCGCCCGCACCTTTGCGCGGAACATCGCCCGAATGTATCGGGAGTACTACGATTCCGGTTACCTGTTGCGGAACCTGCGGCATTGGTTCAGGCGGTCGCATTACAAGAAGTGCCTGCTGCTGATCGTGCTCTATCTGCTCTATGTCACCTTTGCCCGGCGCATCGGACGCGGGGCCTTTCTGGAGAAGCGGGCCGGGCGTGGCGCCGGGGGCCGCGGATAGCGGATAGCCGGCAAACGCTTGCCTGGCGAGAGGGTTTACGATGCGGGTTACAGCCTGGTTGTGGCTGGTGGGCGCCTGTCTGGGGGGGTGTTGCGTTCCCGCCCACGCCGCGGAGCCTTCGGGCGGGGCCGTGCGGCTGTCGGGTACGGTTCGGTATGCCGTACCGGAGAAATGTCTTTCGCCCGTGCGTTCTCTGCCGACGCTCAAACCGGCAACGTTCACGACGGATTCCGGCGCCATGCACCCTATCGTGATGGACGCCTGGGGCGCCGAATTCGCGGTCGTCATGAACAGGGAGCGCGTGGAGGTGGTGGGCCGGCTGTCCCGGCGGGGCGTGGACACTTGGCTGACGGTGGACGGCTATGCCGATCCGGCCCTGAGTGCGGCGCACGAACTGTGGCGGCGGATGTGCTGCAACAACTGCGCCGTCAGCGCGGCGCTGGCCAACGCCGCGCGCCCGGCCAACCTGCACGGCGCCAGCCCGGCGGTTGGTCGGGCCTACACCCGCCGCGACCGCGTTCTGTGCTGGGCCCGCGACCGGGCGTGCCTGTGGCTCGGTTTCGACAACCGCGTTGTGCAGGTCAGCCTGGACGACAGACGCGTGGTCGCCACCTATGGCAGGCGGCAGGGCCTGCCCGATGCGCTTCTGCATGAGCTTCACAGTGACGGCCAGACGCTCTGGCTCGTGCACGGCGGCGGCGTTTCGGCGCTGACGCCGCAAGGTGCGGACATGCCGCAGTCGCGGCTCGCGTGCGCCTTCGCGCACGTGTGCCGGACGGCGGATGGCGCATGGCTGGTGACGGACACGGGCACGTTTCGGCTGGCGGGTGCCGCGCAAGCCGAGCGTGTGGGGCCGGCCCTGCCGACCGCCTCGCGCATTCGTCGAGCGGTCGACGACGGGATCTGGCAGCCGCACCGGCGCCGCGGCACCGGGCATTTTGTCGCCGCTGCCGCACAGGCGGCCGGGCGCCTGTACGTGGCCTCGATGGGCGAGGCGTACGAACTCGACGGCGGCGCATGGCGCCGAATCGCGAAGCAGGCCTGGGCGTTACAGGGTGGAGCCGGGCGCGTCTGGTTCGTGACGGCCAAGGGGCTGACGGAATACGAACCGTTGAGCCGTGAGACGACGGTGCATACCCCGCCGCGTATGGGCCGGGCGCGCTATTCGCATCTTGTGCTGACGGACGCCGCCGCCTGGCTGGCCGCCGAGCCGTCGGCGGCGGGCGGCGCGGAGAGCGCCGGCGGCATGGCCCGGTTCGATCTGGCGGCGCGCACGTGGCAGGTTTGGCGCGTGGTTGACGGGGAACGCGTCAATCACGTCTGCGCGATGCAGGCCGCGGACGAGGCGTTGTGGGCCGTGAACCGGACGGGCGTTTGCCGCACACTGGCCGCCGACCCGGGCATGCTGCGCGTGAGGCGCCGCGTGTTCGACGCGACGGCGTTCAGCCTGCTGCGGTTTGATCGGACGGCCGGCGAGTGGCGCCGGCTGCCGCTGGAACAGCCGGAACCGGAGAGCCGTCTGATCTGCGGCCACGACGGAAGCCGCGGGATGGCGCCCATCCTGCCGCAATCGGTCGTCGGCCTCTGCGTCGGCCCGCATCGGATATTCGGCGCCGTCCAGCTTGTACCGGCGGGTTTCTTCGGCGGGTACTGGCCCTGCGTCAGCCAACTGGCCGAGCGGCCGGAGTCGGGTCCGTGGGCGGACCGCTTCACGCATCACACGGCAGATCTGGACCTGCAGGGCGAACAGCCGGCGGTCCTGAACATTTCCAACAGCGGCCGGCGCGTGCTGGCGGCCGTCGGGCATGACGAGGTCCTGGCTCTGTTCGTCCACCGCGGGCAACACTGGGCGCTCACGGAAGGATGTGCGGCCTGGTTCGACGAATCGGCCCGGCGCTGGGTGAAGGTGGTCGAAGCCGAGACCCGCTTCTACTGGCGGGCAACGGCCGGACTGGACGCCGGCGACTACCTCTACATCGGCTCCGACCGCGGCATCGTCGCGCGGTTGGCGCCGGATACCGGGCTGTTCGAACCGCTCATTGCCTTGACGGACCGATCCATCAGCCGGATCTCTCGCACGAGCGCCGGGCGGTTGCTCGTCAACTCCGTTCCGGCACCGCTGGGGCTGCTGCCCGCCGGGCTGGCCGCCCGGTTGAAGACCGTCGCGTGGGCGGCCGCCGAATACGACGGCGAACGCTGGCGTGAGGCGCACACTCAGCCGCCGGCACCGGCGGGCGAGCCGAGTTGGTTCTTCAAACAGATCGAGCGCCGCGAACCGCGCGACAAGTCCCGGGGAAACTTCCTCTGGGGGCCGGCGCCCGACGCCGGCGAAGCCCGGCCGCGGTACTACGTGAAGGAGGTGTTCTTCCCGGAATTCCTGTGCGAGAATGCGGAGCATGGGCGCGTGTGGGTCTCGACATTCAGCGGGGTGGCGAGGCTGGATGTGGGGCGATAGGAAGGGTGGAAGAGTGGAAGGGTGGAAGGGTGGAAGCTCTCTTCCCGCCTTCCGGAGTTCGGCGTGGCTGCAGGTAGAGATATGACGTGCCGTGGATGCAAACGGCTGACGCGTTGCTGGCTGATTCTGGCGACGGGGGTCGCCGGGGCCGGCGTGATGTGTGTCGAACTGCTCGGCGCGCGGCTGGTGAGCGTGGTGTACGGCGGCAGCGTGGCGGTATGGGGCGCGATGATTTCCGTGACGCTGCTCTCGCTGGCCGCGGGCTATTTCGGGGGCGGGTACCTGGCGGACCGCGTGCCGGCGCCGCGTATGGTGGCGCTGGTCGTGTCGGCGGCGGCGGTCTTGATTGTCGTGGCGTCCCACGCCCGGCCCGTGCTCGCCGCATACCGCAGCCTGCTGGGGTGGCACTGGGGTGCGTTGGCCGGCTGCGCGAGTCTGTTCCTGCTGCCGCTGGCCCTGCTTGGCATGGTCGGGCCGTTCGCAATCCGGTTGCTGCACGACAGCGCCGCGCGCGCGGGGCGGACGGCGGGGACCATCTGTGCGGTTTCCACGCTTGGCGGGGTGGCGGGCACACTGTTGACCGCCTTCTGGCTCGTGCCGACCGTGGGGGTTTCGACAGGATTCCGGTTGACGGCGCTGGTCATGGCGGTGACGGGGGGTATCGGCCTGTTCATTCACGCGCGACCCTGCACGGCGATCGTTCTGGCACTGCCGCTGCTGCTCGGGTTCGTGCCGGACGCCGGGCTCCGGGCGGGCTTCACCGGCATGGCGCCGGATGGCGACCGCATATGTGTCGAGACTGTGCGCGATTCCATGCACGGCCGCGTCACCGTGCTGCGGAAAGGGGCGTACCGCCTCCTGCTGATCGATGGGATCGTGCAGACGGGGATGCCCCTGGATCGCTCGCACCTGGAGAAGGGGACGGGCTTGCTCGACGGCTACTACCAGGAACTGCTCCCGTACATGGTTGACGATCCCGGAACCTGCCGCGCACTCGTCGTCGGACTGGCCGGGGCACTGACGCCCGCCATCCTGGCGGGCTACGGGATGACGGTCGACTGCGTGGAACTGGACCGGACGGTTGAGGAAGCGGCGAAGCGCTGGTTCGGCTTCACGGGCGCGGCAATCGTTGCGGACGGCAGACAATATCTGGAGTCGTGCGACAAGGCGTATGATTTCTGTGTGCTGGATGTCTATTCGGGAGACGTGCTTCCGGCCCATCTGCTGAGTGTCGAGGCTATTCGGGCGGCGAAACGCGTATTGAACCCGCGCGGCGTCCTGGCCGTGAACTACGTGGGCGAGCCGTCCGGGGCCGCCTTCGCGTGTGTGATTGGGACGCTGCAGCACGTGTTTCCCGAGGTGGTGGCGATCCGAAGTGAGGCCGGGAACGACGTGCAGCCGATCACGATCCTGGCGGCGGAGCGGGCGATCGATTTCAACAACGGGTGGCTGGCGCATCTGAGCGGGTTTTCGGGGGTCGATCCGGTCAGCGAGGCGATCGAGCGGCTGCGCGTTCGGCCGCTGCCGGCCCGGGGCTTTGTGCTGCGTGACGACCACAACCCGATCGACACGCTCCGCGTTCCCGCCGCCGTGCGCTGGCGGGAACAGACGCAGGTGCGGTTGGGGTTGGTGGGGTTGTGAGAGCAGAAGCGGCGTCAACCGCTTCCCCCGGGCCGAAGGCCCGGTATTCCGGCACAGTCTACGATCCCGTTTTCCCGCGCCGCGCGGGAAGAATCACTCTAGAAAGAGCAGTTCGGCTGGCAGCCAGCCGAACTGCTCTTTCTAGGCTCACTGCAGCTTGATGCGGACCTGGTAGAAGATGCCGGTTCCGCCGGGGCTGGCGTTGGTGAAGGCGACGGGATCGTTGTTGCCGAGGATGTTGGTGTAGCCGGACACGTCGCTCCAGGCGCCGGTCACCGCGGCGGCTGTTTCGATGGTGTAGTAGCGGTCGAGTCCGTCGTAGTCGACGCCGGTCGCCGCCGCGGTGTTGTGCCGCACGACGATCTGGCCGTTGGTCCAGACGATCTGCATCTGGAAGCTGTCGGCGGCGTTCGTCGGGTCGGAGCCCATGATGTACTCGGCCAGGTTGCAGCATCCGTCGCTGTCCTTGTCTTCGGCCGGCCCGCAATCCGTCTGGTTCGTCCCGCCGAAGTAGGTGCTTTCCCAGGAATCGGCCATGGCATCGCCGTCGTCGTCTTGCGCGCCGCCCGTGAATTCGACGTGCAGCAGGGGCGCGCCGGCCGCATCGCCGTTGTACGATTCGGCGGTCCGTCTGCCGGACCCGGAGATCCGCAGGGCCAGCGCGTTCCCGCTCACCCAGCCGGCCTGGTCGACGATCTCCTGAATGAGCGCGGATAGATCCTCCGTCTGCTGGTCCTGGCCGGCGGAACCGACGGTATCCCACGCGGCGGGCGACCAGGACGCAAAGGCGTCCGTCGCGGCGCGCGAGGAGATATTGGCCGTCTCGTTCGAGTTGAACGTGGCGGCATCGGGCGTTTTCTCGCCGCGGATGGCGAGCGAGGTGCTTTCGCTCGCCGTCTCGTCCACCTTGAACTGAACGAACGTGTTGCTGATCGTCGCGCCTTTGGGGATCGTCACGTTCAGGAACCGCATGGCGACGAGTTGGTCCGTGGTGCCGTCGCGGATCAGTTCCAGGTCGGAGCTGTCGGTCCAGACGCTGTGATCGGAGACGGATTCCTCCGCGTCGTCATCCACGCCGGCCACGCGCACGTCCAGCACGCCGGGCCGCACGGAGATGCCCAGATGGATGTCGATCGGCCCGTTGGACGCGCCGGACCCGTTGTCCGCCACGGTAGCGGTCCGTTCCTGATCGCCCTCGCTCATGCCGGCGGTCGTCCACGTGATGGTGTGCACCTGCTTGTCCGCCGGACCGGTCGACGAACCGGTGCTGGGGCTGACCTGGAACTTGCTGGACCCGTTGTTGGTGGCGGTGTAGACGAGCGTTCCTTCCCCGCTGTTCCAGACTTCGAACGTGACGCTTGCCGCGTTCCGGTTCGTCTCGCAGCTTACGTTGATGTTCGTGGTGCTCACGGCGATCTCGGGCGTGCCGAGGCTGGCAATGCGCACGCAGACCAGCGTGCCGGCGTGGCTGCGCGCGTAGATCTTGCCGTTCGCCATGGCGGGCGGCCCCCACCAGTCCGTGCCCGAGCCCGTGTCGTACCAGGCGGTCTCGAGGTTGTAGCTCGACGGGCTCCACGTGACGAGCCCCAGTTCGCCTCGCTCCCGCAGGACGATCAGCCGGCCGTCGGCCGCGATGGCGGAGCCGCCGCTGCCGATGCCCGTCCACTGAACCGCCCCGCTGTTATTCAAGTCGATGCAGGTCAGCGTGCCGTTGCCCTGCTGCCCGTTGAACCCGTAGAGGTACTGTCCTTGCAGAATGCAGCTGCTGAAATGGCTCTTCAGGTTCGAGTTCAGCCATGCGTGGCTCAAGGTGCCGCTGCCGAGATTCACGAGAATGGACCGGCCCTCGTCGTAACCGGTGGTGATGAAGATCTGGTCCCCGTACTTCACGGGGTCTGCGCCCGGATAGGTGTGCGGGAAGGAGTAGGACCACCGCGTCGCCCCGGTCGTCGGGTTCAGGCCGTACAGCCCGGCGTTGGCGAAGATCACTACGTGGCGCAATGAATTCCAATCGAAGGCGATCGCCGAGGCGTAGCCCGGCGTGCCGCTGCTTGTCCACACGTTCGTGTAGGGGGACCGCTTGTCCACGGCCACGCCGTGGCTGCCGGTATTGACGACAATCAGGTTGCCTTCCACCAGCGGGGAACTGGACAGGTCGTAACCGGGCTGCCCATAATCGACGGTCTTGTTCCAGATCTTCTCGCCCGTTTCTGCGTTCCAGCAATAGAGATAGCCCACGCGGCTGTAGGTGTAAACCACGTCGCCGTCAACCGTCGGCGTGGCTTGCGGCCCGCTGTAGCTACCGCCCGCCGTGCACGTGTAGCCGTTTGTCCAGATCACGGCGCCGGTGTCCGCGTTGAAGCAGTACACGATGTCCCCGCCGCTGACGTTGCCCATCGTATAGGCACGCCCGTTCGTTATCGCTATCGACGAATACCCCGCTCCGATCGTTGTCGACCAGGCGTTCGTCGGATCCCAGTTGTCCAGCCAGCCGGTCTCAGCCGAAATCCCGTCGCGGTTCGGCCCGCGCCATTGGGGCCAGTCGTCGCCAAGGGCGGCGGGGAGCAGGAGGAAGGAGACGAGCAGGAGGCACGGCCACCTTCGGCCGGGCACACGACGCTGTCGGTGCGTTTCTTCGATGCAGCCACATCTCATGCTTGATTTACTCCCCCGAGAAGAAATGAATTTCCGACTGTCGCACGTTACCTGTCGTTGGGGGCAGGACAGAGTGTTGCAGCGGCTTCCGGCCAACAGCAGAATGATACACCATCTCTGCCTCGGAAGCAAGCTCCGCAATCCGACGGCCACTCGGCCAACCGTTTGCCGTTGTTCCGCCGCGGTCGTGTCGCACCGCGCCGTCGCGCAGCCTTCTCTCGGCATCGTGTCACTCCCGCATCTTGCATACAATATGTTGTGTATAGGGTGTGAAGGCAGAATCAGCCTGCCAACGGGGACTGTCGTGCAGGAGTGGGTGCGCCTTTCAGTTCGCGCTTTCTTTACGGACGGGGTGTCTCGTATTCTCTGACGCGAGAAGCGCCGCATTTCGGGTGTTTTCCGAGGGGCGGCCTGCGCGGCTGCACGGCGGATTTCCGGGGGGGCAACCTATGAGGGTGGCCGTTCTGCCCGATCTTCATCTTGGCATAACGTCCGAGGAGTCGGTCGTCAGTCTCGTCGCGCAGCTCCGGGCGGCGGAGCCGGCGGCGGTGGTACTGGCGGGCGACTTGGGCGAGCCACTGCCGCGATTCGAGCAGGCGTTGGACTTGCTCGTCCCGCTGGGCTGCGACGTGGCGGTTGTGGCGGGAAACCACGACGTGTGGAACAAGACGTTGACCCTTCCGTCCAGAACGCTGTGGGAAGAGCGGCTTCCGGCGGCGGTGCGGGCGCGTGGGTTCGTATGGCTGGAGGCCGACATGCTGGTGCGCGACGGCTGGGCGCTGGTGGGGACGATCGGGTGGTACGATTACAGCGCGCGCAGCCCGGAATACGCGGGCAAGAGCGAAGAAGCGTTCTATTCCACGAAGGGCTTCTACAACAACGACGGCCGCTTCATCGATTGGCCGTGGACGGATGTGCAGTTCGCCCACAGGGTCGGCGAGCAGTTTCTGCAGAGGGTGGAAGCGGCGGAATCGAATCCGGCCGTGGAATCGGTGCTGGCCGTCACGCATATGCCTCTGTTCCCCGAACAGCGGGTGCCGGTTGAGAAATGGAGCAACCGGACCGACGCCTACTTCGGCAACTGGACCCTGGGCCGGGCCCTGGAGTCCCACACCAAGGTGCGGGCTCTTGTTTCCGGCCATGCGCACATGGGGTGTCAGTCCTTTCACGTCTGCCCGGACGGTCGCAAGCTGTACGTCGCGACCGTGGACAGCGACTACTACGTCCCGCGCTATGCCGTTCTGGACACGGAAGTCCTGGGTCAGTGAAGGGAGAATCGTCTCAAGCCGCGGCGCGGCAGGGCGGGCTTTCGAGACTCACAACAGGTAGCGTCCTCGCCTGTATGGCGGGCCGGCCTCTCCGCCGGGGGTTTCTTCCACGGGCTGAACGCACGCGTTCCGTGCGGCTCACCGCGTCCGGCCACGCGGCCACCGTACAAAATGTATGGACTTTCCACACATGATGTAGTATTTTTCGTGTGGAAGAGAGGCGGCGTGCGGGAGCATGCGTCTTGACCCTGCTTGACGGGTGTCCGGCGATCGATAAGGGTTGTGTCAAATGAGTTTACGCGAAGGGGGGCAGGCGGTGGCGAGTCTGCACACGGGCGACCACGTCTGCTGGTTGTTCCACACGCAGGAGGAACACCGGGCGGTTCTGCGTACGTTTATCGAGTCGGGCATTGAGCGAAACGAGCGCGTCCTGTACATCACGGAGAGTGACAGTACGGAGAATCTGTGCCGCTATCTTCGCAGCTTCATCGCGGATTGCGACGTTTACCTCCAGCGCCGGCAGTTGGTGGTTTGCACCTCGCGCGACGCGTTTCTGCGGGACGGTTATTTCGTGCCCGAACGCATGCTGATCCTGCTGGATGCGGAGCGGAACCGTGCATTGAAGGAGGGCTACGCCGGCCTGCGGGTTACCGGCGAGATGGTTTGGGCGCTGCGCGACGTGCCGGGGGCGGACCGGCTGACGGAGTACGCGTCGAAAGCCAGTCTCTTCGTGCGTGGGCGCGAGTGCGTGACCCTGTGGCAATACCCGACCGACACCTTCGAATCGGACGCGCTGCTCGATCTGCTGACCGCTCATCCGGTGGTCATGCTGGGCACCGACGTGATCCGGGACAACTTGTATTACGTGCCGCGCGAGGACCTGCAGGAGGATACGGAGCCGGTCCAGGTTCCGGCCCGCGTCTACACGCAGCGCATGCTCAGTCTCGCCCGTTATCAGCGCCTGGCGCGGGAGCTCGGACAGACGCGCGACGCACTGACACGCACCGAAGAGGAGCTGGCGCGCAAGACGGCGGGCCTGCGCGAACTGCTGCAGCAGGTGAACGGCCAGCGCGAGAGGATCGAGACGGAGGTGGAGCGCAATGTCCGAAACCTGTTGCTCCCGCTTCTGGAAAAGATCAAGGCCAGCCACGCCTCGGAGGATAGGATGTATGCTGAGCTGCTGGAGGCCACCCTCACGGCGCTGTCGTCCTCCTCCCACAGGCACCTGGCCGAGCAGATTGAGAAGCTGACCGCACGCGAAATCGAGGTCTGCAGCCTCATCCACAACGGGCTCACGACCAAGGAAGTCGCCCGCGTGCTCAACATCTCCCTTCAGACGGCCGAAACTCACCGCAAGAAGATCCGCAAGAAGCTAGGCATTTCGAAGAAGAGCGTCAATCTCGCCGCCTATCTCAAGAAGCTCTGAGCGATCCGATCGTATCCTTGCCCCCGCCTTCCCTTCCCTCTCGGGACCGGGTACGTCTTCCCCCCGATAAATGCCCGGTTTGCCCCTGTTGCCCGGGGCGGGCAGTGGGGGTCACAGAGCCGCTATACTCTTCCCGAGCAGGATGAGGCCCATCAGCCCGACGATGAGCAAGGCGATCCGGCGGAACAGCGGCTCGGGAATGCGCTTCGAGAGGCGAATGCCGAGCAGGGTTCCGACGATCATGAGCGGGAAATAGACCGCGACGTTCGTGAGCACCGGCCGTGAAAACAGGCCGCGGCAGGCGAAATAGGCGGTCGTGAACACGTTCAGCAGGAAGAAATAGCCCATCAGGTTGGCGCGGAATGCCGCCTTGGGCGTCTGCTGGTTGGCGAGAAAGAGAATCGCCGGCGGGCCGCTCATCGAGATACTCCCGTTCAGCACGCCGCTGCTCACGCCTACCGGGAACAGGGCGGCCTTCTGATTCCGCACCACCTTCTTCCAGCCGGCCATCAGGACGCCGGCGAGCACCACCACGAAGGCGCCGACGCCCAGCTTGAAGAAGACGGCGTTGACGTGCGTGAGGATGTGTGTTCCGATCGGCACCCCCAGCACGCCGCCGATGGTGAGCGGAACGACAATCGCGGCCAGCAGGTGTCTACGGCATTCATAGACAGCCACGCCGTTGAGCAACATGCTGAGCGCCACGCAGATCGGCACCACCCTCTGTTGTTCGGCAAAGAGCATCAAGGCCGGCACAGCCACCAAGGAGAACCCGAACCCGGCGCAGCCCTGCACCAGGCTGGCCAGAAAGATGGCCGCGCTTCCCACGATCAGTTCCGGCATGGTTCCTTCCCCGCCCGTTCGACGGACAGCAGGCGATCAGACCGGTTGCAGGTTAGCACCCGGCGGCGCCCGCCGCAACGGGAATAGCGCAACAATCCAGTAATTTGGCCTCTTCGTCGCCTTGAGCATCGGTTGGCAGCGGGTATGGTGAGAGAAGACGCCGAGTTCCGGATGCCGGGCTTCTCCATCCGAGGCCCGGCGAATAGCGAATAACGAACAACGGGCAACGGTTAACCACGCAGGAGGCGCCATGCAAGACGGGCAAGTGATCTGGCTGGAAGCGGAGCAGTTCGACGAGTTGGGCGGGTGGGCCTTGGATTCGCAGTTCGTGGAACTGATGGGCTCGCCGTATCTTCTGGCGAACGGGGTCGGGCGCCCGGTGGCCGACGCGGTCACGAAGGCGGCGGTGCCTGCGGCGGGGAGCTACCGGCTCTGGGTGCGGTGCAAGGACTGGTTCTGCTCGCATCATCCGGGCACGTTTCAGGTGCTTGTCAACGGTGCAGCGTCGGCGCGCACCTTCGGTGCGGCGGCGACGGACGCGTGGCGTTGGGTCGACGGCGGCACCTACGATCTGCCGGGGGGCGAGATCGAGGTCCGCCTGCACGATCTGACCGGCTGGTGGGGGCGTTGCGATGCGGTCGTCCTGAGCGCCGGCGGCTTTGTGCCGAGCGACGAAGCGGCGGAACTGGCGGCGCAGCGGATGGCGCACGGCGGGGTAAGCCGCGAGTTAACCGCATGCGGTCCCTACGATCTGGTGGTGGCCGGCGGCGGGCTGGCGGGCTGCGCCGCCGCCGTGGCGGCCGCCCGGCACGGGTGCCGCGTGGCGTTGCTCGAGGATCGCCCGGTGCTCGGCGGCTGCACGTCGTCCGAGATCCGAGTGCCTGTCGGCGGGGACAACTCGAAGGAGCCGTACGATCCGGGCGAGAGCGGCATCATTGCGGAACTGGACCCCGGTCCGGGGCGGAGCCGGGGCCGCTCGCCTCTTTTCGAGCAGGTTGTGCGCGGCGAGGCGGGCATCGATTTGCGGCTGAACATGCGGGCGATCGCCGTGGAGAAGAAGGGGGCGGCCTCCATCGAGGGGCTCGTCGCGCTGGACGTGCGCACAGGGCAACGGTTGCTTTTCCGCGCGCCGCTTTTTGCCGATTGTACGGGGCACGGCTGGCTCGGCGCATGGGCGGGGGCCACCTGCCGGCACGGGCGCGAGGCGCGCTCGGAATTCGGCGAATCGCTTGCGCCGACCGAGGCCGATTCCCATACGATGGGCAACACGTTGCACAACGCGCGCATCGAGGACCGCGGCGAGCCGGTCGCCTTCGAGGCGCCGCCGTGGGCCTACTCCTGGACGAAGCCCGAAGATTTCGAGGTCGAAGACCAGAAGTCCGTCCATCTGAAAGGGGGCGACCGCCCGCCGAACTTCGACGATCTGGCGCAGGGCAAGGGGCGCCGTCCGACGGACGCGAACGGGTGTCTCAAGGAGACGTGGTGGGTCGAATTCGGCGGGATGCACGACACGGTGGCGGACGCCGAATGGATTCGCGACGAACTGTTCCGCATCAACATCGGACTGTGGGACTACGTCAAGAATCACGATCCGGAATTCAAGGCCGCCAACGTGAATCGCGAGCTCGTGTGGCTCAACCCCGTTCCGGGTACGCGCGAATCCCGGCGGATCCTGGGCGACCTCATCATGACGCAGAAGGATTTTGTCGAGCGGACCGTGCATCCCGACACGGTCGCCTACGGCGGGTGGACGATCGACATCCACCACCCGCAGGCCTTTTGGGTGCGCGGGCCGGGCGCCTTCCACGCCTATCGCTACAAGGTGAGCATCCCCTATCGCATCCTGTACTCGCGGGACATCGACAATCTCTTCATGGCCGGGCGCAACGTGAGCTGCAGCCATGTGGCGCTCGGCGGCATCCGCGTGATGCGCACGACAGCGCTCATGGGGCAGGCGGTCGGCACGGCGGCGGCCGTCGCGCGGCGCCACGGCTGCACGCCGCGCGGCGTGTACGAAGACCATATCCACGAGCTGCAGCAGACGCTCTTGAAAGACGGGTGCTACCTGATAGGTGTGAAGAACGAGGACCCGGCCGACCTGGCGCGGGGCGCGTCGGTCAGCGCCTCCAGTTTCGCGTCGCGGAACGGGTCCGCCATGAGTGCAGAGCGCGTGTTGGACGGGCGCAGCCGGGCTGTCGAGGGGGATCGCCATGCCTGGGCGCCGGACCCGGAGCAGCCTCTACCGCAGTGGTGTGAAATCGATTTCGGTAAACCGGTGGATTTCGACACCGTACATGTGGCGTTCCAGTCGGACGCCCGGTCGGCGGAGTCGTTCGAAATACAGGCGCGCGCCAACGGGGACTGGAAGACGGTGAGCGAGATCGAGGGCAACGCGTTGCGACGGCACGTTCTGAAATTCGATCCCGTGACGGCCTCCAAGCTGCGTCTGCTCATCCGCAAGATGCGTGACGACGCGGCCGTGTGCGAGATCCGGGCGTACGGGCAGAGCGGTTGATGGCTAGCGAAGTCGTCGCGCCTCAAACCGACGAGGGGGCACAGCACGTGCAGAGAATTGCCGCAAAAAGGCGCAAAAGGCGCAAGAAGCAGAAGAGGATATGTTGGAGGCATTTGGGCGGGCTGCTTGAGGCGAGGGATGGGGGCACGATAGCCTCTCAGAGGCAGCCCGCGCCAAATTCCTCCAACGTCTGTCTTTCGACAAGGCACAAGAGGGTTCTTCGTGCACCTTCAGCCGGGGGGGGGGGCCTCTTCCACCCGATCTTGTGCATGATAGGAAGGCAACGTTGCGGGAAGCGTGACCGCGTTCTGGCGCGGGCGCGATTCCCGCAACATATGGATTTGTGTTGCACACCTCTGTCCCTCCCTGCGCGCCCCTTTTTGCGCCTTTTGTGCCTTTTTGCGGCTATCCTCCACATGCTTGACCTATCGATTTCATTTCGAGGCTTGACGCATTTGTTCGGATCTTTCGTGGATGGAACAGTGCAATGGTCGATGATGGACGCTTGACTGTTGGAGACAGATGACATGAATGCAGCGGGGCCGATGACGATCAGCGGGGTGATTCCAAGTCTGGCGATCCGGGCGGATCTCGGGCCGCCTCGGACGGAGTGTGCGGTTGGCGCGCTCATGCCGTGGGCCGACCGGCTCTGGGTGGTCAGCTATTTCTCCAGCGGCAAGGGATCCGGGGTCGGCGGCGGGCTTTACGAGATCGGTGAAGACCTGCGCATGGTGCGCCGCCCGGAGAGCCGGCCGGGCACGTATGCCAACCGGATGGTGCATGTGCCCAGCAATCAATTGATTATCGGGCCATATGTGATCGATGCCGACCGCAAGGTCAGGAAGGTCGAGGCGCTCGAAGCGTTCGAAAAGGATCTGCTGGTGTGCGCGACCATGTCGCATCTGACCGATCCCGACCACTGGGTCTATCTGCTGGACATGTACGGCCGGTTCCTGGAGATGAACGTGGACACGCTGGACGTGCGTGCTGTCGCGGATCTGGCTGACGAACTGGAGGTGCCGGACAAGCGATACGCGCATTTCAAGGCGGGCTACACGGCGTTCGGCCGGGTTGTGGTGGCGAACAACAGCTATGGCCAGGAGGATTTCACGGGACGCCAGGCGGCGGGTCGCCTGGCCGAATGGGACGGGGCGCGATGGACGACCCTGGAGCGGAATCCGTTCGTGGAGGTAACCGGCCGCGGGCATTTCGGATCCACCGTGTTCGCCACGGGTTGGGACAGGGCCTCGGCGATCCTGAAAGTGTTCACAAAGGGCGACGGGAAGTGGTCGACGTACCGGCTTCCGAAGGCCAGTCACACGTACGACCAGATGTGGCAAACCGAATGGCCGCGTATCCGGGAAACGGAGCATGAACGGTTCCTCATGGACTGTCACGGCATGTTCTACGAACTGTCGCCCTGGGCTTACGAAGGAAGGATCTGGGGCGTGCGCCCGATTTCGACGCATCTGTGGGTGCTGGGCGACTTCTGTTCGTACCGCGGGATGCTGGTGCTCGGCGCCGACAATGCCAGCCCGGCGGGGAAATCGAACCCGTTCTGCGGCGAGCCGCAGTCCGGGCTGTGGTTCGGCAAGACGGACGATTTGTGGCAGTTCGGCAAGCCGGGCGGGTGGGGCGGCCCGTGGTGGGAAGCCGCCGTGCAGGCCGGCGAGCCGTCGGATCCGTATCTGATGACGGGCTTCGACAAGAAGGTCGTGCATCTTGCGCACGACGCCGACGCGGCCGTTACGTTCACCGTGGAGGCGGATTTCCTGGGAAACGGCACCTGGAAGACCTACGGCGTCTTCACGGTATCGGCCAAGGGGTACGTGCACCACGAGTTTCCGAGCGGCTACAGCGCGCATTGGGTGCGCGTGACCGCGGACCGCGCGTGCCGGGCCACGGCGTATTTCACCTATACGTGACGGGCGGTCCCATTGGAGGCCGCGGCGCGGACGGAGCCGCGCCCTCCGAATCACGAACCCTTGTATCTTGATTCCGTGGCGGGCCGGCCTCCGTGCCGGCCGAGGGGAGAGGGCGAGCATGAACTTCGTCATCATCATGACCGACCAGCAGAGCAAGAGCATGGTCGGCTGCTACGGCAACCGGAAGGCGGACACGCCGAACATCGACCGGCTGGCTTCAGCCGGGATTCGGTTCGACCGCGCCTACACGGCCTGCCCGCTATGCACCCCGGCGCGGAGCGCGATTTTCAGCGGCACGCACCCGCAGGTGAACGGCGCGTGGGCCAACAACATGGCGCCGAGCGCCGCCACGACGCTGATGGGCACGCTGTTCCGCCATTACGGCTACCGCGCCGCCTACACCGGGAAATGGCACCTGGACGGCACCGGTTATTTCGGGGACGGCGTGCCGGGCGGCGGGTTCGAGCCGGACTGGTGGTATGACGGCAAACGCTACGCGGACGATATCGGACCCGAGATGTTCGGGAAATACCGCCGTTGCCGAACGGCCGAAGAACTGCGCGAGGCGGGGTTTGACGAGGACCACATCTGGGGGCATCGCGTCGCCGATCGCGCAATTGATTTTCTTGAGACCGTGGGTGATGCGGCGTTTGCGCTGGTGGCGTCTTTCGACGAACCGCACGGCCCGTACGTGGCGCCGCCGGAGTACTGGGAACGGTTCTGCGCCGACGACATTCCCGGCCGTCCGAATTTCCTGGCCCCGCTGAGCGGGAAACCTTCGCTTCAGCAGATCCAAGGCGCGGAGTGGAACGGGCGGGAGAAGAGCTGGCCGCAATTCGCCGCCGGGCTCACGAAACGGTACGGGTGCAACAGCTACGTCGACCGCGAGATCGGGCGTGTGCTGGACGCGGTGAGCCGCTTGCACGGCGGCGACACGACGGTGATTTACATGTCCGACCACGGCGATCAATTCGGATCGCACGGCCTGCACGGCAAGGGGCCGATGATGTACGAGGAAAGCTGCGGTGTCCCCTTGCTGATCTCGGTTCCGGGCGGGCCGGCGGGCGTGGCCTCCGAAGCGATCGTCAGCACCATCGACGTGATGCCCACGATGATGGCGTTGGCCGGGCTCGAGCCGCCCGACGTCCTTCAAGGCGTCAGCCTGGCGCCCGTGCTCGCTCGTCCGCACGGCAAGGTGCGCGAGGCGGCGTTGATCAGTTTCAACCGGTTCGCCATCAATCACGACGGCTGGGGCGAGCTTTACCCGATCCGATGTGCTGTTGACTCCGACAGCAAGCTGGCGGTGAACCTGTTTGAATCAGACGAGTTCTACAACTTGGCCTCCGATCCTTATGAAACGGAAAACCGTATAGAGGATTCGGCGCATGCCGCGGCCCGCGACCGGTTGCACGACTGGCTGCTGGCCGAAATGGACCGGATTCGGGACCCGTTCCGGAGTTTTCGCTGGGGCGCTCGGGATTGGCGGTGCGTACGCCGCCCGTTCTATCACGGCGGCGCGCGGCGGAACCGGCCGGCCGACTTCCCGTTCACAAGCGTTTCCCTCGAGGCCGACGGCAGCCTGTCCGGCGCCCCGCCCGCGCGGCGTGATCAGTGAAAGGCCTCGGCGTCGCATCTGGAGTCGCCTGCGGATCGCCGTGCGGATAGGTCTTTTCGGATGTGCGGCGCTATGGTGTCGGCAAAGCCGAATTGTCAATCTCTGCCCGTGGAAACTCCCCAAAAGGGGTTCCGGCACGCTTTCGGAAGCACTCTCGGACTATGGCCTTGAAAGTGCCGTCTATCCGGGGGTTCAGTCAGTCGTTTCTCGATAGGTCGATTTCCGAGTCCCCTCTTTTGGCCCAACCGTAATCCGCCGGGCGGTGTCCGGGTTCGGATCGCGCCTCTTCCTTGGTGGTCCCTCCGGGCAACAGCCAGTCAAGGTCCGAACCCGAGCAACAACGGATCCCTATCCACCCAACGCAAACCTGAACCGGCCAAGGGATGAATGGTCTTGCGTATCAGATTCATGTCCAGGTTTTTGACCTTCAGCCACCACTTCCGATAGCAGTCAATTGCCTGCGCATGATGCGCATGCGATGTGGTAATCACGGGGTCGTCCGCTTGAAGGGGTATACTAAAGTCGCAGGGGACAATCGCCGGGCGCCCGCCAGCGCTCTGTGCGTCTGTCACGATCACATCGACCAAGTAAAGCAGTATGATGCCGGCGGGTGGGTCTTGCAGATGCCCGATGGAGAAGCCGTGGCCCCAGCGAATCCCGGCAACAGGGATCTTGTCACCGGAAGCTTCAATAAGCAAGGCAATTGCCGCCTTCCCCTGACCAGTCAGTTCACAAAAAGCTTCGTCCGCCTTGCGTCCCCCCTGACGTAAGACGCTGATGCGTTCAATGACCTGGTTTGTGCTCAGGGCGAGAGGGGCATGGCTATCTGTGTACCGATATATAGTCTGAGGCTCAACACGAACTTGGAGGCGGTCGGCTCGCAGAACAGTGGACGACTGCCCATTCACGCGCACATGCGTGTAATAGAGACGGCCAGGGCCAACATCCTCCGCTTCAGGGAAAGACACCTTGATTTTCTCTGAGGATCTGCGCAAATCAAGAAGCAATAGATAAACATCGTCTGCGCCGTCCGCCCCCAGAAACTTGCACGAAAGGACAGCGTCCCGCGCAATCGTTTCGGCCAGTGGAACGGCCGCCTGATCGCGATGAACAAGGAAGAACCCGCCGGCTGGGATCACCGTGCCGTCCTGTGCGATGCGGTCGACTAGAATGGCCATCGGGATGCGCCCAGAGGCGACCGCATCACGAGTCCCCTCAAGATGCCTGGAGCCCCCGGCCCGCGTGGGATCTGCAGTCAACGTAGACATGAACATCATGGACCAAGCCGCAAGAAGCATGCACCAGAGACAACGGGCAGTATTACTCATAGGTCACTCCGTCAGTCGGGTCGGTGCTCATACCATTGAGCCGTCACGGGAGCGCGCTGGATTTCCCTCATGATATTCTCCACGGTCGAGGCGGGAAAGAAGAACACGTCTCCGCTGCTGCCGCGCTGGTTTTCTGTTCCCCCTGGTACTACAAGCCCCATATGGCCCGCCACCAGGTTGGAGCCAGAGTATTGAAGCATGAGGACGGCGCCTGTCTCTGGCCTCGTGTCAACTCGGTACAGATTGGCCTGCTCAAGAACACCTTGATCGAGCCACGGTCCCTTGGGTTTCTCTTCGCCCAACTGTTGGAACGTGTAGCCCACGCAATTCACCGACGGATCCCCCTTCCCCGCAACCAAGGTCGCGCCGTATTTCTCAAGGATCCGCTTCTCCCTTTCGGACAGGTAGGGGGGCCACTGTGGCGCATCGGTCTTGGCCTTGCACAATCCAAACGCATCGCTGAAGTTGACGGGATTATTCCCGCATATAATCCCATTGCAAAGGTCCACGGTCACGCTGATCGAGACGGTTGTGTCACTGCCGGTAAAGGTCTCGGGGAAGGCGTAGA
>JAFGHX010000392.1 GCA_016929905.1 Kiritimatiellia bacterium
GACTACGAACGGCCTTGTTCCGGCGACAAGCCGTTCGTAGTCAAGCCCGTAAGGGCTGTTCTGCTCGTCCGAAGAGCGCCTTATCTTGGCGCCATTCCACGCTAGCCTCCTCCAACGAACCGGACGATTTCCAGTATGGCGCCCGGCGGGACGACCGTCGTTTCGTAGGTCTGTCGGTCCACGAATCGCCCGTTCAGTTCCACGGCGATACCCGTATAGCGTCCCAGCCCGAGTTCGCATATCAGGCCTGCGACCGTGGCCTGGTCCGTCACGTCCTTCTTCTCCCCGTTGACGATCACTTGCACAACCAAACTCCCCCGCCCGAAAGCCGTACGCGCTCAGCCCAGCCGCTGCCGTTCGTCAATCCGCGGGAAACGTTCTCGGCCGCGAAGCGTGCCGAACAGCACGGGCGCACCTGCCAAGGATCGGCGGCGGAAGGGGGTGCCGGCAGGACCGGACTACGCGCAGCTCCCTCCGCCAGCATGACCTGGATCAGGTTCAACGGGTATGATCTCAGTCCCGGACCGGGACACCCCGACAGCCCGCGTTCGAGAGCAAGCATAGCGCACGCGGCAGTAGCGGACAAGCGGGAAATGGGGCGCCCGAATTCGCGAGTGAGAACTCGCGAATTCGGGATGGTCGATGGTGGAATCCACACCCAGAACCCCGCTCGCGAGGAGAGGCTCTCTCACAGCCGGGGAACAGCCCTTACGGGCTTGACTACAAACGGCTGAAACCGCCAGATGTGCCGTTTGTAGTTAACGCCGTAAGGCGTGTGGCAGCGTGTGGCTCAGGTTTTGAGACAGCCTCTCCTCGCGAGCGGCACGTCAAAGAAGACGGCGCCGTTCGGCGAACCGGGCGATGCTTTCCGGGGCATGGCCCGGTTCTTCAAGCGGCCCTTCCGTGTCGGCGTGGCGGCGTGCCGAATTGGCGCCCGCGCGGGCGCCAGAGGATGGCGAGCACGAGCCCGGCGATGAACCCGCCGACATGCGCCCAGAACGCCACGCCGCCGCCGGCGTTCGCGGCGCCGGTGCGCAGCATGGCCGCCGCGCTGAGGTACTGCGTCACAATCCAGAACAGCAGGTAGAAGAAGGCCGGCACTTCGAAATCGAGCGGGAAGAACAGGATCGGCACCATCACCAGGATGCGGGCCAGCGGGAAGAACAGGAAGTAGGCGCCCATCACGCCGGCGATGGCGCCGCTGGCGCCGACGGTCGGGAACGTGTTGTGCGGGACGAGCCGCACGTGCGCGATCACGGCCAGCACGCCGCAGGCGAGATAGAAGAGGAGGAATCGGAAGTGGCCGAGCCGGTCTTCGACGTTGTCGCCGAACAGCCACAGCGCCCACATGTTGGAGATGATGTGCAGCCAGCCGCCGTGCAGGAACATGTAGGTGACGAACGAGAGGAGCGAGCCGCCGGTGCAGCCGGCATAGCGCGCGGTCAGCGGCGCCGTGAACCGGATCGGGACCACGCCGTAGCAGTGGAACATACGCGCCAGGTCGGTGTCGGACAACCGCAGTTCGTAGACGAACACGGCCACGTTGGCGAGCATCAGCAGATACGTCACGAACGGCACGCGTCGCGACGGGATGTTGTCGCGGATCGGCAGCATGGCGCATGCAGTGTCGAGCGGCGCGTGGCCGGTGTCAAGGGGAAATGCGGAATGGCGAATGCCCGCCCGCGGCGTGCGGAACGTGGGCGGTGAGGCGGCAACGCGATAGCGGCGCCGGCCGCCAGCAGCGGGTTCGCCGTCCGTTGGCAATCGGCCCGTAACGTTTGGCGTTTTCCTCCTGCTGGAGGGCGAGGCTGCGCCGAGCCGCCGGCCAGTCGACGACTTGGCTGCCGAACGCCGAGTGTGGCCGTGCGTCGATGATTGACGGCAGGAGGGATTGCGGCTATTGTTCGGCGGACAATCCAAGCAGGCAAGAAGAGGCACGCGGCCAACGTTCAACATTCAACGCCCAACGTTCCACTTCCCACGCCAGTTGAGCGTTGAACGTTAGACCTGGAAGCCGTCACCAGCCGAACCGGCCGGTGGAGGCGACGCGGCAGCCCGCGCGCCTCACCGCCCCCGACAGACGAGCGCTGACTGGGGGTTGAACCTGTCATGTTCGGGCGGTGCACCGGGAGCAGGCACTCGGAATCGGGTCTGCGGCGGAACTGTGTGCCCCTGCCGGCACAATGTCGCGCTCGGGCGGCGGCGAAGGGGGTGCGGGGATGTCGTCGGAATCGTGGCGGCGTGTTCGGGTACTGATCAATCCGAAGTCGGGGCTGGGCCTTTCGCTGGAGCGGGTGCGCCGTGCGGTGGAGAAGTATTGGGATGTGCCGGGCACGGACCTGACCTATCAGGTGAGCCTGAACGCGGCGGACGGGAAGGCGAAGGCGAAGCGCGCGATCGCGGACGGGGTGGACACCCTGCTGGTGGTGGGCGGCGACGGGATGGTGAGCAGCGTGGGCAGCGTGGTGATCGGCAGCAAGCTGGTGCTCGGCGTGTTGCCGGCCGGGAGCGGGAACGGGTTCGCGCGGCATTTCGGGATTCCGCTGGATCTGGACGGCGCGGCCCGGGCGCTCGCGTCGGCGAAGCGGCGCAGTATCGATGTGGGCGCGGTGAACGAGCACCCGTTCTTCATCACCTGCAGCATGGCCTGGGACGCCGCGCTGGTCCGCTCCTTCGAGAAGTCGCCTGTACGCGGCATTATCCCCTACATCTTCGCGGGCATGTACCAGTTCTTCGAGTATTCGCCGCAGCCGATCGAGGCCGAGCTGGATTCCGACGAACAGTTGCGGTTCCCCGACCCGCTCGTGTTCACGGTGGCCAACCTGACACAGTACGGCGCCGGCGCGCGCATCGCGCCGCACGCCTGCCCCGACGACGGCATTCTGGAACTGGTCGTGGTGCTGCGCCAGGATGTGCCGGACCTGGTGGCCGACATCGCGCGTTTCTTCGACGGCACCATCAACCAGATCCCGCAGGTCGTCTCGCGCCGGTTCAGGCACTTGACCGTCCGGCGCAAGAAGCCGACCCCGATCCAGGCGGACGGCGAACTGGTGGACATGCCGACCGAGATGGCCGTGCGCGTGTATCAGAAGGCGCTGGACGTGCTGGTGCCCGTGCGGCATGATCGGTGACCGGCTCGAGGCCCCGCAGGCATCGGGCGAATTCCGAGCAAGTTCCCGAGTCAGTTCCCGAGTAAGTGCTCGAGCAAGTTCTTCCGCCGGCTACTCCACGGGGACGGGGCGCTGGTCATGCGCCTGGGATTGATCGGCCAGGTCTTCGAGTTGCTCGAGTCGTGCCGGGTGGTTCTGGAGCAGGTCTCTCAGGCGTTGCCGTATTTCGGAGACAGCCTCGCGCACGTCGTGCGGGCGCCTGTTCTGGATGAGCGCGATCTCGCGCGGGCTGAACCCCTCGATGAAGTACAGATCGAAGACGTCGCGCTCCTGTTTCGGCCACTTCTCGGCGATGCGCCGCACGTTGGCGATCAGTTCCTTGCGTTCCAGTTCCTCGTCCGGACTGAGCGACTCCTCGTCCGAGGCCTGCAGCGCGGCCTGATCGGGATCGGGCTGCATCTGCTCGCTGAGATAGTCGATCGGGGTCTCGTCACTCTCCTCCGCGTGGGGCTGCCGGCTGGCGGCTTCGTCCATCGAAAGCGTGTGGCCGGCCTCCTGGGCGAGCTCGGTGCAGCCGCGCTCGAACTCTTCACGCGCGAGCGCGTAGAGCCAGACCTGGTAGCTCATGCCGCCCGGCAGTTGTTCGGGGGCGGCCAGGGCGCGTGCCGCGGCCTGGTCCACAACAGTGCGGGCGTTCAGGCGGCCCGCTGCCAGCCCGCGCGTCTGCGCGACGTGCTCGATTTGGCGGTACACGTATTTCACGAGCCGATCGTACTGCTCGTTCAGCAGATCGGAGATGACATCTTTCGGGTTCTGAGGCCCGATCCCTTCCGGTTCGGGAATCGCCGCGAACAGAACCGTCCGGGACTGGTCCTCGTCCTGTCGGCGGTCGCGCCGCTTCGTGTGGTCCTTGCGGATATGCGCCTTGACGGACTCGATCTCCTGCAGCAGCGCCTTCACGGCGTTGTCGACCGATTGCATGGCGTCCGCGCCGCTCTTTTCCGTCTTCAACACGTGGGCGGGCAGCCGCAGCACGAGCACCGTCTTCACGCCGGGTTTGTGGCTGGTCTGCTTCTCAATGGCCACGTGGAGGAACAGGCTGTCCGGCAGAAACCCTTTCAGATGCCGCTCCATCTTGCCGATCTTATGCCTGATCTTCTCCCTGATCTCCTTCGTCGAAGTCAGGTTCCTGCAAACCAAATTCCATCCGATAGACATCTCGATACTTCCCTGTTACGACTTTACCCCTCTGGCCTTCCTCGTTCGCCGTCCGCACGGCCCGCGGCAGAGACAGCATACCACACCCATCGGGGATGTGGAGTCTTTTTCGCATTTTTTGTGCCGGGCCGCCGGTCTGAGGAATTGTGCCTGGCACGGGGAGATGATACAGTGTCTGCGCCTGCGGGGCGGGCGGGAGCGAGGAACGGCATGCCGGCACGAATCATCATTCTGGGCGGCGGCATTTCCGGGCTGTGCGCCGGGCAGCGACTGGCGGCGGCGGGGGCGGAGGTCGTCGTGCTCGAGGCGCAGGCCTTCTGCGGCGGCCTGGCCGCGACCGTGCATCAGGACGGCTGTCATCTGGATTTCGGTCCGCACCTCTTCTTTTCGGACGATGCGGAGGTCCTGGCCCACGTGCGACGCGGCTTGTTCGACGAGCCGCTGCCCGCCGCCTCGCGCCGGGTCAGATTCTGCTATGAGGGTCGGTTTCTCGACTATCCGCTCACCACGTCCGGCGTGTTGCTCCAGATGGGGGCCGCCGCCGGCCTGGCGGCCACCGTCAGTTTTCTGAAGAGCCGGCTCGGCCGCCGCCGGCACGGCGCGGCCGATGCCGGCCAGACGGTGCGGGACTGGGCCGTCGCGAACTTCGGCGCACACCTGTATCGGACCTTCTTCAAGCCGTACACGGAACAGTTCTGGGGCGTACCGTGCGATGAGCTGTCTTCGCGCTGCATTCCCACTCACACGCGCCTGAGCTTCTCCCGGACGCTTGCCCTGATGCTGCGCCGCCGCCGCGCGGCGCGTACCGGCTCGCTGATCGAGCGCGAACGCCTGCCCGTGTACTACCCGCCCAATGGGTTCGGCGCCATCGCCGAGCGGGTCGCCGCCGATTTTACGGGGGCGGGCGGCCGGCTGCTTCTGAACTGCCGGGTCGTCGAACTGGCCGTCGAGCCGGGCGCGCGGGTGCGCGTGACCTACGAGCGGGCAGGCAGTCGCGAGACCGTTGAGGGCAGCGGCGTGGTGTCGACGCTGCCGCTCAGCACGCTGATCTCGATCCTGCGGCCCGTGCCCCCGCGGCCGGTCCTGGCCTCAGCTTCAAAGCTGGAGTACCGGCCGTTGCTTGTCCTGGCGCTTGTGACCCGCCGGCAACAGGTGCTGGGCGGCCACTACGTCTACGTCTTGAACCGCCCGTACAACCGCCTCTCCGAACTGAATGCGTTCAGCGCGGCAACGAGTCCGGCGGGCGAGAATATGATTGCGCTCGAAATCCCGTGCCGGCCGGGAGATGCCGCCTGGACCGCGACCGCCGACGAGCTCGTCGAGCGCTGCAGCGGCGCGCTTGAGCAGGATGGGATTCTGACCCGCGCCGATATCGACCGCGCACGGGTCGTGAAAACGCCGCACGCCTACCCGGTGTACCGCAAGGACTATGCCGAGCACCTGGCACGCGTGCGGGAGTTCCTGCGCCCGATCGAGCCGCTCGAACTGCTGGGCAGGACCGGCGAATTCATGTACCTGGATACCGACCAGTGCATCCGGCGCGCGTGGGAACGGGCGGAGAAAGTGAGGGCGAAGCGGTTGTGAGCTGGACGCGGGGAAGAGTGGAAGAGTGGAAGAATGGAAGAGTGGAAGAGTGGAAGAGTGGAGGGGTGGAAGAGTGGAGGGGTGGAAGAGTGGAGGGGTGGAAGAGTGGAGGGCGCGCGACCGGCGGCGCCGGCTCTTTGCGGCGCTTGCGGCGCGGACTCCTGTGACGGGGTGCAGTCTACGGGAACAGTCATGCGTGTGATCGGCAGGATCGAACGGATGCTCGACGGTACCGGCCCGCACGGCAGGTGGCGGGTGGCCGTGCCGGCGCTGATCCTGGTGGCGGTCAACCTCTGGGTCTTCTGGCCGAGTTTCTTCCATATCTTCCGGCATGACGACTGGCACATGTATTTCCTGACCAAGGGCACCCCGCGCGGGTTGGGCTATATCGTCAAGTACACGGAGCTGGCGCTCTATCAGAAGCACGACCGGCTGCTGTTCAGGCCGCTGCATTTCGGCGGGGTGCTCGCACTGGACCGGGTTCTGTTCGACACGCATTACGTGGGCCGGCACATCATGGCGTTTCTGCGGCATCTGGCATGCGTCTTTCTGCTGTGGGGCGTGCTGCGCCAGGCGAAGCCGAACGGCTTTGCCTGGCTGTTCGCACTGCTGTTCTCCGTGTTGGTCCCGGCGGCGAACGTCGTGATGTGGCCGCACATGGGCGGCTACATGCTGCTGTTGTTCTTTGAGCTGGCGGCGATCGCGGCATTCCGGGCCACCGTCGCCGGGCGGCGTGCGCCGGCGAACGGGTTCTTCTGGACGGGCCTGTCCAGCCTGCTGGCGCTGCTGGCCGCCGAGGCCGCACTGCCCGTGCCGTTCGTCCTGTTTGGCGCCTATTGGCTCTGGTATCGCCGCCGCGCACGAGGGCTGCAGGGCCGGGCGGCGGGCGCGGCCAGTCTGTTCCTGCTTGCGCCCGTCGCCGTGTGGGCCGGTTTGTACGCGCTGCATTTGTGTCTCGCCTGGCCTTTCTGGCAGATGACGGGCCAGTCCCGGACCTTGCCGCTGTGGGTGATGGGCGCGAATACGGTCCGGTTCCTCGCCCTGATCCTGCGCGCGATCGCCGCACCGTCGCTCGTCGGGTATACGACGCTGGACGCCATGGTCTTCGTCGTGAGGCCCGCGGCCGTATTCTGGGCGGCCGGCCTGCTCGCCGCCGTGGCGCTCGGCGTTGCCGCGCGCAAGGTGCGGTTGAGCCGGGAGTTGGGCCCGCTCGTCGTTTCCGGCGGTGTCACGCTGGGCACGGCGGCCATTTTCTGTCTGGCCCGCGCCGCGCACATCGAGTCCTCGCTGAACGAACTCTCGCTCTCGAGCCACTACGCGTACAATACCGGCGCGCTGCTTCTGCTCGCGCTGTTCGATGCGCTGGATCTGGGCGGCTCCCGCTGGAAGCGTGTCCTGGCCGGGGGCCTGCTGGTGCTGGCGGCGCTGCACGGGGTCAGAACGCGGCAGACCGGCTACGAGATCGGGCGGCGCACCAGGCCGTTACGTGACTATTTCGACCAGGTCACCGCCTTTGTCAAGGCGCATGAGGATGAGCCCGACTTCACCTTCAAGCTGGTCGACCGCCCGCCCAGACCCCACACCTACGCCTGGTATCATCAGACCTGCATCGAGTCGTTCTTCGGCCGGTTCATCGACAACGAGCGGCCCAAGTTCGTCGTCGGCTATGACTACGAGTTGGAGGCGGTCTTCCTCGAACAGCCGCCAGTGCCGGCCGAGCTGCCGCCGGACCCGATTCCACGGGCGGCGGCGGGCGCAGACTACACCAACTCGCTCGGCATGCGGTTCGTCAGGTGCGGTCCGCACACCAATCAGTTCCTGATGGGCGTGTTCGAAGTGACGCAGACGGAGTGGACGGCGTTGATGGGCGGCAATCCCAGCGTCTTCAAGAGCGACGATCGGCCCGTGGAGAATGTGTCGTATCGCATGATCCGGCAGTTCATCCGGCGCTTGAACAGGATGGAGGGCAAGCCGGTGTATCGGTTGCCGTCCGTCAACGAATGGTACCTGACCCTGCTGTTGAGGCATCGCAAGCCCTACGGGCTGATCGATGAGGTCGCATGGTACCGCAGGAACGCCAAAGGCATGACGCATTCCACCGGCACCCGCGCCGCGTACCCGGCCGGCGTATATGACATGCGCGGCAACGTCTGGGAATGGTGCGACGACGTCATCGGATACGACCCGTACGTCCAGCCACTGCCGGACGTGCCGCGCATCTGCCTGGGCGGGAGCTGGCGCGACAGAGAGAACAGACTCTTCTGGCCTATGGAAACGCACTACCCGCCGGATTTCCACTATGCGCATCTCGGGTTCCGGCTCGTGCGCGAGTTGGACGAGTAGACGGCGTGGGAGAGTGGAAGAATGGAAGAGTGGAAGAATGGAAGAATGGAAGAATGGAAGGGTGGAAGGGTGGAAGGGTGTTTCCGGGTGTCAGGGGGCTTGAAATCGCCGGCGGCGGCCGACAGCCGCGCTTGGGAGAGCTATGCGACCCATTGAATGGGTGAACGGACTGGTGGCATGGGACGAGGCGGCGCCGGACGGCCCGCCCGGCGCCCGGGGCCGGCTCGTGCTGTGTGCGAGCCTGGCGTTCGGCTTTCTGGTGGCGGCATTCTCGGGTTCGACCTGGCAGGACGCGGTCGAGACGGCTCAAGCCGTCTCCGGCGCGGTCGGTTTCCCTGCCGGCAACCCGGTGTACCTGTACCACCGCAAGGTGTATTCGTTGCTGGTACAGGTTGCGACGGGCCTGCTTTCGGCGGGCTTCTCCGAGAAGACGGTTTCGTTCTTTTTCTCCGGGCTGCAGGGCGCGTTTTCGTTCGCGGCCCTTTCCATGTGCGCGTTCGGGATCTGTCGCCGCCCGATTCCAGCGTTGGCCGCGCCGTTCGTGAGCCTGGCTTCCTTCGCCTACGCGTTCGGGAACGGCTACCCCATCTTCATGCTCGGCGTGGGCATGACCTACGGCGTGATCGGGCTGGCCCTGCTGCTGCTGGGCGTTGCGCTTGTCGGCGCCGACATGCCGCGTACGGGCGCGTTTGTGCTGGGGGTGCTGCCCGGCGTGCACGGGGCGCTCGGCCTGTTCGGCTGGGTGGTGCTGGCCGCTCTCTGCGTGCGGCGGAGGCGGGCATGTGCCGCGCGGCTCAGAACGGCCTGGCCGTTCCTGCTGGGCGGCGCGCTGATCTTCTTCGCCAGTTTCGCGGCACACCGGCTGTCCGCGCCCGCCGGCACCGGCGTGGCGGGCGAATCTGCGCTGAAGTACTATGCCGCTTTTCTCCGGAACTGGGACGTGCACAGGCAATGGCTGAACCTGTATTCGATGACGACCGTGGTCGGGCTGTTGAGTCTCGCACTGTGCGGCCTGTGGCTGCGGGCGTTCAGGCGCGACTGCCCGGAATCCGCGGCTGTGCTGTTCGCTGTGCTGCTCGTCAGCGGCGTCGTGGGGCTGAGCTATGCCGTTCTCGCGCATTGGGTCGACCCGGCCGACCTGCCGCGCGCGCTGACCGTTCTGATGCCCGCGCGGTTCATGAACCTGAACAGCCTGGCGCTGGCCGCCCTGCTGCTGGGGCTGCTCGGCCGGCTGTCGCACAGGCGGTTGGTGCCCGCGCTCACGCTGGTGTTCCTGCTGCAGCTCGCGCTGCCCTTCGGCCGGTGGCTGGGTCTGTTCCAGGCCGAAGACCACGGCCGGTACGTGGAACTGGTGCGGCGCTCGGCCTTTGTGTTCATGGTCGCGACGGGGTTGCTTCTCGCAGCCTTGCGCGGCCGGACGGCGCAGCCGGCGGCCCTGCCGGGTCGCGCGCGCGGTGCCGCGCGCGCCGTGATCCTTGTCTGCACGATCATTGTGCTTGCCGGGCTCTGGCACGCCTGGTCCGTACGGCGTTCGCGCTGCCTGCTCTGCGTCAGCCCGAAAGAAGACGCGTTCTGGCGCCAGGTCGGCGAACGGCCGGGGGTGCTGATCACCGCGCACCCGATGCGGACTATTCAGGTCCGGACGCGCCGGCCCGTGCTCCTGAATACGGAGTCGATCGACATTCTCAGTTACTGCCCGGAGGCCGGACCGACGGTGCAAACCATACTCCGAACCGTGTACGGCGTGGACCTGTTCGAGCCGCCTTTCTCCTTCGCCGAGTGCCGGGCGCTCTGGGCGCGGCGCCGGCCGGCCGAGTGGCGGGCGATTCGCCGGGAACTGGGCGCCACCGATGTGCTCACCTACGGCGATTGGCCGCTGCAACTGCCCCGCGTCATCGGGCTGGCCGGGCGCGGCGGACGGGCGGTTTGGGTGCTGTACCACATTCCCGAAGGGGATGTGGACTGATCCGTTTCGCGTCGGCTCATGACTGTGCGGGACGGGCTGGAAAGCCCGTCCTACGGTTCGCCCGTCTTTGTTTCGCGGGCGGGCAGGCTGCAGGCTCTGTCGATCCCCGTGGGACGGGGTTTCCAGCCCGTCCCCGTTTCGCGTCGGCTCATGACTGTGCGGGACGGGCTGGAAAGCCCGTCCCACGGTTCGCAGCACACAGGACGACGGCCCGGTCTTACCCGCCCTCCAGGCGCAGGAAATCGATGAGGCCCGTGTAGAATCTGGCGGTGAACCGGCCCTTTTTCGTGGTGCGGTACGTCTTGTTCTCACGGCGTATATAGCCGTATTCTTCCAACTCGCGGAACCGGCGAGTCACGACCAGCTCTTCGGCATCGTAGTGGTGGCCGAATTCCTCCCGGCTCAGCGCCTGGCCCGGCGCGAACTCGATTTCGCGCAGAATGCGGATGGCGATGGAACGGTCCGCCGTGAAGTACAGTTCCAGGTAGGCCAGCACGAGAAAGAAGAACAGGACGAACCCGTTGACGGCGAACAGGATGTCCCAACCCAGGCTGGAATGCTTGACATAGGGGTCCTGTATCGGAAGAATGGAGCACGCCGCTGCCTTGGGCAGCACGCAGTAGGCAACGACGTAGAAGGCGGTGGCGCCGAGGAAGACCCAGGACAGCACGGTGAAGCGCCGCTTGATCCGGCGCAGCCGCCAGACGAGAGCGTGCACGGCAAGGAAGAGCAGCAGGGCGGCGAACGACAGCAGAAGCGACTTCAGCACGGTTTTTCCTCTCCCTCGGATTGCGGGCATCTTAGTACGTGTGGTGAGCCCGGAACAAGCGGGAAGTGTGGCGACGTGACGGCGAAGAACGAGTCCATCTCAGAGTGGCTTTCGGGGGGCGGCCGCGCGATTCCGCTGTTCAAGGTGTTCATGCCGGCTGGGGTCCTGGATGCGCTGAAGGACGTCCTGTATTCCGGCTACATTGGGGAGGGGCCGCGCGTGGCGGAGTTCGAGCGCCGGCTCGTGCCGTGGCTGGGCACGGAGCACATTCTCGCCTTGAATTCCGGCACGTCCGCCATCCACCTCGCGCTGCGGCTCGCGGATGTGGGGCCGGGCGATGACGTGATCTCCTCGCCGATGACCTGCGTGGCCACGAACGAACCGATCCTGGAGCGGGGCGCGCGGGTCGTGTGGGCGGATATCGACCCGTGGACCGGCAACATGGATGCGGCCGACGTCGCGCGCAAGATCGGCCCGCGCACGAAGGCGGTCATCGCCGTGCATTGGGGCGGGAATCCCTGCGATCTCGGCGCGCTCAACGCGATCGGGCGCGAGCACGGCGTGCGGATCATCGAAGACGCCTGCCACGCGTTCGGAGCCCGCTATCGCGGGGCGCCGGTCGGCTCGCACTCGGATTTTGCCTGCTTCTCCTTCCAGGCCATCAAGGAAATCACAACCGTGGACGGCGGCGCCCTCGCCTGCCGGTCCGAGAACGACGCCGAGCGCGGCCGGCTGCTGCGCTGGTACGGGATCGACCGGCGCAGCAAGCGAAAGGACTTCCGCTGTGAGGCGGACATCGTCGAGCACGGCTACAAGTTCCACATGCACGACGTCGCCGCCGCGATCGGGCTCGAGCAGCTCAAACACGTGGCCGGCAACCTCGCGAAGCACCGCGCCCATGCCGCCCGGTACGATGAGGCCTTCGCCGGATTGAAAACCGTCACCCCGCTCAAACGGACGGACGCGGGCGAAAGCGCCTGTTGGCTCTATACGCTGCGCGTCAGGCGGCGCGCGGCGTTCGTGCGCGCAATGGACGAAGCCGGTATTACCGTCTCGCAGGTCCATGCCAGGAACGACAAACACACGATTTTCCGGGAGTCCGCCCGCCCGCTGCCCGGGGTCGATGCCTTCGCCGCGGAGCATATCTGCATTCCCGTCGGATGGTGGTTGACCGAAGAGCAACTCGCCTGCATCATCGAGGCGGTGTGCCGGTTCGACGGGAACTGAGCGGAGGTCGCATGTCGGGAGGGCGAAGGCCGGCGCGGTCCGGGCGCGCCGCGCCGCGCCGGACATGACCCGTATGAGGCTTTGCCGCCGGCTTTGTCGATTCGCCGTGGGACGGGCTTTCCAGCCCGTCCCCGTTTCCCGGCGGCTCACGATTGTGCGGGACGGGCTGGAAAGCCCGTCCTACGATTCGCTCGTCGTTGTTTCGCCACCCCGCGAGTACTTGGGGCAGGCGGGCGGGCGGGCTGGAAGCTTTTCCGATTCTTGGCTTTCGACTTCTTTTGCCTATGAAATTCGCACTGGTCGCATTCGGTAACGAGGAGAGCTACGGCCTTCTGTTCGTCGGCGGCGAACTCAAGCGGCACGGCCAGACGATCCGATTCTTCGATGCCGAGCAGGCGGACGCCGTCGAGTCGGTGATCGCGTGGCGGCCGCACTTCGTGTGTTTCTCGCCGCTGACCACGTTCTTCGCCAGGGCCCTGCAGATTGCCGGCGCCGTGAAAGCCGCGCTGCCCGATGCCGTGACGGTGTTCGGCGGCCATCATGTCACCGCCGTGCCGGCCAGTGTGGAGGCGGAGGAGATCGACGCAGCGGTCGTGGGCCCCGTGCGCGGGGCCGTGGAACGGCTCCTGGCCGGCGAGCGGGGCGAGATCCATACGCCGCTGACGACGCCCGACGATCTGCCGCTGCCGGCCCGGCAAGAGTACTACGCGGACGTCCCCCGAATGGGCGGGCGCTACCGCAAGATCATGTGCGCGATGCTGGGTTGCCCGTGGAACTGCGCCTATTGCAGTTCGGCCGCCGGCCATATGCGCGGCATTTTCGGGAACGAGGCGCATACCCGTTATTTTCTCGCCAGGCGCCCGCTCGCCGCGCTGCTGGCCGAAGCCAGAGCGATCGTCGCCTGGGATACCCTCGAAATCGAGTGGGTGGACGACGACGTCCTGCACGGCGACGACGCGGGCGACTGGCTGCCGGAGTTTGCCGCCGCGTGGAGAGAGGAAATCGGATTGCCTCTCTATGTGTCCTCCACCTCCGTCAACGTCCTGCGCGTGCCGGACAGTGCCTTGCGCGCTCTGCGCCAGGTGGCCAACTGCGTCGGGCTCGGCGTGCAGGCGATCCGGCCCCAATCCCTGAAGCTGTTCAACCGCGCGTGGGACAGCGAGAGCCGCATGAAAGAGGCATACGACCGGCTCACGACCTTCGGGTTCCGCGTGAATCTGCAGGGCATCGTCGGCCTGCCTGTCGAGGACCCGGTCGAGGACGCCATCGACACGATCAAGGGCATGCAGCGGATCGGGCCCGGCAGCGTCTGTTCGTGCTATCCGCTGATCGTCTATCCGGGCACCGAGATGGCGCGGTATTGCAGCCGGCGCGGGCTCGCCATGAACGAAGCGTGCACCGGCGACACGAATACGGGCGTGCCGAGCCTGGCGTTTCCGCCCGAGGTCCTGCGCCGGCTCCGGAACGCCTGCAAGCTGGCCACGCTGTTCGTCCGGTTCAACGTCGACGAGAAATGGATGCGCCCGCTGCTCGACATCGAGTTCGACGACGAGACCTCAAAGGCGTTGTCCACCGTGCGGTACTTCGAGTGCGTGCGCGACCGGCTCGGCGAGAAGGGCGAACGGGCCTTCGCCCAGATCCTCGCCGGTATGCGGTTGAGGTATTGATGGGAAACTGGAAACTTGAAACTCGAAACTGGAAACTTGAAACTCGAAACTGGAAACTGGAAACTTGAAACTCGAAACTGGAAACTGGAAACTTGAAACTCGAAACTGGAA